>JBGPCQ010000131.1:0-8259 GCA_041481895.1 Geobacteraceae bacterium | reverse complement strand
TGTGCAGTTGGTCAACTGGTAAGTTATTTCACTATGTACTGCGGAACCATATCAGGGGTCTGTCATCTGCTAAAATCCGATGATAGACCCCATATCTTTTTCAAGCGCCCGCCCCATTACAACCCCTCCCCTCTTCGATTCAATCCTGGCAATCACAAACAATAATTTTATTTTAATACGTACCCGCATCCACTTTGGTTTCCGGGTCCATGTCAGTTCTACAAGACCGGATATATTATAAGCTCCTAACATCATTAGGATATTAATATTGACAAAAACATCGTTTTGCCTTATATAACATCATGAGAAAAATATACAGGAACAGCTTAATCCCTTATTTATTTCTTTTCGCAGGATGCACCTCAACTTCCCTCGCCCTTAATTATCCCGATTGCCTGACTCTAGAAGAAACCAAACATAACCTCAAGGTCCCCGGTGTTTGCGGAGATAAAATCGCTGGTGAAGGTCAGACAGTTTGCGTCTCCGGTTACATCGATTGGCACAACGTATTCGACCGGAGGCACTATCCAGAGCTTCCGTACGAAAAATTTAAAATTTATGGCGGAAGCAGCAACAATTCCATGGAAATATGGGTTGAATCCGATGAGAACGACCAGATATTTAAAAAAATATATTATTACAAAGACTTAAATCAGGCGAAAGTATCCGTGACAGGCACTGTTGCCGGTTTTGATATGCCCGTGATGGGCAGCTGCAGAAGAGGAATCAAAATAATTCTTACTGATATTTCCAACATTCGCTTCAATCAATAAAACGGGGGATGTTATGAGGGGACGTTTGCTGGTTTTACGGCATTTTATCGCAGTATTGTTAGTTTTGTCACTACCGAGCATCTGCCTATCTGCCGAAGTATCAAAGGAAACTGCCCAGCAGGTTGCCGAAAAATTCATGCAGCATCATGTGGCAACGCACGGCGACTGGGCTGGCACAACCAATCCGTTCGTTACCGACGTTGAAGAAGTGAAGTATGAAAATGCCCCTCTTGCTTACAATGTGAAGGTCTCTCCCGCCGGTCACCTGCTCATCCCTTCCCACGATGAATTCAGCCCCGTCCTGCTCTATTCCACAACCTCCGATTTCATCCCGACACGCATCAACGAAAAGCATTCAATAGAGTCGTGGATCATTCCCGAAATTTCGTTGATCTACAAAAAGATCAGCCAAACGGTTGTTGCCTCCGCGCAAGCGGCCAACCTCGGGGTTGTTCCCTCTGTGCAAGCGGCCGACTTCGGGGAAACGAAAGTTGCCAAAGCGTGGCGGTGGTTGAAAGGGACTCCGCCTTCTTCCGTAGATGCCGGTTCCTCTACGGGCGCCGCCACTCTAGCCACCCCGCTTGCAGTTACGGTGGTCGCTCCCTTGCTGAGCGTCGCGTGGGATCAACCGTCACCTTTCAACAATTATACTCCCAACTACAGCTGTTCTCAGACGGGCAATGGACGTGCGTATACGGGATGTGTCGCAACCGCAATGGCCCAGTTGATGAAATACTGGAACTGGCCAGATTCCGGCGTTGGCAGCCATTCGTATGCCTGGAGCGGGTCAACCCTGAGTGCCGATTTTAACCATTCATACTATTGGTCAGACATGCCGAACACTCTTACCAATAGCAGCTCAATTATCCAGAAGGACGCCGTTGCCCGATTGATGTCCGATGCCGGTATCGCGGTCGACATGCAATATGGCTGTGATGGCTCTTCGGCATATACTAATAAGATCGCTCCGGCGCTGACTAACTACTTCAAATATAAAAACTCCATCATCCAATATGATCGGAGTAATTACAGCGATAATACCTCGTGGTTTAACCTTTTCACGACAGAACTGAATGCCGTTCCTCCACGGCCGATTCTGTTTAACATACAAACGCCCGATGGCATAAATGGGCACGAGGTGGTAGTCGACGGATACCAGACCGACATCACCAGTAAAGTCCATGTGAACCTCGGCTGGGGAGGCTCCTACACAGGATGGTATGACATCACGCATGACTTCACTACAGATGCTTACACGTGGTCCGGAACAACACAGTGGATATTGACCAACATCCAGCCGGGTAATGGCTATGCCACCCCGGACTTCACGATCTCGGCCTCACCGTCCTCGCTTTCCGCCACCCAGGGGGCATCGGTCGCCACTGCTATCAGCACGACCGTCACCGGCGGCTTCAACAATGCCGTATCGCTCTCAGCAACAGGCCTTCCGACGGGGGCCACGGCCAGCTTTAACACGATGACGATCTCGGCGCCGGGTTCCGGCAGCGCTACCCTGACGCTCACCGCAGGGGCATCGACCCCCACGAGCACCTATACTGTAACGATCACCGGCACAGGGGGCGGCAAGACGCACACCGCGACCATTTCCTACATGGTCACCCCCCCTTCCACCCCGGACTTCACGATCTCGGCCTCACCGTCCTCGCTTTCCGCCACCCAGGGAGGCTCGGCCCTGGCCGCCATCAGCACGACCGTCACCGGCGGCTTCAACGCGGCGGTGACGCTGACCGCAAGCGGCGTACCGACGGGGGCCACAGCCACCTTCAGTCCGGCCTCGATCGCGGCGCCGGGTTCCGGCAGCGCTAACCTGACACTCACCATAGGGGGATCGACCCCCACGGGCACCTATACTGTAACGATCACCGGCACGGGGGGCGGCAAGACGCACACCGCGACCATTTCCTTCACGGTCGGAAGTACCACCACGCTGTTCAGTGACGGGTTCGAAGCGGGGGGCTGGTCAACGGCCGAGGTCTCGGGCACGGCCGGTTTATGGACCACGGTGGGCGCGGGCGCACACCCAATAGTCCTGCCGCACGGCGGCGCCATGCTGGCTGACTTTAACTCCTGGACAGCCGACAGCGGCAACCAGACCCGGCTGTACAGGACCAGCAGTATCGCCATACCCGGCACGATAGCAAGCGCCACCCTGAGCTTCTGGATGTACCACGACACGGGCGACACGAGCTGGCCTAATCTTAACGATCAGGTCCAGGTGCAGGTATCTACGAACGGGACCAGTTGGACCAACCTTGGCACCCCGGTCAATCGTTATGACGGGACAACGGGGTGGACGCAGGTCAGCATCGACGTGAGCGCCTACAAAAACCAGACGCTCTGGCTGGGCTTTGTGGGCATCAGCGCCTACGGCAACGACATCTACCTCGATGACGTGGCCGTAACCGCCCAAGGGGCGGTGAGCGCCGACTTTACGCTTGCAGCGCCATCCGCAGTCACCGCAGTCCAGGGAGGCTCGGGCACGGCCGCCATCAGCACGACCGTCACCGGCGGCTTCACCGCAGCGGTGGCGCTGACCGCGAGCGGTGTCCCGACGGGGGCCACGGCCGCCTTCAGCCCGCCCTCGATCGCGGCACCCGGTTCCGGCAGCGCAACCCTGACGCTCACCGCCGGCGCTTCGACCCCCATAGGCACCTACAGCGTAACAGTCACCGGCACAGGGGGCAGCAAGACGCACACCGCGACCATTTCCTTCATGGTGACTGCCGTTCCCGACTTTACGCTTGCAGCGCCGACCGCGGTCACCGCAACCCAGGGTGGGGCAGGCGCAGCCACCATCAGCACGACAGTCGCCGGCAGCTTCAACGCGGCGGTGGCGCTGACCGCGAGCGGCGTACCGACGGGGGCCACGGCCGCCTTCAGCCCGGCCTCGATCGCGGCGCCCGGTTCCGGCAGCACGACCCTGACGCTCACTACCGGCGCGTCAACCCCCATGGGCACCTACAGCGTAACGGTCACCGGTACGGGGGGCGGCAAGACGCACACCGCGACCATTTCCTTCACGGTTGCCGCCACCGCCATCTGCGATGGCGACGTCGACGGTAAGGGCACGGTTGATATCGCAGATGCCCTGCTGGCACTGAAGATAGCGGTCAATCTCCATACCCCGACGTCAGGAGAGCTTGCCCATGGTGATGTGGCGCCTTTTGCCAACAATATGCCTGCGCCGGATGGAAAGATTAACATCTCTGATGCATTGATGATCCTGAAAAAGGTTGTGAAGTTGGTCAACTGGTAAGTTATTTCACTATGTACTGCGGAACCATATCAGGGGTCTATCATCTGCTAAAATCCGATGATAGACCCCATCTCTTTTTCAAGCCGCCCCATTACAACCCCTCCTCTCTTCGATTCAATTCGTTATTTACGGACAAGCTCTAAACCACAAAAGACAGCGATCTGAAGCGTTACTTTACTTGAAGAGAAAAATTGTTATGATTGCGTGAAGGAGGCAAAGAATCCCGATGCTGACACGCCGTGATTTTTTACACATTGCCGGTGGCGCTGTGGCTTCCCTGGCACTGCCGGGGTGTGCCGCGAGCCCCCCCCTCAGGAAAGAGGTGTTCCCCGAGTTCGGCGACCTCGCAAGGCCATATCTGGGGCTGGCCACTTCGCTACGGGAAGAGTACGACTACGAGGCGCAGGTGGAAGGGAGGCTTCCCGAGGATCTGCGCGGCACACTCTACCGTATAGGTCCGGGGCTGTTCGACCGGGACGGATTGCGCAAACGGAGTCTGCTCGACGGAGACGGGATGGTGCAGTCATTCCGCTTCCATGCGGCAGGGGCGCATTACCGGAACCGGTTCGTACGGACAGCCAAGTTTGTCGCCGAGGAGGCTGCCGGCAAATTCATCTATCCGAGTTGGAGCACCCTGGCGCCGGGAGGCGTGATGGCCAACTTCTGGGGAGTCAGCAGGTTCAAGAGCCAGGCCGGGGTTACGGTATATCTTCGGAACGGGCGTCTCTACGCCTTCGACGAGTCTTTCCTTCCCTACGAGCTGGACCCGGTTACCCTTGAAACCGTGGGGGAATCGTGGTTGGGGCTCCCGGAAACGTTCACCACCTATTCGGCCCATTCGAAGATGGACCCGCTGAACGGCGAGTGGCTCCATTTCGCGATGTGGTACGGTCCTAAGCCGGCGCTCCATATCACGGTCTTTGACAAAAATGGCGGGCTCAAGATGCACCAGGCGCTTCCCATGCCGCGCAATATCTACATGCACGACTGGTTTGTCTCCGACCGCCACATGATCTTCATTCTCCATCCCGCCGAGATCTCATACCTGGGGGTTCTGCTCGGCCTGAGGAGCCTGGCCGATTCTCTCCGCTGGCTGCCGGAGCAGGGAAACCTCATCATGGTGATGGAGAGGGAAGGGAATGGCGCTCCCCTTTTCCTGGAAGCCCCTGCCTGTTTCATGTGGCATTCATTCAACGCCTATGAGAAGGGAGGGGAGATTATCGCCGACTTCATCGGCTACGATAACCCCGACCATCTCATCGGCCCCGACCCGATCGCTTTCACCTTGATGGGAAGGAGGAAGGGGAATTATCGCTATCCCGGCAAGGTCCTTAGATACGTCATCGATCCGGCACGGCGAAGCGTCCGCCATGAAATGCCCGGCGGCGAGAACTGTGAGTGGCCGCGGATAAACGAACTGCACCGCTGTCACGCCTACCGCTTCGGCTATATGGCCGAAGCCAGGCCCGGCGACTTTTTCTGGACGATCATATGCCGGATGGACATGGAAACCGGCCGGACCGAAAGATTCGATTTCGGCGCGGGAAGCTATTGCAGCGAACCGGTGTTCGCCCCCCTCTCCGCTCTCAGCCATCTTCCCGGGAACAGCGACGAACCGGGGTGGCTCTTGACGGAAGTATACGAGAGCCGGGAGAAGAAGAGCTTCCTGGCGGTCCTGCGGGCGGATCGAATCAGCGATGGGCCTGTCGCGACCGTTCACCTGAGTCACCATGTCCCCTTCAGCTATCACGGCTGGTGGAGCGCCGGTGCATGACCCTCCCCCCTCAGACGGTGCACGGAATGACCTTTACCCGGTACTCCCCGCCGATCACGATGTACTCCCCCTCCCCTTTCATGATGCTGTTGGGCAACAGGTCGCTGAAGAAAAAGACCTTGGCGAGGGGGACCTGCATCTCCCAGACCGTGAAGCCGAACTCCCAGGCCCGCTCTTCGTCCGAGGTGCAGGATACCAGGTTGTTGAGGCGGACGATCTGCTTCCGCTTGTCGATCCGTTCCAGGAGGTCGTGCTCGCTGGCATCGAAGGTCCCCCGGTAGAGGGTGATGGTCAGCCGGCCGGGGTATTTCCGGGAGAGCTCGTACTGGCAGTATTCGTAGAGGAGATCGAGCTGGGCGTTGATCGCATTGGTGCGGGCGCTCCCCCTGGTCCGGTCGATGGCGAACACCATGTACTCTTCGGCATGGATATCGGGGATCCGCACCTTGTGATAGGTCGGCGGCAGCCCCATGCGGCTCTCCACCCACCCCTTGAGCACCGCACCTTCGATTGAGTTGGAGTCCATCATCCAGCCGCGCAGAAAGCGGAGGTAGCTGTTCCTGATACTTTTGCGCGCCGTATCGGTCGCCTGGTTCTCCCACTGGTGGAGCTGGTACTTGACCGACATGTAGTCATTGAAGACGAGAGCGCGCGCTTCGGCGGCCGGAATACCGTCGAGTTTTTGGAACAGGAACCGGTTGGCGGCCCGCACTCCCTGTATCTCCAAAGGCTGCGGGTTGTCGTTGAAATGCCGGGAGGCAATGACCCAAGGGGGGAGATTGCAGTAGTTGAATGACATGCTGGCTCCAGATACAGCAGCGGCTTTTTGGCAACAGGTTCGTTGGCCTTCGCCCTTCCTTGTGCGACATGGCGCTGCCATGCCTCCGCGTCAGGGCTCGGCCGCCTGCCTCTTGCCGAAAAATCCGCAGCCGTTTGGTTTGAACCAGAACGGGTGAGAGATTTCGGGTTCTGGCAAGGCTTTGCGAGGATTCCGGCGGAGGCGTGGCAGCGCCACGCCGCACAATGGAATCCGACTCAAAACGAAGCCAGGTTCCGGAAGACCTCGCCCGTCAGAGAACCTTCGCCAGTTCGATAAGCGTCGGCCTGATCGCCCCGTCCGCCACAAACGTATCGATGCCGAACCGCTCCATTTCCATTTGCGGAGCCAGGCCGATCTGGGCGCAGACCACTGCCCGGCAGCCGGCGAGGGCGTCGGCAATGGCCTTCAGGACATGGGCGCGCAGCGGGTGGTCCGCATCGTAGGTGCAGTACCTCTCCACCTTCTTCTCATCCACCAACCGCGCCTCGGTACCTTCCACAGCGAAGATGAGAAACCGCTCGGCATGGCCGAAGTGCTGGTTGATTTCCCTGCCATCTTTGGAAGCAACGGCAATAAGCATGGAACACCTCCGTAAGGGGAGCGAAAATTTCCGGAACCTGGCTGCGTTGGGCTGCCGGTCCTCGTTGTGCGGCGTAGCGCGGCTACGCCTCCGCCGGGACCGTTGCCCGCCTTGCCAGAACCCGAAACTTTTCGCTCCTTCAGGTTTAAGACAAACCGTTCGGCTGTGGATTTTTCGGCTACAGGCAGGCGGCCGAGTTCTGACGCGGAGGCATAGTACCCAATGGGCATAAACAGCGCTACCGCCGCACAAGGAAGAGCAAAGGCCAACGAACTTGTTGCCAAAAAGCCGCAGCCGTTTGATGTACAAAAACCTGCGGAGCGAGGTATTTCGGGTTCTGGCAAGGCTTTGCGAGGAGACCGGCGGAGGCGTGGCAGCGCCACGCCGCACAATGGGTTCCGAAGCAAAACGCCGCCAGGTTCCGGAAGACATCGCTCCTTAAAGGACTACCGGTTCGAAGGTGAAGCACTTCTTCGAACAAGTCCGGCCGCACGCCTGGCAGCCGATGCAGTTGCCCGGGTTGGCGACCTTCATGAACATCTTGGCCGAGTCGTCCTCGTCCAGTTCTTCGAAAGCGAGCACGTCATGGACACAGACCTTGTAGCAGCGGCCGCAGCCGATGCAGGTTTCCTCGTCGAGGGCCTTGATGAACTGGGGGGTGTATTCGGTTTTGTTTCTGCGTAATCCGGTAATGTATGCCATGTTACTATTCCTCCTTGTCTTGGTTTTTCCACTGAATCAGGAGCGTCGATTTTTTGTCCTGTCAAGGCTGTCAAGGGAATGCGCGGAGGCACCTCACCTGGCCTTTGGCCACCCTCTCCCGGAGGGAGAGGGTGAACTGTATCCCCTCCCCCTCTGGGGGAGGGATAGAGAGAGGGGGCCACGCCGCACAAGGAGTCCCGAAGACTCACGCAGACAGGGCGAAAAAGCGGCACTCCTCTAATCGTCGGTGAACGATCCCGCCTGATCCTTGTTCATCGCCTTCCTGAGCCACGGAGGGGGATTGTTCCTGAGCACCTCCTGCAGGCGCTCTAC
>JBGPCQ010000130.1:0-8296 GCA_041481895.1 Geobacteraceae bacterium | reverse complement strand
GTCTACCAGGGGCCAGAAGGTAAAAATGGTCCCCTCCCCGGAGCTTTTAATCCCCTCCTCTCCCCAGAGAGGCATGTCCATAAAGAAAAACGGCAGCAGGACGGTTATAAATCTCTTGACCCCGATCATAAACTCCTGGATAACCCTGTTCCAAGTGAAAAATTAACAACATTATCCTCTTGGATGAAACAGAGTCAACTGAAAAAGAAATATTATTCTCTATTAGCGCCATCGCGCAGTTGGATTAAACCAGCCGTTCGGCTGCCGGCGATCGAATCACATCTCCAGCCGGAAGGGCCACCGGCAAAATCACTTTACCGCGGGGTTCGCATCGTCAATCAAGCTCCTCAGCGGGATCATGCCAGACAAATGGTTAATTAATATTTCGTGTCTGCATAATCGACCCAGCCGCCGGCGAGGACAAGGGCCTTGTCAAAGGGCGAAATATCGAAAGCTAATGTCTCCTCTTTCCCTCCCCCTTTGACTGTCACGAGCTGCTTTTCCAAATTTACCGCGATAGCTGCATCAGGATAACCGGCATAACCGAACAACAGAGCGATTTTATCCTTGGGGAGTTCGATCGCGGCCATGCCGCAGTTAAACATGTTCTGGCGGAAAATACGGGCAAACGACTCGGCAATGACCACGGTGATGTCATTGACTTCAAAGACCCATGGTGCATGCTCACGGGATGAGCCGCAGCCGAAATTAGCGCGCGACACGATCACCCGGGCAGCTTTTGTCCGACCACCTTTAGGATCAAAACCGGGAAGCCTCAGATCTTCCAGCAGATAAGGTTTCAGGTCTTCTTTGGTTATCTCCGTCAGGTACTTGGCCGGAATGATCTCGTCGGTATTGATGTCTGAACGGTCGAGAAAGAGGGCCGGTCCGCCAAAGGTTTTCATATAATTTCTCCTTGCGAAAACATGAATTGAGTTAAAAATTGTCCAGGAGCGCGGATTTTTCGATAAGCGCAAGGCGCCCGCGATTGCGGACAATTCGCAGTGCGAATTGGACAGCGTAGGCTGCCCGCAGGGCGAGGCCGCCAGGCCGAGTCAAAAGCCACGCTCCCTCATAGGTACTTGCGAGGGTCGGCCATCTTTCCTTCTATTGCCGTCGCCGCACTTGTCGCCGGCGACATGAGGTGGACCATCCCCCCCTTCCCCATACGCCCCATGAAATTCCGGTTGGTTGTTGATGCGCATACCTCCCCTTCCGCCAGTACGCCGTTGCTCATGCCGAGACAGGCACCGCAGGTGGGGTTGGTTACACAGAAACCCGCCTCCATGAAAATTTCGATCAGCCCTTCCTGCATGGCTTCACGGAAAATCCTGGGGGTAGCCGGGGAGAGAATTGCGCGTACGTTCGCAGCGATCTTCTTCCCCTTCAGAATGGCTGCCGCTATTCGCAGGTCCTCCAGCCGACCGTTGGTGCAGGAGCCGAGATAGACCTGGTCCACCGGGGTGCCGGCCATTTCCGAGATCGGCTTGACAATATCGGGTTTGTATCCGTCGGTAACGAGCGGCGTAAGCTCGGAAAGATCAAAATCCAGCACCTGATCATATGCGGCGTTATCGTCCGACCGCCACTGACTGAAGGCTTCCAGGGCCGCCTCTTTCGAGGGATAGTCGTTCTGGATGAAAGGCCAGAGATACTCGACGGTGACGGCATCAGGCATACAGATTCCGGAGGTGCCCCCTGCTTCTATCGCCATGTTGCAAAGGGTCATGCGGGACTCCATGCTCATGGCGTCCACCACCGGGCCGCGGAACTCCATCACCCGGTCCGTTGCGCCGTTCACTCCGATCTGGCCGATCACATAAAGGATCGCGTCCTTGGCATAAACCCCTTTGGGAAGCGAGCCGTTGAGATTGATCCTGATGGTTTTCGGTTCGCGGAACGCACAGACCCCTTTCAGGATTCCCACTTCCAGGTCCGTGGTCCCCACTCCGGCGGCGAACGCGCCGAACGCTCCATGGGTGCAGGTATGCGAGTCGCCCATGATCACCGTATAGCCGGGACGGATAAATCCTTTCTCGGGGAAAAGGGCATGACAGACGCCGTTGGCCCCCACATCGAAGAAGTCCTTGACTGCATGACGGCGCGCCCAGTCCCGGAGAATTTTAGCCTGGGTCGCGGTTTTCGTGTCCTTGCTGGGGGTCACGTGATCGATGACCGCCTTGATACTGGACGGATCGAATATCCGGTCCTTACCACGCGCCATGAGATCGGCAATGGCGATGGGGGTCGTGATCTCATGGCACATCACCACATCGAGCCTGAGCACCCTGGTCCCCGGAAAGGGCTCATCCACAAGGTGACTGGCGAAAATTTTTTCTGCAATAGTCTTTCCCATCATCAAAAACTCCCTTTCTCGTTAAAATTTATTAGTTTAGCTTTTCAATTTAGCGAAATAACTATAATAAATCAATTTAATAATTGTTCCATCCCCCTTAACAATTGCCTGACTGACACTCACGTGTTATAGTAAATCTCATTTTCGCATTTTCCGGTAGGAGACCTGCTGAACCCATGGAATTGAGCTTTGCAAAGACAAACGGTGACGTCGATCGGATTATTGACGACCTGCTCCGGGAGGCAGGCGGAATTCATCATCCCAATCTGGTCCGGGAGATGATCATTTCTGCCTTGAAGTCCGGGCAGGAATCCGATTATCTCGCTGACCTCAAGATGCTCAATAACACAATGAAGGAAATGCGGTACACCAACAAGGTATTCGCCCCCTTCCGGCAGAGGAAAAAGGTCACTATATTCGGTTCTGCACGGACCGACCCTAACGAACCGATTTACCGTACATGCGTCAGTTTCAGCAAACGGCTGGCGGATCTCGGCTACATGATCATTACCGGTGGCGGACCAGGCATCATGCAGGCCGGCAACGAAGGGGCGGGGAGCGAAAACTCGTTTGCGGTCAATATCCGGCTCCCTTTCGAACAGGCGCCGAACCGGGTCATGCTGAAAAACCCCCGGCTCATCACCTACAAATATTTTTTCACCCGCAAGGTCGCTTTTGTCAAGGAAAGCAGCGCCATTGCCGTCTTTCCCGGAGGATTCGGCACCCTCGACGAGGCAATGGAAGTCTTCACCCTCATCCAGACCGGAAAAACCTCGCCGACCCCCCTCGTTCTGATCGACGACGGGAGCGGCTACTGGGACATCTGGTTCGAATTCATCAAATCCGCCATGCTGGGCAGGGGGTATATCTCCGCCGAGGATTTCGCCATCTTCACCATTACCAGCAATGCAGAAGAGGCGATCCGGGTCATCGAGGAGTTTTACCGGAACTATCACTCCATGAGGTTCGTGGAGGGGAAGCTCGTCATCAGGCTCAACAAGGAATTGTCAGATGCCGACATCGAAGTGCTTGGCAGCGAGTTTCCCGAGGTTCTCCATGCCGGCACCAGGATAGAGCGTTCCGCACCTTTTACTGAGGAAGCCGACGAACCGGACCTTCTCCACCTCCCCCGCCTGGTCCTGCACTTTCACCACCAGCACTATGGTCTGTTGATAGCCTTCATCGGGAGAATCAACAAATTCTAGGCAGCACGACGAAATGCACCCTAATAAATTTTAATTACCCCTTGACAGTGTAAAAACAGCATGTTAACTTTTAAAATTAATATGCAGTAAGCTTCGGAAGCTTTTGCAGCTCCAGAAAACCTGTACCGCTCAGTATCGAATTTAGGTTTTCCTGCCTCAAGACTCCGGCAACTGCAGCAATTTACCGTAGTTCCGGCAACAGAACCGGAGGTAACAAAAGGAGGTAGGAAGATGGCACAGGGTAAGGTAAAATGGTTCAACGACGCTAAAGGGTTCGGCTTTATCGAGCAGGAAAACGGTGAGGATGTATTCGTTCACTTCTCCGCAATCGGGGGTGATGGATTCAAATCCCTCGCCGAAGGAGAAGCCGTTTCCTTCGACGTGGTTAACGGGCCGAAAGGCCTGCAGGCCGCCAACGTCAAAAAGATCTGACCGGCACAATCGATTTGCACTACGGGAAAGCCCCGGAGGAACCGCCTCCGGGGCTTTTTTTTGTTCAGCACGGGTCGATGGCAGACCTTACAGGTGCTCAATCGCCTTTTCCTTCTTGGAGCCAAGCCGGTTGAGGGCATGGATATAGGCCTTCGCCGAAGCCTCGATAATATCCGTGGAAGAACCGCGCCCGATAACCGTCCTGTCACCGTCACCGACTCTAACCGTAACTTCACCTTGCGCATCGGTACCGCCGGTTATCGAACCCACGTTGTATTGAATGAGCTTGGCTTTCGATCTGGTGAGCTTTTTGATGGCTTTCAGGGTTGCATCGACCGGGCCGTCACCCAGCTCGGCGGTGCGGACGGGCTTCCCGTCGATCTCCATCTGCACCGTGGCCGTAGCCACGGCAAAGGAACCGCAGGTAACCGTAATATGGGAGAGCTTATAGTGCTCCTCAGCCCCCTGAAGGTCCTGATCGGCGACGATTGCATCAAGGTCTTCGTCGAAGACTTCCTTCTTCAGGTCCGCCAGCGTCTTGAACCGCTCAAACGCTCTGTTCAGCAGTTCATCTTTAAGATCGTACCCAAGTTCCTCCAGCCTCTTTTTGAAGGCATGGCGGCCGGAGTGCTTGCCCAGCACCAAAACGTTGGTCTTCAAACCGACTGATTCCGGAGTCATGATTTCATAGGTTGTCTTTTCCATGAGCATGCCATGCTGGTGAATGCCCGCCTCGTGGGCAAAGGCGTTTGCGCCGACAATCGCCTTGTTGGGCTGCACCACGATCCCGGTGACCGTGGTCAACAACCGGCTGGCCGGGGTCAGGTGTTCAGTGGCCACATTGGTTTTGAACGGAAGAATGTCACTGCGGGTCTTAAGCGCCATGACGAATTCCTCCAGCGAGCAGTTGCCAGCCCGCTCGCCAATGCCGTTGATGGTACATTCAACCTGCCCCGCCCCGGCCTGAACCGCGGCTATGGAATTGGCGACGGAAAGGCCCAGGTCGTTATGACAGTGAACGGAAATTATCGCCTGGTCGATATTGGGAACGTTCTCCTTTATGTATTTTATAATGTTGAAATACTCGAAGGGAATGGTGTAGCCGACCGTATCAGGAATATTGACGGTCGTGGCGCCGGCATCGATGACGGCCGCCACCACTTCGGCCATGAATTTCAGATTCGTGCGTACCGCATCTTCGCAGGAAAATTCCACGTTCGGGGTATAGGACTTGGCCCGCTTCACCGCCTTGACCGCAGCCGCGAGTACCTCTTTGGGTGACATTTTCAGTTTGTACTTCATGTGAATGTCGGAAGTGGCGATAAAGGTATGGATCCTTCCCTTCTCCCCGGCGTACTGCAGCGCCTCCCAGCCACGGTCGATGTCCTTGGTGCTGGCCCGGCATAGACCTGCTATCTCCGGCCCCTTGATTGCCTGGGCGATCTTTTTCACAGCTTCGAAGTCGCCATCTGACGCAATGGGAAAACCCGCTTCTATAACATCCACGTTAAGTTTCTGCAACTGCTTGGCAATTCTCAGCTTTTCGTCGATGTTCATGCTTGCGCCGGGAGACTGCTCGCCGTCTCTCAGGGTGGTGTCGAAAATCTTGATGGTTTTCAAATCAGCTTTCTTTGCAGCCATAATAGTCTACCTCCTTGTATTGAATTCCTGTAAGCATTGTGTGCGCATGGAACCTCAGCATACCAACTGTCTTCCCATGTAGTATTCCATATAATCCGGATAACACCATGACCGGATATAAAAAAACCTTCGCCCAACAAGGGGCGAAGGCTTGAGCCTCGCGGTACCACCCTCATTCATCCGGGGTCCCGCCGCGTCTTTTGGCTGATACCTGCGTGAGCTTCGTCGTCAACAACTCAACGTACTATCCGGTACGCCTCGCCGTTTCCTCCTTGCTTGCCTTGGTCTAAGCCAAAATGCACCCGGGAAAGTCCGGACCTTCGTTTACCCTTTACGCGGGCTTTACGTCTCCCCCTACTGCTTTTCAGGAGAGAGGCTCCGAGGCGAGTTCGTCCTTCCTTCATACCGGTTCGCACCGCCCACCGGCTCTCTGTGACAAAGGTTGGGGACTACTACTCCTCTTCACTGCCTTTACAGTTTGATGCATAATAGAAATTCCCTCGATCTCTGTCAAGGGAATTCCGCTTAGATTCCAATAAGTTTTAAGTAATCAAAAAGAGTTTGTCGGCGCCAAAAACCGGCCCGGGTCAGTTCTGGATCTTTTCCTGGGGGGCGTGCGCTTCATGACCCTTGTGGACCGCCTTTTCTAGACGCCGCCTGCGAGGCCATGTCATGATGAAGGCGATTGGCCCGGAGGCGATGTAACAGAGGAAAATCAGGAAAAGCATCACTACCGGTTCAGCAGCGATGATGATGAGGAGAAGGATGGAGAGGACAAGAAACGCAAAAGGCTGGCGCTTTATAATGCCCGGGTCCTTGAAGGAATAATATTTAACGTTGGAAACCATAAGGAACGCGAGGGAATAGATCAGAATGAGAATGGCGAGCTTTTTGTAAGAGCTGGGCCAGCCGTAATGATAAAAAAGAAGCACCGTGGCCGATACCATGCTGGCAGCGGCCGGGATGGGAAGACCGATAAAACGTTTGCTCTCGACAGTGTCCACCTGAACGTTGAAACGGGCGAGCCTGAGCGCGCCACAGACCACAAAAAGGAAAGCCGCCAGCCAGCCGAGCCTGCCGAACGGTTTGAGCGCCCAGGAGTACATGAGAAGCCCCGGAGTCACGCCAAAAGCCACAAGGTCGGCCAGGGAGTCATACTCGACCCCGAATTTGCTGGAAGTGCCGGTAAGCCGTGCCACCTTGCCGTCGAGGCCGTCGAAGATCGAGGAGACGAGCACCCATATGGCGGCGGTCCGGAAATCGCCGTTCATGGTTGCCACCATGCTGTAAAAGCCTGCAAACAGGCTGCCGGTGGTAAAAAGATTGGGGAGGATATAGATCCCCTTTTTCATGCTTTCCGACCTGTCGATCTTTTCACCGTTCATGGCAGATACCCCAGAATAGTCTCGCCTGCCACGGTTTTGTCTCCCATGGCCACCCGTAGGTCGGTATTTTTCGGCAGGTAGATATCCAGCCTGGAGCCGAACCGGATCAGTCCGTAACAATTCCCTCGTACCAGGAGGTCTCCCTTTACGGGATAGCAGACAATGCGCCTGGCAATTAGTCCTGCCACCTGAACTACCATTACCTTCAAACCACGTGCGGTTTCAACCAGCAGACCACTCTGTTCGTTCTCGAAAGTTGCCCGGGTATCCCGGACGTCGAGAAACTTCCCCTTTTGATAAAAGGTGTCAATCACCCGGCCGGAAATCGGCGCCCGGTTGATATGGACATTGAAAACCGACATGAAGATGCTGATCTTCACCATTTCGGCATCGAGCCGCCCATCATGGGCAGGTCCGAGATAGATTACCTTGCCGTCGGCCGGGGCCAGCACGGCATGTTCGTCTTCGGGAACGACCCGCTTCGGGTTCCTGAAAAAATAGGCGCAAAACAGGGTAACGCAGAGGCCGAGGACCGCGAGGAGCTTCCACGAAAGAATCGCTACTACTACAGTCACAAAGCCGGCCACGGCTATGAACGGGTACCCTTCCACGGCTATGGGAGTATTTTCGTTGCGCATCACTCTTCCCCGGACTACCGGAATTGTTCAAGCCATTGACCACACTCTATCTGCATCAATCGGCCTGAAGTCTCCCTTGAAAAACTTGGTGCTTCAATACTACCTGCAAAAAGGCCGGGCTTCAAGGAATATTCGACGTAGTCCCGAGCCCGGCCTTTTTATCGATTTTAATCGCCTCTAGTTCTTGCTCTTGTCAACAATTTTGCCTTTTTGAATCCAGGGCATCATGCTGCGCAGCTTTTCACCGACCACCTCGATAGGATGGGCAGCATTAAGCCGACGATAGGCAGTCATTTCCGGATACTTGGTCATTCCTTCCATAATGAACTGCTTGGCGTAGGAACCGTTCTGGATGTTTACCAGGGCCTCCCTCATCGCCGCGCGGCTCTGCTCGTTGATCACCTTCGGCCCGGTGACGTATTCACCGTACTCGGCGTTATTGGAGATGGAGTAGTTCATGTTGGCGATGCCGCCTTCGTACATCAGGTCAACGATCAGTTTCAGTTCGTGCAGACACTCAAAGTAGGCCATATCCGGGGAATAGCCGGCTTCCACCAGGGTTTCGAAGCCCATCTTCACCAGCTCGACGCAGCCGCCGCAGAGTACCGCCTGCTCGCCGAACAGGTCGGTCTCGGTCTC
>JBGPCQ010000129.1:0-8311 GCA_041481895.1 Geobacteraceae bacterium | reverse complement strand
GCCGTGCGGAGCTGCGTCAGCGCGTCGATTCCGTCCAGAGCCGTTACGACCTGGTAGCCGGCCGTTTCCAGGATGTTTTTCAGAAGCGACCGGGCGGTGATGGAGTCTTCGACGACCAGGACCGTTCTGCGGACCGCTTCGGCAGTTTCCGCAGGCTGCCCGATGACGGCCGGTACGGCAACTCCCTTACTGGCGGAGATGAGCAGGTCACCGGGATGCAGGATTGTGACTACTTTCCCCTGTGCCAGCACCGCGGCGCCTGCAACATTGCGGACCCGGGAGAGCTGCCGGCCGAGACTTTTCACCAGGACTTCCTGTTCATCGAGGATGTTGTCCACACCGAAGGCGATCCGGCCCATACCGCTGCCGATCGTAAAAAGCCGGATATGGCCGGAATCCTCGCCGGGCCCCTCTTTTTGAGGAAGCTGCAGGACATCGGCCAGCCGGACAAAAGAAAGCACCGCTCCTCCCAATTCAACGGTTTCCCTGTTCTCCACGGTCTTGAGCGAGGCTTTGTCGATTCTCTTAACCTTTCCCACGGCAAGAGCCGGAACGATGAACGGTTGATCCCCCACCGTGACGACAATCCCCCTGAAGGTCGAAAGGGTGAGGGGGAGGACCATCCTGAACGTGGTCCCCTTGTGCGGATCGCTTGCCACGGATACGGTCCCACCCATTTTTTCGGCTTTTTCCCTCACGATGGCCAGGCCGAGCCCCCGCCCCGAGATGTCGGTTATCATGGTGCTGGTGGAGAGCCCGGACCTGAAGACAAGCTCGTGAAAGTCCTTCTCCTCCATCCTGCCCGCCTCTTCCGCCGTTACGACGCCGCGCTGCACGGCGGTCGCCGTCAACCGGGCGGTATCGAGACCCGCCCCATCGTCGGCTACGAGTATCTCTATCCGGCCGGAATCGATGAGGGTTATTATTACCGTTATCGCCCCCTGCACCGGCTTGTTTCTCAGCTTCCGCTCCTCCGGTTTTTCGATGCCATGGTCGATGCAATTGCGCACCAGATGGATGAGCGGGGCCTTCATTTCTTCCAGGACCCGCTTGTCGATTTCGATGGTTTCCCCCCCGATCATCAGCTCCGCCTCTTTGCCGCGGGCTCGCGCCAGGTCCCGGACCATCTTCGGCAGGACTTCCAGAATGGCTGCACAGGGGAGCATCAACGTCTTTTTCATGTCATCAAGGAGGTTATCCACCATGCCGGTAAGAGCATATCGGTCATTTTCAGCGTTTATTGCCAATCCATGCGCTTTGTTCTGCACGGATTTGATGCAGGAATGGCTCCATTCGAAAAACGTCAGGAGCTTGCCCAGTTGGCCGGTATCCGGAAGCGGAAGGCCCTGTCCGGCTTCCGCGTGCAACGATTTATTCAGGCTCCGCACGGCAGGGCGGATCTTGTCCCACTCCTTTTCCCACAGGGCAAGGGAGGCACGGAGTTCTGCAAGCTCTGCGGACCGTTGCCGGCCGGCCATTTTTGCCACAAGCATTTCTTCCGCCTGATGGAACAGGTTATCCAGTTTGCCGGCAGGGATCCTGACAGTCTCGGCAACGGCAGGCCGCCCGGTTGAAGGGGATTCTTCACTGTATGCCTGCTGCGGGGGAAGCGGAACGGGTGCCGCACCACCTTTCGCATATTTTCCCAAGCTCAGGACGATTTCCCTGGTCCGGGATTTCCCCGCTGGCTCCCGGTCTGTTTCAGGAGACAGGGAGTGCCGGCCGATAGCGTCTACCGCCTGATGCAGCAGGTCGAACAGCGCCGGGGGGGTGGCGCCGTTTTCCCGTTTCAGTGCGGAAAAGACGTTTTCCAGCGCATGGCAGAGCGATTCAATCCCGGCCATGTTCACGGCGCGGGCAGCTCCTTTCAGGCTGTGCGCTTCCCGGAAGATGACTTCAAGAATCTCCCGCCGCATTTCCGGCACAGCGGTCTTCTCCAGCTCCATCAGGCTGGCGGTAATGACGGCGAGCCGCTCTTTGGTCTCGGACGCAAACGTTGCCAGAAGCCTTTTGTTAAAATCGTTGTTCATCGGATCCCTTGTAGGGGCAAACCTTGTGTTTGCCCAAATAGTGGCGATCACAAGAATCGCCCCTACTTTACAGCTTGAACCGTTCCACCAGTTGCTTCAGCTTCTGGCCCAGCTCATGGAGGTCCTGCGCCGAATGTTCGGCCTGCTGAGTGCTGGTGACCCCCAGACGGCTCGCTTCCTTGATGTTTTCCATGGCCAGCGCTATCTGGTCCATCCCCACCATCTGCTGCTGGCTTGCCGCAGCGATCTGGGCCGACGCATTGGCCGATTCCCCGATACTGTCAGCCAGCACCCGGATCGACTCCCCCGCCTCGTTCGACTTTTTCTCACCTGATTCCACCGCCTTGCTCCCCTGTTCCGTCGCCATCACCGCCGCATTGGTCGCCTTCTGGATATTGTTGAGGATCGTCCTTACCTGGGCGGTAGCCTGCTTGGACTGCTCGGCGAGGTTCCTGACCTCCTGGGCCACCACGCCGAAGCCCTTCCCCTGCTCACCCGCCTTGGCCGCCTCGATGGCTGCATTGACAGCAAGGAGGTTTGACTGTTCGGCAAGGTCATTGACCGTCGTGATGATTTCGCCTATCGCCTGACTCTGCTCACTCAGGCTGACAATACTCCCGGCAATGGTTTCCATCTGTTCCCGGATGCGGTTCATCCCCTGGACGGCGTCTTCCACCGATTTTTTCCCCTGATGGGAGACCTGCAGGGCCTTCTGCGCGCTGTCGGCGACGTGGCGGGACTTTTGCGCGGAAAGCTGGGTGGTCTGCTTGACCTCCTCGACGGTGACGGTCGTCTCATTCACCGCCGTGGCGCTCTCTGCCGCGCTCGACGCGACCTGGGTCGTCGAGGAGAGGATCTCGCTCGCGGAAGAGGCCAGGACATTCACCCCTTCCCGGATTGCCAGTGTCTGGGTCCGGAGGTTCTCCACCATCCGCTGGAAGGTTGTGAGCAGCATTGTCAGTTCGTCCCGGCTGTCGGGTACGGAAACTACAACGGTCAGGTCGCCGGAGGCGACCCGCTCCGCCACTCCAACTGCTATATTCAGGGGACGGGTGATGCTGCGAATCAAAAGGAGGGCGATGATCACGGCAAAGATAATCTCCATCACGTTCATCACCAAAATAAGGAGGTACGATTCCCGTGCCGCTTCCTGTGACTCCTTGTAGAATGTGGCCGCCTTGTTGTCGACGAAGGTGAACACATCGGCCATTTCCCTTTCCATGGCGGGAAACTGGTTCGCATCGATACCGGCCATAAGGTGCGCCGCAGTATCGTGCTTGTTTTCCTTCACCGCAGCGACGACTTGATCACGGAGCTGTTTCCATTCCACGTAGATCCTGAAAATATCGTCAACGTCGCTCTTCTTGCCGAGAAAGCGCTCCTTCACCACCTCCATGTTAACTTTGAACTCATTCTCAAAGGCGGATATCTCCTTCAGATCGGCATTCACTGCGCCGCTCTCTTTGGCCAGCACGGCATCTTTCAGCTTGTACTGCATCTTGGTGAAGTTGAGGTTCGCATCGCGAATGTTTTTCCTGACGGTGAACGGGTGTTCATACAGTTCCGTGGTGCGGCTCGCCACGTAGCTCAGCCTGTCCAAGGCATATGCCCCGGTGATGATCATGAGCGCGATGATTATTGCATAACTCCCCAGCAATCTTGTCCTGATCCGGAATTTACCTAACATCTCCTGGCTCCCTTCCTGTATCAAATGAAAGTCTGTTTACTCTGTTATCTCTTCATGGACGATGATATTTTTATCACTAAGCAGCTTTTTCCCATCCAGGATCGTCATCCGCTCTTTCGTTACCCCTTTCAGGTACTCTTCCCTGATGCCGGTGAGCGTGGGGAGCGACGGCTGCACCTCGGCGAGGGGAATTGTCCGCACCCCGAGCACGGCATCCGCCAGGATGCCGAACTCCATCCCGCCGTCCTGCAGGATGATGACCCTGTTGAGGTCGGTCAACCCCTTTACCGGCAGATCGAAGAAGTTCCTGATATCGATGACGGAGACGATCTGGCTCCGCACGCTGATCAGGCCGAGGACAAAGGGCGGGGTGCAGGGGACCGGGGTAAGATCTTTTAACGGCAGGGTCTCGCGGACATAGGACATTTCGATGCCGTATGTTTCATACGCCAGGAGAAATTCAAGGACCTCGAAACACTCTGTTGCGACATCTTCCCCAAGGGGTTCCCGGGCGAGCGCCTGCGCCCGGGCATGCAGGATTTTCCGCTCCGCGGCAGGAGTCAATTCCCGGCCGGGCAATCGTGCAGCCTCCTCCTCGTCCTGTCGCAACATCTTCTGCACGTCAGTTGCCGGCTTCACCTTCCGCACCGGCTTTTTCCCTTTCTGCTCCATCAAGACTTCCTTTCCAGGCTGCTAATTCCCGATTCCCAGTCCCTAGCCCCTGCTTTTAACGACGCCTCCCCTGGTTGATGCGACGATCTCGGCAAGTCGGCGGGCGCTCAACCCGTCAGACCCCGGCAGGATATCGCCATCGCCGTATGCCTGCAGCAGCAGAGCCGCATTCTCCAGCTGCCGGGCCGCATCTTTCGCCTTTCCCCGGCGCGCGAACTGGTTCGCCAGGGCGAAATGGGCAAGCACGAATGCCTGGTCAATATAGAGCGCCCGCTTCAGAGAGGCGATTGCCGCATCATCGGCACCCTGCTCCTGGAATATCAGCGCCTGCAGGTAGTGCGCTTCAGGATCGAGCTTGTCGGCGGCAATGGCCTGTCCGGCCCACTCCAGGGCCTCTGCAAAATTGCCCCGGTTGGCGTGAATTCTGGCCATAAGCAGCGCGGCATCCGGCCCCTCCGGAGTGCCGGCCGGGATATCCTCAAATTTCCCCGTTGCGTCGTCAATGAGTCCCTGCCGGTGGAGCTCGTGCGCCTTCTCAGAGGGGGTAGCCGGTTGCCCGGCATGATCCTTCCCCGGGATTGCTTCGGGATAAGTTTGAAGATCCTGTTGTGGCGGAGTTAAACGCCGAACCGCGTCACGTTCACCCGTGGTGACGGAAGAGAGGGGAACCGTCTTCCCGCCGGCTGCCTCGAATGGCAGTGCAGCCGCTTTCCCGGGCTCAATATTCCTGTAGAAGTCTGCATTGTGGAAATGAACAGTTTCAAATTCCCGGGAAAAAGTATGTGACGTCTCGCACGGGCTGACAGCCAGCCAGCCGCCGGGCACAAGGGAATGGTGGAACTTCTCGATCACCTTTTGTATCTGGCGCGGCGCAAAGTACATCAGCACGTTGCGGCAGAAGATGATGTCCAGCGCATTGGTGTTGTTGACAAGCGATGGATACGGGTCTTCCGCCAGGTTGAGCGGGGCGAACGTCACCATTTTCCTGATCGTGCCGGATATCTCGAATTTCCCTTCCCGGGTGCCGGTGAAATACTTTACCTTGACCCCGGCAGGGACGCCGCGGAACGACCAGTCACCGTATACGCCCCGTGCCGCCGTGCGCAGGAACTCGGGGTTGATGTCAGTAGCCAGGATGGTGACGTTCCATTGCGGCAGATCGGGAATCAGCCGGTGGAGCAGCATGGCAATGGAATAGGGTTCCTCGCCGGTCGCGCACCCCGCGCTCCAGATCCTCAGCCGCTGGTCCCTCCCCCGCCGGGCGCTTATCAGGGCCGGGAGAATCTCCGTTTCCAGGGCCTCGAAACTGTTCGGTTCCCGGAAGAAGTAGGTTTCGCCGATCGTCAGACAGCCGGCAAGGATGTCGAACTCGCTCCTGGTCAGCTCGGTAGAGGTGAGCCAGCTGATACACTCGGCGGCGTCTTTCAAGCCGAATTCACGGGCAGCGCACACCAGGCCCCGCTGGAGGTCGCGCCAGCGTTTCCTCGGGAAATGCAGTCCGAACCGGACAGTAACGAATTCGCTGAACTGTGACAATAATTGATCGCTGATGCCGTGAGTCATTTATTCCTTTATTAGTCAGGAAGCGCGCAAGCGCGGAAGGCTGGCAGGAAAGTTATAGTCTTTTGCTTCCGAGCTTCCGAGCTTCCGCTCTTCAGAACTTCCGCGCTTCCGCGCTGATAGCTGCTTCCAGCGCCTCCTCCTCTTCAAGGGAAAGGAATTCGTCGAGATCGTGGATGAACAGCATACCGTCGGCAAACTTCACCACCCCTGTCACATAATCCAGGCCGGGAACGATCGTTGCCGGGGCAATTGCCCCCTGCTCCGGGGATTCGATAACACCGCGCACCGCATCCACGATGAGTGCAACGGTGCGTTGCGCGGTGCGGGCAATCAGCAGTTGATCACTCACCCCTGCCCGGCGCTCGGGGAGACGGAAACGTTCCCGGATATTCAGGACAGGAATGATCCGCCCCTGGTGATTGACGACTCCGACTACGATTTCCGGCGCGTGCGGGAGGGGGGTTATTTCAACCATCCGCACGGCCCTCTCCACTGCGGAGAGGCGCAACGCGTAGTGGCTGCTGTCGAGGGTAAAGACGACGAGATTGTCGGGAGGGTTCATGGGGCAACCGTTGCACGTATGAAGTTTGCGGACATGGTAGCAAAAAAGTTCCGGCAGGGCAAGGAACTAAGTGAATCGCAAACCGCAGCAGCAAGAAAGGCGCCGCTCCTTCCGGAACCGGCGCCTTCTCATCCTGCAATATTTCATTTGTCAGACAGGGAACGTCGATTTTTCGTCAGGCCAAGGCGGGCAAGGGAT
Source organism: Geobacteraceae bacterium (assembly GCA_041481895.1). Taxonomy (GTDB): domain Bacteria; phylum Desulfobacterota; class Desulfuromonadia; order Geobacterales; family Geobacteraceae; genus JAMPXD01. The sequence goes on along the minus strand of JBGPCQ010000129.1, from coordinate 1,599 downwards.
GACGCGGAGGCGTAGCGGCGCTACGCCGCACAAGGAATCCCGAAGGCCAACGCAGGCATGGCGGAAAAGCGGCGTTCCCTATTCCCCGAGGTAGGTATAGGAGACGAGCGCCTTGTCCAGGAGCTCCAGGAAATGGCTGGTCTCCTCGATGGATATCTTGCGGAGCGCCACGCTCTTTTCCAGGGTGTCGCGGACGTGCTTGAGAATCTCGGGGCCCTTGTACTGCACGTACTTGAGGCTCTCCCAAATAGCATCGCCGGTGATGACCGTGTCGATCTTGTAGTTGGTCTTCTTGCTGAAGGTAATATGCACCGCGTTGGTGTCGCCGAAAAGGTTGTGCAGGTCGCCGAGGATTTCCTGGTAGGCGCCGATCAGGAAGAAGCCGATAAAGTAGTCCTCGTCCTTCCTGATTTTGTGCAGGGGGAGAAACTTGGTCCGTCCGTTCTCGCCGACGAAGCTGGTGATCTCGCCGTCCGAGTCGCAGGTGATGTCGGCGATGGAGGCCATGACGTCCGGTTTCTGGTTGAGCCGCTGGATCGGGACGATGGGGAAGAGCTGGTCGATCGCCCAGGAGTCCGGAATCGACTGGAACAGGGAGAAGTTGGCGAAGTAGGTCTGCCGCAGAGAAAGCTGGAAGTTCTGCAGCTCCTCGGGGATCGGCTTGATCTTCTCGACGAGGCTGCCGATCTTGCGGAATATTCTTGTGCAGAGCCACTCTGCCATGGCCCGGTCATTCAGATTGAGGTAGCCAAGGTTGAAGAGGCTGACCGCCTCCTGGATGAGCTGGAGGGTGTCGTGGTAATCCTCGCGGAGCGAATAGCGGTCGAGGCTCTTGTAGATGTCCACCAGCTTCTTTACGGTAGGGGAGAGTTTTTCCGCTTGAGCGAGGGTCTCCTCGAAGTCGGGCATCAGGCTCTGGGTGGTCGTGTTGAGGACGTTGGTCACGAGGACCGAATAGTGGGCAACGATGGCCCGCCCCGATTCGGAGATGATGTTCGGGCAGGGGACCCCCGCCTCGTCGCAGATATTCTTCACCTGGTAAATGACATCGTTCGCGTACTCCTCGATGGAGTAGTTGACACTGGAGAAGTAGCTCGACTTGGAGCCGTCGTAGTCGACCCCCAGGCCGCCGCCGATGTCCACGTAGTCGAGGCCGACCCCGAGCTTCCGCATTTCCGCGTAGATGCGGGTCCCCTCGATGAGTGCGTTCTTGATCTTGTCGATCTTGGTGATCTGGCTGCCGATATGGAAATGGAGGAGTTTGAGGTTGTCGATCATCCCTTCCTTTTTCAGGATGTCGATGGCAGCGATGATCTCGGAGATGCGCAGGCCGAACTTGGCGTCCTCGCCGCCGGAGGTGGCCCACTTGCCGGTCCCCTTGGACGACAGCTTCACCCGGATCCCGAGCTTCGGCACGATCCCCGCCTTTTTCGCCAGACTGATGATCTTTTCCAGCTCAAACATCTTCTCGACGACGATGGTGATGTCATAGCCGATCTTGGTGGCGTAGAGGACCGTTTCGATGAACTCGCTGTCCTTATAGCCGTTGCAGATGATCGGGATGCCGTTCCCGGTGGCGAACGATATTGCCGCCACCAG
>JBGPCQ010000128.1:0-8487 GCA_041481895.1 Geobacteraceae bacterium | reverse complement strand
GCGCGGCGGGGGTTTTCCGTAACGGGGGTCGACATATCGGCGGAGGGGCTTGCCAAGGCCGAAAGGTGGGCTGCGCAAGAAGGTCTGAAGATCGACTTTCGCCGGGAGGATTTGGAAGAGTATGAATTCCGCGAGGCGTTTGACCTTATCATCAATTTTAATTTCCTTCTCCGCAGCCTGCTGCCCAAGGCGGTTGCAGCGCTGACCCCCGGCGGGGTCGTGGTGATTGATACCCTCCTCGACACCCCTTCCCTGCCGGGAGAGCATACCAAGTCCTTCCTTCTGCAGCCGGACGAGCTTAAGCAACTCTTCAGTGGCTTCCCGGGCAAGGTCCTCCACTACGCAGAACATCCCCTCGCCAGCGCCCCGACTGCAAAGCTGATTTTCCGCAAGAGCGAGGGAAAGTGACATCATTTCACTGCCGTGTTTTTGACTTTGCGGGATATTCTGGGAAAATCTAGTATAGAGACGGCCTGGTGCAACATGCGGGCTGTAGATGGCATTCGCGACAGGGGGGGCTTGCATGAAGACATGGCAGAAATGGGTAGCGGGATGTGCTGTTTTCCTCCTTATCCTGACGGGTTTCATCGTGTTCATCCTCCCCGGCATCGTCAGGAGTCAGGCCATCAAGCAGGTAGAAGCCGTCACCGGCCGCAAGTTCTCTGTCGGCAAGGTATCCCTGAATCCCTTTACCTGGACGGCAGAGGTGCGGGATGTGCGCCTCTCCGAGAAGGATGGCAGGGCGACGTTCGTCTCCTTCAGCAGCGTTCGCGCCACAGTCAGCCCCGCGTCCATCTGGCGCGCCGCCCCGGTCATATCGAAGGCTCGCATTACGGCGCCGTACATCCATCTGGTCAGGACCGCTGCCAATACCTACAATTTTTCCGACCTCATGGAGCCGAAAGGACCGAAGAAAGAAAAGGCCGGAAAGCCCGCCCGGTTTTCCCTCAATAATATCGTCATCAGTAACGGTTCCGTGGATTTCATCGACCGGGGCATCCCGGTCGAAAAGAGCCACACGGTCCGGCGCATCGACGTGGGCATTCCCTTCATCAGCAACATCCCCTATCTTGCCGAAAAGTATATCCTGCCGAGCTTCAGTGCGGTCGTGAACGGTGCCCCGCTTCATGCGGAAGGGAAGATGAAACCGTTCGCGCAGGCGCAGGAGGTTTCCCTGGAGGTCGAGCTGAAGAATCTCGATCTCCCCTTCTATTTTGCCTATGTCCCCGGGCCCATTCCCGTCAGCATAGATTCCGGCCGCCTGACGGTCAAAGCCGAAGTTGCCTACCGGATTGCCGCTAATGCCAAACCGGAGCTGAATGTTACGGGGAAAATAGGTCTGTCCGACCTTTTCCTGCGGGACCGGACGGGGGAGCCGCTCGTCACCCTGAAACAGGGGTATCTCGGGATCGGCAAGGCCGGCATCATGACACGGGAATTTGCCTTCTCCACCCTGTCCATCGAGGGGCTGGAAGCATTCCTGTCCCGTGACGGGAAGGGAGCCTGGAACTCTGACCGGCTGGTGGGAAAAGGGGCTCCCCACGAGCCGGACAATGGGAAGAAAAAGGAAAGCCCGGAGAAAAAACCGCTGGTGAGCATTGCCGAAACCCGGATCAGTGGCGGAACGTTCCATTTTGCCGATGCCCTCCCTGCCGGGGGATTTAAAACAGTGGTCAGGGAGATCACGCTCGATATGAAAGACTTCTCCACGGCTGAGGGGAAGAAGGCCGCATACAGTTTCACATTTGTCACCGACCGGGAAGAGAAGGGGAAGCTCGTGGGTGATTTCTCCGTGACTCCTCTGGCTGTCAGCACCAGTCTGACTTTCGAAGGGATTCCTCTCGAGGCCTACTATCCCTACATTGCCGGACAGCTCAATGGGCCGCTCAAAGGACTTCTGGACTTTTCCGGCGAGCTGTCGTTTGCCGACAAGCTCCTCTCTGCAGACAAGATAGCTGTCAGGTTGAGAGGTCTTGGTGCTGACTTCGGCCCCAAGGAGGGGGTGCGATTCACCACTGCCTCGATGGAAGGCGGCCGCTACAGCCAGAAGGAAAACCTCCTGGAAGTTGCGTCGGTCTCTATAGCGGGCGGCGATATACGTTTCTCGCGCGACCAGGAGGGCAGCTTTTCACCGCTGACTCTGCTCAGGAAGCCGGATGGTCAGATGAAGAAGCGGGAAGGCGTCGTACCCACGGAGAGCAAACCTTTTCGCTATCGCATGAAAGATTTTGCTGCGAAGGGGCTTTCCGTTTCCTTCACGGACCGGAAGGTAGGCGGTGATCCGTCATTTACCTTGCGGAGAATTGATCTCGGCCTCAAAAACCTCACCTGGCCGGAGCGGGAGAGCATGCCGTTCAGGTTTGGGGCCACCTATGGCGATGATGCTTCGTTGAAAGTCTCGGGAAAAATTCGTCCGGCGCCGTTCACGTTCAAAGGGGAAGCGACCCTCCGGCGGATACCGCTGACCGATTTCGATCCGTATCTCCCCGAGGACATCAATATCGTCCTTGCGGACGGCTCCCTCGACACACGGCTGACGTTCAATCTGTCCACGGGTAAAAACGGGCTGGCAGGGGACTTCAAAGGGGCGTTGGGAGTGCGGAACTTCTACTGCCTCGACTCCGAGCACAAGGAGGATCTCCTCAAGTGGGAGAGCCTGCAGATGGATGAAATCAGCGGCGCACTGGCCCCCTTTTCCCTCTCGATCAAGGAGGTTTCCCTCAGCAAGTATTTTGCCAAGGTGGTCGTCAACAAGGACGGCACCCTCAACCTCCAGCAACTCCGGACGCCTGCGAAGAAGGAGGGCGCCACAGAGAAGGCACAGCCATCGCCGCCGCCGCTGTCGACACCGTCATCCCCGTCGCCCGCCGCAGCCCAGCCGGGGCAGCCTCCCGCTCCCCAGCCGAAAAGCGTGCGGATCGACACGGTCACCTTCCAGGACGGCCTGATTGCCTTTACCGACCACCACATGTCCCCCGAATTCGCCACCTCCATGTTTAACGTCGGGGGGCGCGTCAGCGGCCTGACGTCGGAGGAGGGGAAGGTTGCCACAGTAGACTTGCGCGGGAACCTGGAAAACCAGTCTCCACTGACAATAACCGGGTCGATAAACCCGTTGCGGGACGACCTGTTCCTGGACCTTCAGGTGAAGTTCAGCGACATCGAACTTTCCCCGGTAACACCCTACTCTGGGAGGTTCCTGGGCTACAGCATCGACAAGGGTAAGCTGTTTCTCGACCTGAAATACCACATCGAAAAAAAGAAACTCGATTCGGAAAATAAAATCTTTCTCGACCAGTTTACCTTAGGCCGGAAAGTTGAGAGCGACAAGGCGACCAATCTCCCGGTCCGGCTCGCCGTGGCCCTGCTGAAGGACCGGAAGGGGGAGATCCATCTCAACCTCCCCGTGACGGGGCGCACGGACGACCCGAAATTCAGCGTCTGGGGCGTCGTCTTTCAGATTTTACGAAATCTCCTCGTCAAGGCTGCCACCTCTCCCTTTGCCCTGCTCCAAGGGGTGTTCGGCGGCAAGGACGATTTCAGCGCAATCTACTTTGCCGCCGGTTCATCGCATCTTTCTGATGCCGAAAAGGAGAAGCTCCGCAAACTGGCGCAGGTGCTTCTGGACCGGCCCGCCCTGAAGCTCGAGGTGACCGGTTTTGTCGACCGGGAGCATGACCCGGAGGGCTACCGCAACGAACTGCTGACGAAGAAGATGAAGAGCGAAAAATTCCTCGCCCTTGTGAAAGAGAAGAAAGGCATTGAGGGGGAAAGCTCTGCTTCGGTGACGATCCGGCCGGACGAGTACTCGACGTATCTCAAGGCGGTCTACAAAAAGGAGAAGTTCCCCAAGCCGCGCAGTATCGTAGGTCTTGTCAAGGATATCCCGGACCCTGAAATGAAGAAACTGATCCTGGCCAATACGGTGGTGGGGGAGGAGGATTTGAAGGCCCTGGCGAGGGAAAGGGCGACGGCGGTGCGCACTGCTCTCGTGGTGGAGGGAAAATTCCCTCCGGAGAGGATATTCGAGAAGAGCGGGGATATCTTCAAGCCGTCTGCCAAGGAAGGAGTGGCAGGGAGCAGGGTGGAGTTCGGCGTGGCGGTCCAGTAAGGTTCTGCGCTGCGCTTTCACCTCTTGACTTTTCATTAAGCGGACATATCCTGTAAGTCAGACAGAGTCAATTCAGGAGGTGAATCATGAGAAAAATCCTAATCCTGGTGCTGCCGGCAGTGCTTTTCGTCACAGGGTGTGCCCACCAGATCAGTGAAAAGTCGCTTGCACTGGCCGACCGCACCGTTTCTTTCAGCAAGCTGCGGGAGAACCCGGACGCCTATCGCGGGAAATTGGTCATTCTCGGCGGAACTGTTGCGGATGTCACCTATCTACAGGAAGGCACCCAGCTGGAAGTGATACAGTACGAGGTCGACGGCCGCGAGACGCCGGACACAACTAACGTTTCCGGTGGACGTTTTCTGGCAATCACGCCGGATAAACTCCAGATCCCCGCCTGCAGGCCGGGAGCACTGGTGAGCCTGGCCGGGGAAGTAGCGGGGAAGAAAGTCCAGCCTCTGAAGGGAGAGGGGTACAGCTATCCGATCATTATTATCAAAGAGCTGCATATCATCAAGCCCCCTGACGGAAATTCCTTAAGCCCCTGGAAGCCCTACGGGGCATGATGATGGCCGGGACAGGGAATAGTCCGGTGATACCGGGAACCGGTTCGGCACTTCCTTCGTGAAAAACCAGATTGTGCTTGACGGAATAGAAAGAGGAGCCGGTTTGGCTCCTCTTTCCAGTTTCCTCATGTCGCGTTGCATCACGGCGCGCTCACCGAAACCACGGAGCTCTCTCCGCCGTTGCCGGGGCTGACCACCTGGATGCTGAAATTTTTCGGGACGGCGCTGTAGGGACTGCGTTGGTAGATGACCCGGTTGCAGTTGATGAACAGCAGGTGGTCCCGTTCGGTAGTGTTTTCCGAGCCGCTGGATATCCGCTTGACGTCGACGGCAAACTGGGAAGGGGTCGCTTCGAGAGAGCGTTCCTCCATGACTACCAGCGAGGAGTTCTGCTGAAAATTTCTCCCCTCGATAACCAGGTTGTAGTAGTTGACTTGTTCTTCTCCCCGGGAGACGCCCGTAATTTCAGGACGGGCATCGATGACCAGTCCGAGCACCCCCGAGACGGCATCTTCGGAGTTTTTCACCTGCACCTGGTGAAACCCTCCGGCAATCTGGGGGGCCACGAAGTTGAGGGATTCGGCGGAGGAAAGGCGGCTCCTGACGGCGGCCCCGTCAAACATGACCTGGGCTCCCTCGCGGAAATTGCGGCCTGTAACGGCCACTTCCCGCTCATGGCCGGTTGCGCATGCATATATTGTATCAGGAGAGAGTGACGTCACTACCGGCTTCTGGGGAAGAATGGAGAAGTTGTAGGGCCTGCTGGTCGTTCCGTCCTCCCTCTTCAGGAAGAGCGCATACAGGCCGGGATCGAGCTTCGGGATGTCGAAGGATATCTGTTGCGGCCCGACCAGGTTCGCCGGCAGTTCCATATTGGCGAGGAAAACCGTGGTCTTCTCGGAAAAGCCGTTGCCGTAAAGGGTTACGGTCATTCCCGGTTCGCCCTGGGCGGGGATAATGCTGAGGATATTGACAGGGGGCGCTTTTACCGCCTCTGGCGGGGGAGGGGGCGTAGTTTGGATTATCTGGCGGGGGGGAAGAGGAACCACTGCGCCGAAGGACAACTGAGCCATGCAAAACGACAGGAGAGAGACAAGCAGCACGAGCCGACGGACCACGGGGTTCTCCTTTCATTGATAACGGAGTGATTAGTCAGAGTGTAACAATTATTCTCTGTTTGGCAATTAAACTAGTTTTCATCCGGAAAGGGTACTTTTTCGCCCTGGCGGTGTCAATCTGCGGTCTTGCTTGTGCGGCGGACCAATGTACGCCTCCGCGCAATACCGTGATTTCCTTGCCAGAACAAAAAATTCCTCCTTTCCGAATTGAAAACTGTCAGTTTTTCATTCGGAATTTCCGGATGGAAACTAAACTAGCGATTTACCGTCATGGCCAGCCATACTCCCATGGCGGCAAAAATGAAGTTGGCGGCCCAGGCTGAGACGAGCGGGGGGAGAACTCCTGCCTGGCCGAACGAGAGAAGGGTGGCGTTGATGGCAAAATAGCCGAAGCCGATGCCGAGGCTTACGCCGATACCCATGGCTATCCCGCTTGTTCGGCCCCCCCGCAGGGCGAAGGGTATCCCGAGAAAGGCCATGACGAGAGAGGCGAAGGGGAGCGATATCCGGGAGTGCAACTTGGCCAGGTAGCGGGTCTGGTCGTACCCACCCTTCCGGAGCTTGTCACAGTAGCGTATGAGGGCAAAAACCCCCATGGTGTCGGCTTCCTTTTCCAGCACCCTCAGGTCGTTGAGCCCGAGCTGCAGGGTTACGGGGAGTTCCTGGCGATTCTCGGTATGTACCGCATTCCCGCCGTCGATATTCCGGATGACGACACCATTCAGGAGCCATCCCGATTTGGTGAACTTCCCTGTATCTGCATCGATCCGCTGCACCGGCTTCATGCCGGGAGCCATATGCCAAATGGTTATCCCCCTGAGGGTCAGGGAATTGGGGGTGAAGGTCCGTGCCTGGAGGATGGTATTTTCCTCACGGTACCAGATATTCTGCTGGCGGAAAAAGATGCCGGGGTTCTTTTTCTCTATCAGGACCTCCTGCAGGTAGAACGTTCTGGCAGAACTTGAGGGCACGATAAATTCGGCGACAAGAAAAGAGAGGAGGCTGATGGCGAGCGCGGTGAGGAGGACGGGCAACGTGATCCGCATGAGACTGATCCCGCAGCTGCGCATCGCGGTTATCTCGCTGTGACGCGAAAGCATGCCGAGAGTGAGCAGGGTCGCCATGAGGACGGCCAGCGGTGTCACCTGGTTGGCGATTTCCGGGATCTTGTACAGGAAATAGAGGAGTATGTGATGGAACTTCCCGTGAGCGCGGGTGAATCTGCCGATTTTTTCCAGGAAATCGATGACGAGATAGATGGCGACGAAAGAACTGACGCAGAGCCCCATGAGATTGAGGAAGGAAAAGACGATATAGCGGCTGATTATCTTCATTGCCGCTTCTCTTTGCGGGTCGTCAGGCCCCGTGCCCATTCGGGCAGGTGCCTCACGAATTCCACGAATGGTATGCTCTGCTCGGCTGCCGTTTTTCTGAAGAGGTACCCCCCCAGGAGCAGGAAGATGATGTCAGGGCTCCAGACGGCGACGGCCGGAGGGACAAACCCATTTTGTCCCAGGGTTTTCCCGGTATTGAAGATGATATAGTAGAGGAGTATGACCCCGATGCTGATCGAGAAGCCGGCACTCTTGCCGGAACGGTGGTTCTGTATCCCGAGAGGGACCCCGATGACTGCGAACACAAAGCAGGCAAGGGGGAGGGCAAAACGGCGGTGATACTCGATCAGGGTATCACGCCGAATTTTGTCGTCGGTCGGATGGGTGCGGAGATTTTCGCGCAGTTCCGCTATAGTCATATCGAGTTCGGTCTTGATGATCCCCCGCGCTGCTTGCAGGAGGTTTATGGTAAGATCATAGTCCTGGAATTCCAGCATCCGGTAATCTTCCTTGCCGACGCCGCGATGGATGCCGCCGTTTTTCAGGGAAAGCCTGAGGGTCTTTGTCTCGGCATCGGTTACAATCATTCCGGAATCGGCGAAGATGGTGGACGGGTCCTTGGGGTTTCTCTCATCCTGGATGAGGATGCCGGACATGATGTTTTCTTCCTGGCTCAAGCGGTCCACGTAGATCACCAGCCCCGGGAAGTCGTCGTTAAAGACCCGTTCCTTGAGGTTAATGGTCGCCCTGGTCTGTATGATGTTGATGAGGAGGTTTCTGAACGAGGTGTTTCCCCAGGGAAGGGCGTACGCGGTGACGAACGTGGTAGCCAGGTAGGTGATGAGCGCGCAGGTGAGGACCGGCGGCAGGAGACTGTAAAGGCCCACGCCGCAGGATTTCATGGCGGTGATCTCGCTGTCCGCCGAAAGCCTGCCGAAGGCGAGGAGCAGGGCAAGGAGGAGCGACATCGGCAGGGTGATCATGAAAAAGAAGGGGAGGAGGTAGACGATCAGCCAGAGCATGCTGGAGAGACCCACACCTCTGGCCACCACGAGATCGGCAATCTGGAGGATGCGACCCATCAGGAGGGCCGCCGTGAAGGTGGCCAGCCCGAGGAGGAACGGGACGGCAATTTCCCTGCAGATATAGAGATAAAGGGTCTTCGTCATAACCGGAGCATGATACATGAGATGAGGAGGGAAGTAAAGATGTCCCTCATGCACTCAATCCAGCCGATTTCCCCGTGGCAATGGGGAAAAATTCCCCTTGCCAAACGCCTCTCCTCTGTGTTATATAAATTCGCTGTTTGTAAATTCGCACGCTCCCTTTTTCCCCGGCGGTGTCCGCAACTGGTGCGG
>JBGPCQ010000127.1:0-8543 GCA_041481895.1 Geobacteraceae bacterium | reverse complement strand
GGAACCCGAAGATCTCCCCCTTCTTGACGTCGAGGCTGACCTTGTTGACGGCGACGAAGTCGCCGAAGTGCTTGGAGAGGTCCTTGAGGGTGACGGCGTATGTATTGTTGTTTTCGGGCATAAATTCAAATTTGTAGGTTGGGTTGGTGTTGTTGTTTGACATTAAGGCCGGTCTTATTTCCCGGACGGAATTATTTTCTTAATACCGTGCTCATAGTCGTTGGTTATTGACTTCAGGTTACTCTTGACTTGACCTCGGGTGTATGACTGATACAGGTACCACGCTCCGATAAGAGCCAATAAAACGATAATGATACCGATTACACCACCATGCTGGTTACGCAGGGGCCCGGCCAGATTCTTAGGTGCATTGACGCTGTTCATGGATGTACTCCTTTTAACTTGATGGTTTCTCTTCACTCAAGACCGACACGAAAACATCCTCCAGTGAGGGCTCGATCTGCCGGATGCCGCGCAGTTCAATTCCGGCATGTTTCATGATCTCCGTTACCTGATCAGTTCCCCGGGCGGGATCGTCGGTCACCAGGTGGAGCCGGTCGCCGAACAGCCCCACCGAGGCTCCGGGTAACTTTTCCCGCAGGAGGAGGGCGGTTGCGCGGACTTTATCCGTAGTGATTTCGAGTAGTGATTCCTTCATGAGCCCGCGCAGCCGGTCCGGCCGGTCGCAGGCGAGGAGCTTCCCGTTGTGGATGAGGCCGACCCGGTGGCAGCGGTCGGCTTCATCGAGGTAGGCGGTGGCGACGAAGATGGTGACCCCTTCCTTGAGGAGCTGGTGAAGAATGCGCCAGAATTCCTGCCGCGAGACCGGATCGACGCCGTTGGTCGGCTCGTCGAGGAGGAGGACCTTGGGGGTGTGGATGAGGGCGCAGGCAAGGCCGAGCTTCTGCTTCATGCCGCCGGAGAGGTTGCCGGCCCGGCGTTTTCTGAAGGGGGCAAGATTGCTGAAGGAGAGAAGGCGGTCGACTCGTTCCTCCCGCCCCTTTTTCGGCAGTCCGAAAATGTCGGCGTAGAAGTGGAGATTCTCAAGGACCGTCAGGTCGGGGTAGAGGCCGAAGCGCTGGCTCATGTAGCCGATATCCTCCTTGAGCGCCTCAGCTTCGCTGACGGTCTGCCGCCCCATGACCCAGGCGGCTCCGGAGGAGGGGTTCATGATCCCGGCCAGCATCCGCATGATGGTGGTCTTGCCGGCCCCGTCCGAACCGATCAGGCCGAACAGCTCCCCCTGCGCCACGGCCAGGTCGAGGCCGTCCACTGCAACGAGGTTGCCGAAGCGCTTGGTCAGGTTGTCGGTTTTTATTGCGTCCATAGGGAACAAAACAGTCCGATGAGCATTAATCTTCAGCTATGGCATTCTACGCCTTGAATCACAACCTTTAACCGCCCGCTCCCTCCGGTCGCTCAAGGACGCAAAGGACGCAAAGGACGCAAGGGAACCGCAAGAATCTTTTTAGGGGTTAAAACCTTTTCAGTTCAGGTTTTCTTCGCGTACATTGCGTTCTTTGCGGTTACAAAGGTTCTCGGCTTCAAGTCTTATCCTGAATATCCTGTTCATCCCTGTTAATTTGATTTTCCTGTAAGAATTTCCGCATCCGCCGGCATGCCCGGCTTGAGCTCCATCGCGGGGTTGGGAATAGTGATCTTGATCCGGTATACGAGTTTTACCCGTTCTTTATCTGTCTGGACGTTCTTCGGCGTGAATTCCGCCTCCGGGGAGATAAAGGAGACCAGGCCGTCATAGACTTTACCGGGCCAGGTGTCGGTTGTTACTCGCGCCTTCTGTCCCACCTTGACCCGGCCGAGCTCGGTTTCCGGGATGTAGGCGCGCAGCCAGGGGGTGGTGAGGTTGGCAATAGTGACCACAGGGGTGCCCGCGGCAACCTGCTCGCCCGTCTCAATGTTCTTGGCTGTGACCAGACCGGGTCCCGGTGCAGCCAGGACTGCGTAGCCGAGGCGCTCCACTGCCAGCGCCAGGGCCGCCTCTGCTTCTTCCAGGCGGGAGCGTCCCTGGTCTCTTCGTTCCTGCCGCGGCCCCCTGCGCACCAGTGCCAGTGCTTCCCCGGCCTGTCGGGCCTGCGCCTGAGCCGCATCCCGGGCGGCCAGGGCGGCATCGAATTTCTGTTTCGGAATCACTTCACGGGCAAAGAGTTCCTTCTGACGCTGGAAATCATCGGTAAGCCGCTTCGCCTCAGCATTCACAACTGCCAGGGCTGCTTCGGACTGGGCAATTTCCTCTTTTCTCGAACCCGCCTCCAGCTCCCTGAGCCCAGCCAGCGCGGTCCGGACCTCCGCCGTGCGGATGGATACCTCGTGGGCGAAATCGGCGCTGTCGAGACGAGCGATGACCTGGCCCGCCTTCACCACCTCACCCTCGTCGACCAGGCGTTCCTTTACCCGTCCGGGGATCTTGAAGCTCACCTCTACCGTTGTGACCTCGATGTTACCCGAAACCTTGACGACATCACGGTTTGCACCCTTGTGTCGGGTGGCAAAGAAGATTGCTGCCGCAGCAATGATCACCAGGGCTGCAAGCGCAGCAAGAACCGGTTTTTTTATCATACTTCGATTACCTCCGGTATTAGTTTGCCGAGCATATCCCAATCATTACGTATGCGCAAGTGCCAGATTGACAGGCAATCGCTGTACTGCCGAAATAAATTCCCGCTCTCTGCACTGGACCTCGGGAAGGGGAGATGCAAAATCGTTAACGTTTATCTGAATCCGTAACGGTTTTGTAGGGGCATCCCTTGCGGGTGCCCGTAATCAGGATACCCGCGAGGGGTATCCCTACAGATATTTCCGACACCTGGATTGTTTGATAACGCCCTGAATTGGGTAAGGTTCCCGATCTGCTTCACGGATTCAGGGTTTAATTGGAACGATTTGTGCTTTTAAATAAGCAAGCTATACTACTCTGTAGTAAAGGGTACCCGTTTTAGCCATAAAATCCAGCCCAAGGTGGTGATACCATTGAGAACTGTACTTATTTGCGACGATGAGCCGGTTATCAGGATGAGCTTAAAAAATAAGCTGATGGATCTTGGCTTTGATGAAGTCATAGAATGCGGCGACGGTGAGGCCGCCGTGAGACTGGCCCTGGACCGGATGCCCGACATTGCGATTCTCGACGTTTCCATGCCGAAAATGGACGGGATCACGGCAGCCGCTGCAATCCGCAAAAAGCTCAAGATACCCATTATCCTCGCCACGGCCTGTTACGACCCGGATACCGTCAAGCGGGCAAGCGAGACCGGGGTCGCCGCGTTTCTGACCAAGCCGGTGCGGGATCAGGACCTCTGGCCTGCCATAGAGCTTGCTTTCGCCCGGGCCTCCGAGGTCGATCACCTCAAGGAACAGGTGCAGGACCTTCAGGAAACAATCGAGAGCAGGAAGGTCATCGAGAAAGCGAAAGGTGTCCTGATGAAGTCGCATGGCCTGTCCGAGCCGGAAGCCTTCCGCAGGATGCAGAAACTCGCTATGGACAAGAGAAAATCGATGAAGCAGATTGCCGAGGCGATCCTTCTTACCGAAAGTTGAAACGACACTAATGCTGTTTTTTGCCGGTTTTTTAAGCGTAGTAAAGCGAGGTTATTATAAGGTACCTTTCTGAAACAAGACAGACAGCAGCTGTGATTAATTATTGGGCATAAATAGGCAGAGATGGCAGTCATAATTTCTTGACTTTGAAAAAAATCAATAAAAACAGCGAAGTAAATTTTGGCACGGTCGATGCTAGGTTAACAACATACAACAGAAACGAGAATACGCCGTAGTATTCATGCAGAGATAGCATTAGGCAAAGGCGCCCGCCATCCAACAGATGGGGCGCCTTTTTTGTTGCCCCGCACAATTCACCTGCGGTCCACGGATTTGTGGCCGCGAAAGGAGAACAAAATGAGACAGATCGCTATTTACGGCAAAGGCGGCATCGGCAAATCGACCACGACCCAGAACACGGTGGCGGGACTCGCCTACCTCGGCAAGAAGGTGATGATCGTCGGCTGCGACCCGAAGGCCGACTCCACGCGGCTCATTCTGCACGCCAAGGCCCAGTCGACAGTTATGGACCTGGTGCGGGAAAGAGGGACGGTTGAAGACCTGGAACTGGAAGACGTCATGAAGGTCGGTTACGGAGACACCAAGTGTGTCGAATCAGGTGGCCCGGAGCCGGGGGTCGGCTGCGCCGGCCGCGGCGTCATCACCGCCATCAACTTCCTGGAAGAGAACGGCGCCTACACCCCGGACCTCGACTTCGTCTTCTATGACGTGCTCGGCGACGTGGTCTGCGGCGGGTTCGCCATGCCGATCCGGGAAGGGAAGGCCGAGGAGATCTATATCGTCTGCTCCGGCGAGATGATGGCCATGTACGCTGCCAACAATATCGCCAAGGGTATCCTCAAGTACGCCACTTCCGGCAAGGTTCGCCTGGCCGGCCTGATCTGCAACGCCAGGAAAACCGACAAGGAGTTTGAACTGGTCAGCGCCCTGGCAGCAAAGCTCGGCACCCAGATGATCCATTTTGTTCCCCGCGACAATCAGGTCCAGCGGGCGGAGATGCGCAGGATGACCGTCATCGAATATTCCCCGGAGCATCCGCAGGCGCAGGAGTACCGGACCCTGGCGGAGAAGATTCTCAATAACAAGATGCTGGTGGTTCCTACCCCGCTGGAGATGGAAGAGCTGGAAGATCTGCTGATGGAGTTCGGCATTATGGAGGCGGAGGATGAGACGGTCGTCGGCGTAGCCGAAGCTGCCGCCAAGTGAACGAACGCTTTTGCGCCATCTTCGCGGTGGCTTGCGGATTCACGTTGTGCGGCGTGGCGCTGCCACGCCTCCGCCGGAATCCTCAGCCGCCACGAACCTGGCATCAAAATCGTTCGTCCATCGGGTTTTATAAATACAGACCGTTCAGGAGCGAGGGGTTTTTCGTCCTGGCAAGGCTGTCGAAGAACTGGGCGGAGGCGTAGCAGCGCTACGCCGCACAACCGGTTCTGAAGACTTACGCAGCCAGGGCGGAAAAGAACCGCTCCATACGAGGAGAGATATATGTCACATCCAATAAAAACTATCCCCGGCATCACCAAAGAATCGACCCAGGAGTTGATCGACAAGACCCTGGAAGTCTATCCAGAGAAAGCGAAGAAGAAACGCTCCCCCCATCTGGGCCCAAATGACCAGGCTTCCGGCTGCGCAGCTGTAAAGTCGAACAAGAAGACCGTGCCCGGCGTCATGTCTGCCCGCGGCTGCGCCTATGCCGGTGCCAAAGGGGTTGTCTGGGGGCCGATCCGCGATATGGTCCATGTTTCCCACGGCCCGGTAGGCTGCGGCTGGTACTCCTGGGGGACCCGGCGCAACCTGATGACCGGCAAGCTGGGGGTAGACCAGTTCGCCATGCAGTTCACCTCCGACTTCCAGGAGAAGGATATCGTTTACGGCGGCGACAAGAAACTGAAGCAGTTGCTGATTGAGGCAAAAGGGCTTTTCCCTTTGGCCAAGGGAATCTCGGTCCTGTCCGAGTGCCCGGTCGGTCTCATCGGTGACGACATCAACAATACATCACGCCAGTCGGCCAAGGAGCTGGACCTGCCGATCATTCCCTGCAACTGCGAGGGGTTCCGCGGGGTCTCCCAGTCGCTGGGGCACCACATCTCCAACGACACCATCCGCGACTACATCATCGGCACCCGCGAGTTTGCCGAACCGTCGACCCCCTATGACATCTCCCTGATCGGCGACTACAACATCGGCGGCGACGTCTGGTCGGCCAAATCGCTGCTGGAGGAGATCGGCCTCAACGTCAAATCGGTCTGGACCGGCGACGGCGAGCTGGAGAAAATCGCCGCTACCCATACGGTGAAGCTGAACCTGATCCACTGCTACCGTTCCATGAACTACATGTGCAAGGTTATGGAAGAAAAATTCGGCATCCCCTGGCTTGAGTTCAACTTTTTCGGCCCGACCAAGATCCGGGAGAGCCTGCGCGCTATCGGTGAGCGTTTCGACCAGAACATTCAGGACAAGGTGGAACAGGTCATCGCCAAGTACGACCCGATCATGCAGGCGATTGTTGACGAGTACCGTCCCCGCCTGGAAGGGAAGAAGGTGATGCTGCTGGTCGGGGGTCTCCGGCCCCGTCACACCATCGGCGCTTACGAGGACCTCGGGATGGAGTGTGTCGGCTCCGGTTACGAATTTGCCCACACGGACGACTACGACCGTACCTCTTCGGAGATGCCGGATGCCACGGTGGTCTACGACGACCCGTCAGAGTACGAGTTCGAGAAGTTCGCCCATGCCTTGAAGCCCGACCTGATCGGCAGCGGTATCAAGGAGAAGTATGTGTTCCAGAAGATGGGCATCCCCTTCCGCCAGATGCACAGCTGGGATTACTCCGGTCCGTACCATGCTTACCAGGGGTTCCCGGTGTTCGCCAGAGACATCGACATGGCGGTAAATAGCCCGACCTGGAAATTAGTTGCATCACCTTTTTGATTCAAAGCATAAAAAACATTGAACCGCAAAGGACGCTAAGAACGCAAAGAACGGCATAAAACCAGGGTCTTTCTTGGTTGAATTCAAAACAAAAGCTCTTATTGATTTTACTTTGCGTACTTTGCGTTCCTTGCGGTGAAAAGATTTTAGACTACTCGTCCGTGAACAGATTGGTTTCCGGCCGAAAGGAGATACTTATGAGCGCAGAAGCTGCTGTCAAATATGTAACTGAAACTACTGAAGCGGAGAAAGAGCGGGTGGCCGCCTGGATCGACACCGAAGAGTACAGGGAGCTGAACTTCAAGCGCGAGGCTCTGGTAATAGCACCTCCGCATACCTGCCAGCCTCTGGGGGCCGAGCTGGTGGCCCACGCCTTTGAAGGTTCGCTCCCCTTTGTGCACGGTTCCCAGGGGTGCGCTTCCTACTACCGCTCTACTTTGAACCGTCACTTCCGTGAGCCGGCGCCGGCGGTGTCCGACTCCATGACGGAGGACGGCGCGGTGTTCGGCGGCCAGAACAACCTCCACGAAGGTCTGGAAAACGCCATCGCCATCTACAAGCCGAAGATGGTCTCCATCTTTACCTCCTGCATGCCGGAGATCATCGGCGACGACCTTGTTGCGTTCCTCAAGAACGCCCGTAACAAGGGGATCATCCCTGAGGGCATGCCCGTGCCGTTTGCCAATACTCCCAGCTTCAACGGCTCCCATATCCATGGCTATGATGCCATGCTGAATGCCATACTGCATACCCTGACCGAAGGGAAGAAGGTGGAAGGCCGCTGCACCGGCAAGATCAACCTGATCCCCGGCTTCGATGCCAACACCGGCAACTTCCGCGAATACAAACGGATCTTCGCCGAGTTCGGCGTTCCCTACACCATCCTGGGTGACATCTCCGACGTTTTCGACGCCCCCTGCGATGGCACCTATCACACCTATCCCGGCGGCACGAAGCTGGATGATGCGGCTGACTCCATCAACGGCAAGGCCACGCTCAGTGTCGGCCCATACTCGGCCACCAAGACCTTTTCGTGGCTGAAAGATAACTACTCCGGCAAGCATTCAGCTATCCCCATGCCTCTGGGTATTGCCAAGACCGACGAGTTTATCAAGAAAATCGCCGAACTTTCCGGCAAACCGGTCCCTGAGTCGATCAAAAACGAGCGCGGCAGGGCGGTTGATGCCATGACCGACTCCCACCAGTACATGCATGGCAAGAAGTTCGCTCTCTACGGCGACCCCGACCAGTTGCTCGGTTATGTCTCCTTCCTGTTGGAGATGGGAGCCATCCCCTGGCACATCCTCTGCAGCAAGGGGAGCAAGAAAGTGGAGAAGGAGATCCAGGCGCTGCTCGATTCCTCCCTGTACGGCAAGGGGTGCAAGATCTACATGGGCAAGGACCTGTGGCACATGCGCAGCCTCGTCATGACTGATCGCGTTGACGCCATGATCGGCGACACACACGGCAAGTTTGCCTGCCGCGACGCCAATATCCCGCTCTTCCGCTTCGGCTTCCCGATCTTCGACCGGGTCAACAAGCACCGCTACCCGATAATCGGCTACCAGGGGGTCGTCAACATGGTGACCGAAATCTGCAACAAGTTTATTGATATCAAGGATGAGACGTGCGAAGAACGCTTCTTCGAGATGATGCGCTAATGCGAGCGAGCCTTTTCCGCCAGCTCGGCGTTCGCCCGCGTCATCGCTTGTGCGGCGTGGCGATGCCACGCCTCCGCGCTCTTCCTTGGCTGCCTTGATCTGACGAAAAAATCTCGCTCGCATGGTGGCTTTACATGAAAAAGGCCACTCCCTCTGATCGGGAGTGGCCTTTTATTATCCGAGATCCTGGACTGCGCAGGCAGTGGTGAAGCGAAAACACCCGGGCCGCACGCCGGTCAGGAACAGCATCCGCCGCCTGCTCCCGGAATGTTCCGCTCCCGCAGCCATTCGTTGATCATCCCCGAGGCGCAGCCGACTCCGGCATCGACCGCGATGGCGGCGACCGGGCAGTTCCGCTGGCAGGCGCCGCAT
>JBGPCQ010000126.1:0-8684 GCA_041481895.1 Geobacteraceae bacterium | reverse complement strand
TCTGGAACTGGACCGCCCTGTTGCCTTTGACCCATACCGGCAGAACCGGGAAACCGGCAGCTTCATCCTCATCGACCGGTTCAGCAACGCCACCGTGGCGGCAGGCATGGTGATCTCGGCAGCGCCTCTGGAATCGAAGCAGAACCAGCTGACGGAATACGACGCCGGTTCGCCTGAGGCAAGCGGTTTCCTCCCCCGGCGTTTTATCCTGAGTGAATTTTCCATCAGCGGCACAGAGGTTGGTGTGGTTGATCTGACCGGAGAGAAAGGTGTGATTGAATTCGAGGTATCGACCAGCTTCCTCGACTATCTTGGCAAGGGAAACCGGGTCCTCTTTATCCTTCGGGACCTGCGCCAGCTGGAGCACGTTGCCCTGGTGGCTTACGAGCACAACCTCAACTTCGAGTTCGGCCGGGATCAGGACCGGATCAACGTGATACTCTACCAGGATCAACAGAGTTCCGGTGCGCTTCACGGGGAGTTGCACGGCGGGGGGCTGTAAAGGGCAAAGGTCTTCACGCGGCACTTTGCTGAATTGCCGGTCATGGAGGCATGCTAACCTGTGGAAAGGTGACAAGTTGGAAGGAAAGAGAGAAGGGGACAGGCAAAGCAGCCTATCCCCTTTTTCTATTTGATTATATAGTATCATTGTAGTACTATCTACGAATGCCGCCTAAAATTCGCGAATTAATCAACCGACTGAAAAGAGCCGGCTTTCTTGATAGAGGAGGTAAGGGGAGCCACCGCAACTTTACCCATCCGAACTGCTTGAGGCCGATCACGTTGTCCGGCAGACCGGGCGATGACGCGAAGCCGTACCAGGAGCGTCAGGTTGATGCTGCCATAGAGGAGAGCTTAAAATGAAGAAAAGTGACAAGTATCTGAAGATCGTCGAATGGTCCGATGAAGACGGATGTTACGTTGGGACCTGCCCGGGGCTCATGTACGGAGGAGTTCATGGTGATGACGAAACGAAGGTCTACGAGGAGTTGTGCCAGGCGGTGGCGGAAGCCCTAGTGTTGTACGAAGCGGACAGCAAGCCGTTACCACCCGCCACTGCAAACAAGGAATATTCGGGACGGTTCGTTCTGCGGGTCGACAAGGGACTTCATCGCGAGGTTGCAATTCGGGCACTCCGTTCCGGCGAAAGCCTGAACAGCTATTGTCAGAAAATTCTGAAGAAAGCTGTTGGGCAGGAGTGAAGGAAGATCGGGCAGCCCTGGGATGTGATCTGTTCACGTTGTCGGATAAGTGTGGCACGCTTGAAATTGCTACGTTGACATTTCCATTGACAAAAACCCTTTGATTCCGTATTCTTTCATGAAAATTAAATAGAAGACCAGCTCATCGAGAGTGGTGGAGGGACAGGCCCTGCGAAACCACAGCAACCGGTTTGCGAAAGCAAACGTCAGGTGCTAAATCCTGCCGTAAGGCAAAGATGAGAGAGGCGCTCACGATAGCCACCTGTCAAAAGCCCCTTCTCATCGTCTGAGAAGGGGCTTTTTCTTTGCCTTAATTTTCAATCATAATTGGAAACGAGCAATTTTTCGTCAGCTCAAGGCTGTCGAGGGATGACGCGGAGGCATAGCAGCGCTATGCCGCACAAGGAATCCCGAAGACTTACGCAGAGATGGCGGAAAAGGGCCGTTTCCACAGGAACGGCATGTACACCGGCATAGTTGAAGAAAAACTGATAACCTTCGACACCGACCTCCGCCTGGAAAGCGGGCGGATACTCGGACCGATCACCCTTGCCTACGAGACGTACGGAGAATTGAACGCTGAGCGCTCGAACGCCATACTGGTCGCCCATGCCTGGACCGGCAACGCCCACCTGGCGGGGAAATACAGCGAAGAAGAGCAGAAGCCGGGGTGGTGGGACGCCATCGTCGGGCCGGGAAGGCTCCTCGACACGGACCGGTACTGCGTGATCTGCGCCAATGTTATCGGCTCCTGCTACGGCTCCACCGGCCCTGCCTCCATTAATCCAAAAACCGGCAAAAAGTACAATCTCACCTTTCCGGTCATAACGGTGCGTGATATGGTCCGTTCCCAGGTGCTCCTCCTCGACCACCTGGGGATAGGGAAGCTCGTCACCGTCCTCGGCGGGAGCATGGGAGGGATGCAGGCCCAGGAGTGGGCGACCCAGTTTCCCGACCGGATCGCCTCGGCTGTGGTGCTTGCCTCGACGGCGCGAAACTCTGCACAGGCCATTGCCTTGAACTCAATTGCGCGCTGGGCCATCTTCAATGACCCGACCTGGAAGAAGGGGGAATACCGGAAAAACCCGAAGGACGGCCTGGCCCTGGCTCGGGGGATCGGCCACATCACCTTCCTGTCCGACGAATCGATGACCGCCAAGTTCGGCCGCCGCTTTTCCGCCAAGGACGGCCTGTTCGATTTCTTCGGCCAGTTCGAGGTGGAGCGCTACCTCTTATACAACGGCAACAACTTTGTCGACCGGTTCGACACCAACGCCTTCCTCTATCTCGCCAAGGCCCTCGACCTCTACGATGCGGCGTGGGGGTGCGAATCGCTGGAGGAGGCCTTCGAACCGGTCACGGCACCCATTCAGTTCTTCGCGTTCAGTTCCGACTGGCTCTACCCTCACTACCAGACCGAAGAGATGGTGCAGGCGCTGGAGAAGCTCGGCAAGCGCGTTGAGTATCATCTCATCGAGTCATCCTACGGCCACGACGCCTTCCTGCTCGAACATGAGACCTTCGCGCCGATGGTCAAGGCTTTTCTCGAGAAAATCGAGTAGTGCGGGATTCGGGATTCTCGAAACGGCTGACCTGCATTATGATACCGGGTTTCCGCTGCCAACTCCGGTTCCCGAGTTCCGAACCGGGACAAACCCCTTGCCTGGAATATCCAATCGTGATATTTAATTGATCTAATCATCCCGAGGAACGCCCCATGAAGATAACCATTCTCGGCAGCGGGACATCTACCGGAGTGCCGATGGTTGGCTGCACCTGCCCTGTCTGCATTTCCCGGGAGCCTCGGGACAAAAGGACCCGCGCTTCCATCCTGATCGAAACCGCCGGCAAATATATTCTGATCGACACGTCGACCGATCTCAGGAAACAGGCCATCCGTGAAAAGATTCCCCGCATCGACGCCGTGCTGTTCACCCATTCCCATGCCGACCACATACACGGTATCGATGACCTGCGCGGGTTTCATTTTATCCATAAGCGACTCATCCCCTGTTACGGTGCAAAAGAAACCCTGGACTTGATAGCCCGCAACTTTTCCTATATCTTCAAGGGTATGGAAAGTGAAGGGTATGCCCCCCTGCTGGAACCGCATGTAGTCAGCCATGCTTTCCCGCTGTTCGGCACAACCGTCAGGCCGATTCCCCTGATCCACGGCACTTCCCGTGCAACCGGATACCGTATCGATGCCGCGGCCTATCTGACTGATTGCAGCGCCATTCCCGAATCTTCGCGGATATTGCTCGGAGGGCTCGACCTGTTGATTATCGATGCCCTCCGCCATACTCCCCATTTCACGCATTTCAATATTGATTCGGCACTCAAAGTGGTCGCGGAACTGAAACCGAAACGGGCAATTTTCACCCATCTTACCCATGAAGTCTCCTGCCGGGACGGGGAAGCTCTCCCTGCCGGCGTGGAGCTGGCTTATGATGGAATGGTCCTGGAATTGAATTGAAATCAACCGCGGTATCGGACAGAGCCTATGCAAAAAGACATCCGCCTGCACGGTCTTATTGATCAGACCATTGAATACTACGCCATTGTTGCCGGGATAGACGCCCATCAGCGCTTTTTTTTCAACATGGGGCACGATGAAGAAGAGCTGCGCTTTTTTTCACCCGGGAACGAATTTGTGATCGGGAAACAGGGGATAAGTTCGCAAGGCAACGGCGGCTCTTTTTGCGAATATATGTTTGGCGTAGACCAGCCTATTGCAGACCTGGCAAAAGGCGATGTGATAAACCGGCTGGTAATCTACGGCGCGCGTTACGACAACGCTTCGGGGACCCTGCAATTCAGCGACTCTACCTCGGGGTCCCTGAGTTATGAAAAAATATTTTTCGATGGCAATGCTGTCTTCAACTATTTATTCTTTATCAATTCGGACAGGATCACCGGCTCCCCCCGCGAGCAGCAGGAAGAGATTGTCAAACTCCTCGGCAAGGGGATCAAGCGTTCACATGCGATAGGGGAGGAAAACGACAACTGCATCATTGAAGAGATTTTTACCATGATGGGCGATCCCCGCGCCCAGCTTTTCCTCTTTAAACTCATCAACAGGCACCACCGTGAATATCGCGACCTCTTCAGATCCTTATACCTGAAAAACAAGAAGATTCCGGACGAGGATTTTGCGATGCTGGCGTCTCTTGCGGGGAAGTACGAAATCGATCGCTACCAGCAGGAACGGATCCGCATCGATGTCATGTACAAGCATCCCGACAATAAACGGATAGTAGACGAGTACAAAAACATTCTTATCGACTGCAACCGCAAAGGAGAAATAAACAAGCTTGAAAATGCCCGCCTTACCAGGCTGAAGACCCTCTCGGTACGCAACAAGATTCCGGGCGCCCTGTTTTACACCCTCGATGAAATGCTGAAAAAAGACAAGAAGATGGTGGATCTGGAGGAGCACGACTATATTTCCGAGACCAGACAGATTCTGGAGGGGTTGTTTCTCTCCGAGCGCCAGATCGAGAGCACCATTGACCGCGAAGATATGCTGAAGCTCCTCTACGCCAAAAAGAAGGCCGCGGAAAACCGTGACCATACGTTCGAGGAAATGCTTCTGGATGCCAGCAAAGCCTGTGATGAAAAAATCCGCGACGGCGCCGACATCTCACTGTTGGAGGGGTTCTCCTACATCATCACCTATTTCGATCGTTACGACTCAACCTCCTCCATCATCAACCAGCTCGCTTTCATGGAGAATGTCAGGACATCGGAAGATATGCTGAGAAGCCTCCTCGGCAACAAGGCCGAATTCGGTCTTCTGAAGCCCCCTCTCTTCGAGGACCTCTTCATCAGCGGCATTCTCGAAAACAAGTACCTGGGAAACTACGGCAGGAAAAAGGTGACCAACCTTATCAGGGGGCTCAGGCTCATCGAAGAAAAGCGCCTGGCCACTTCCGCCCTCATGGAAAAGCTCAATGAGATAAATGAAGAGGAGAGGATTTTCCAGACCGTGCTGGAACACGTACGGGAACGGATCAGGAATTTCTATTCCAAATACACATCGAAGGCCGATCAGAATATCCTGAAGCGGGAAGTGGACGAGGAGCTCAGGCATAAGAAGCTCCTTGACCGCGACGTGCCCGAGGATCTCTTCAATGAGGCAATCCTTACCATCAAGAAGGAGGCAATCTACATCCACAATCTCCTGCCGACAATAATAGCCCGCAAGGACACTGCACTCCGCGAAGATTTTCTTGAGAATTCCGGTCTGGACCGCTTCTATGTTGAGGAACTGGAACGGGAATACTACGAACTGAACGACCTCGATATGGAACAACTCTACCAGATCAGGAAAGGACTTAACTGAGAGTCTGTGAAAGGTGAAGGGTGAAGGTGTTCCTTCTCTTCCGTCTGATCCCTGACTACTGACTCCTGACTTTCGTTTATGTTCACCTTTCACCTTTCACGCCTTCCCCCTTGACATCCCACCTCTTTTTCCTCTAAAGTAATCTGTAGTGTAATAAAGTTACTCAGAGGACTGCATGGAATCGACAACACCTCAACTGGCACGAATCCTCGAAAGGATTGCCGGCTACGGCAAGGAAAACCTGGAAGAGATGCTCCACGCCCTTGTGGAAGGGGTCAAGCGGGTGTCTGGACGGGAACGGGTCAGGATCTACCTGGAAGACCTGACCCGGGGCGCCCTCTCATGCGCCTATGTCTCCGGGCCCTTTGCCGCCGAGATTGCGGAAGTCACCTTCCCCATAGTCTCACCGGATGCCATGGTATCCACTATTTTCATCTCCCGTTTCCCGGCCGAGTCCAAACTTACGGATGAAGAAAGCCCTTCTCTTGACCGGGTTTTCGCCGACCGTTTCGGTATTGAGTCGAGCTACCTGATCCCCCTGACCAGCCAGGGGAAATCCCTTGGCGTCGTCTGCATCGACAGTGAAGATGCGGGAGAAGCCATGGGGAGCCAGGCCAGGAGCGTTCTCCGCGAATTCGTGGGGGGAGTCGGGGAAAAGCTCGATCATGCGCGCAAGTACCACCAGCAGCTTCTCCTGGCGCGCCGCGTCGAGGAATACAAAAAAAGGGAAGCCGCCGGTTTCATGGTCAGATCGGCGGTCCGACTCATCGACCGCCTCTCACTGGCGTCGGTTCTGGTCCCGGCCATCGGCAAAGATGGGAAGGAGAGTCTGGTGATCCTCGCCAGCCATTCCGAAGACCCGGTCCTCAAGGCACAGTTTGACGAGCTGGGAGGGTTTGCCCTGGAGAAAGGGGAATCTCTCATTTCCCGCTACCTCGACGACAACGCCGTGATAACCGACGACCGCCTCCTCAAGCCCCTCTTTATCTCCGACCTGGCAGCCCAGAGGCTCCAGAGAACGGCGATTACCGAACAGATGGCGCTTCGCTCTCTCTACGTGGTCCCCCGCTATGAGCCGGCCACCCGCAAGGTGATTTGCCTCGTCAACTATTTTACCCGGGAGGTCTACCGTTTTTCCGACTTTGAAACGGGACTGTTGCAGACCCACGCGGAAATGGTGGAGCGGGTCATCCACGAAATCGGCGGCGAGCACCCGGAAATCAAGGTCCTGGCGGAAATAACCGACCTCTTGCAGGAGCGCAACGAAGGGGTGCAGCCGTTCCTGAACAAGGTGCTGTCGAAGGCCACCGAGCTGATCGGCGCCGATACGGGGAGCATCGCCATCGTTGAAGAGCGGGAAGGAGAAAAATGGCTGGTCGTCGAGGATGAGCAGGGGACCATCATCGGGGCGAAGAACAAAGAGTGGCTGAAGAAGTATATCCCCCCGTTCCGGATCGGCGGTCATGAACTCGCCCCGGAAGAGCGGAGCCTGACCGGCTACGTAGCCTGGGCCCAGCAGCCGAAGATCATCGCCCATATCGACGCGGAACAGCAGGGGGAAGGCTTCCACCGCTCCATGAGCGAGCTGATAAAGAGCGAGATCGCGGTGCCGATCATCAGCGACGACGAGGTGATTGCCGTCATCTGCCTCAATTCGTTGAAGCCCGCCTATTTCACCGAAGAGCACAAACGGCTTCTTCAGATCATCGGCCGGCTGACGAGCCGTCATATTTCCGATATCCAGCGGATCGAGCGGCTCCAGGTTGAAGTCAGCCGCCTCCAGACCGACGTAAATTACAAGGATCCCCAGGTTTCCTCGTACCGGTTGGGGAATATCATCGGCAACAGCCGCAAGGCGCGGGAGATCGTCGATTTCATCAACACCGTATCGGAGCCGCTTTTCAACCGCATCAACCTCTGGAGCAACAATGTCCTGCAGGAGGCGACCATCGGGCTCCCCTCCATCCTGATCCTCGGCCAGACCGGGGCGGGAAAGGAATTTTTCTTCAACAACCTGTACAGCAAGCTGAACGAGATGTACCGGGAAAAGGTCAATCCCAGCGGCGAGATCCTCGTGAAAAAGACCAACATTGCCGCCTACAGCGGTGAGCTGACCTATTCCGAGCTGTTCGGTCATAAAAAAGGGGCGTTTACCGGCGCGTACAGCGACCGGAAGGGGATACTGGAAGAGGCCCGGGGGGGAATTGTCTTCCTTGACGAGATCGGTGACGCCGACCCCAAAACCCAGGTGCAGCTCCTCCGCTTCCTCGACAACGGCGGGTTCATCAGGCTCGGGGACAACCAGGAACGCTTCAGCCGGGTCCTCCTCGTGGCTGCCACCAACAAGAACCTTGCGGAAGAGATCAACCGTGGGCACTTCCGGGAAGACCTCTATCACCGCCTCTCCGAACTGTCGGTCAGGGTCCCGTCACTCAATGAGCGGCGCGAGGATATCCCCGACCTGGCCACCCACTTTCTCGGGAAGCTCTACCGCACCTACCGCGGCGCCGAAGACCCGCGCGACAACCTGCCGGGCCTTACGGAAGAAGCCAAGCTGGAGCTCGTCAATCATGGCTACAAGGGGAATATCCGGGAATTGCGGAGCATTCTCCTGCGGGCGCTCTTTTTCAGGAAAGGGCAGATGATCACCGGTGACGACATCCGGCAGGCCATCCGGGTCGGCGCCCAGGAGCCCTCTGCACAGACTTCGGTGCTCCTGAACGAACAGCTGGCTGAAGAGATAATGGGCGAAATAGAAAACGGGAGGGATTTCTGGGAAGCGGTCTATGAGCCCTATTCGCACAATCGCATCCCTCGCGACGTGGTGAAGCTCGTTATCGACAAGGCAAGGATCAAAGCCGGGAAGGGGATGCCCCAGATCGCCCGGCATCTCAAAGCGGTGAGTGGTGATGTCAACGTGGATGAGGAAGAGCGAAAGCGGTTCTTCAAGTTCAAGAATTTTTTGTACAAGACGGTGAAGATATGAAAATGCTATTACTGAGACTAAACCCCGTTTATCCGCGTATAGCGAAGGAGAAAGTTCATGGTTATTGAATGGAAAGAAGACCTGGCAACCGGCAATGAAGAGATAGACACCCAGCATAAGGAGCTTTTCCAGCAGTTCAACAACCTTCAGG
>JBGPCQ010000125.1:0-8716 GCA_041481895.1 Geobacteraceae bacterium | reverse complement strand
GAAATCACTGCTATATACGCACAGTTGAAATGCCATGCTTCTGGTACCCAAATTGCATTCAAACTCTCCGGATAACCGGCTTCCTGTCGTCTTGTCAATTGCATGTGCCGGTTTGAATGGTATCGTTTGAGTGAATCAGAGAATTTTATTCCGGGTAAAAATTGAATCCGGAACATAGTGAAGCCTCGGATGCACTGCCGGTCACCCCTGGATGTCCCTAAATTGCCGGGTGCTGCGCTGCAAGGTCCGCGTTGCAGGCTGAATTCGCCACGCCGGGAATACCGTCAAAAATAGAATGTTTTTTTATTTCCTTTTAAAATTTCTTGACAACCGAAATACAATAAGGCAAAGTGTTTACTATAAGTAAAATTCTATCGGATAAATACGCGATATGACTAGCTTTGTCATCACCAAGTTTTATCGTAAGTAAAATTTATCCACCTATCAAGGAGATAAATAATGAGTAAAAAACAGGACGCGCTGGACTATCACTCAAGCGGGCGCAAAGGCAAGATCGAAGTAATTTCCTCAAAACCATGCTCCACTGCACGAGACCTCTCCCTTGCCTATACTCCGGGAGTAGCCGAGCCCTGTCTCGAAATTGAAAAGAACCCTGAAGACGCTTACAAATATACCGCCAAGGGAAACCTGGTCGCAGTTATCTCCAACGGTACGGCGGTCCTCGGCCTCGGTAACATAGGGGCCCTGGCAGGTAAGCCGGTCATGGAAGGTAAAGGGGTCCTCTTCAAACGTTTTGCCGATATCGATGTATTCGACATCGAAATCAACTCGGAAAATCCCGATGAAATAATCAAGGTCTGCCAGTTGCTGGAACCCACCTTCGGCGGAATCAACCTGGAGGACATCAAGGCCCCGGAATGCTTCTACATCGAAGAAGAGCTGAAAAAAACCATGAACATCCCGGTGTTCCATGATGATCAGCACGGCACTGCCATCATCTCTTCGGCAGCCCTGATCAATGCCCTGGAAATCGTAAACAAAAAAATCGAAGACATCCGGATTGTCGTCAACGGTGCCGGCGCATCCGCCAACGCCTGCGCCAATCTCGCCATATCGCTGGGCGTGCGGAAAGAAAATCTGATCATGTGCGACACCAAGGGGATAATTTATAAAGGGCGCGCCGAAGGGATGAACAAGTATAAAGAGCGGTTCGCCGTCGACACCCCCCTCCGTACCCTTGAGGAAGCCGCAGAGGGTGCCGACGTTCTCTTCGGTCTTTCTTCCAAGGGGGCGTTCACCAAGGAAATGGTGCGAAAGCTGGCGAAGGATCCGATCATCTTCGCCATGGCCAACCCTGACCCGGAAATCACCCCGGAGGATGTGAAAGAGGTCCGGGACGACGTCATCATGGCGACCGGGCGTTCCGACTATCCGAACCAGGTCAACAACGTGCTCGGCTTCCCCTTTATCTTCCGCGGCGCCCTCGATGTCCGCGCCACCGCCATCAACGAGGAGATGAAAAAAGCGGCGGTCTTCGCCCTCGCCGAACTGGCCCGCGAGGAATGCCCCGATTCGGTCTGTCGCGCCTACGGAAACGTCAAATTTTCTTTCGGAAGGGAGTACATTATTCCCAAACCGTTCGACCCGCGCGCACTCCTCCGCGTTGCCCCGGCAATTGCGAAGGCGGCTGTGGATTCCGGGGTAGCCCGCCAGCCGATCGAGGACATGGCAAAATACATGGAACACCTTGAATCGCTCCAGGGGAAAGCCAAGGAGACCATGCGCCTCATAATCAACAAGGCCAAGGCAGATCCCAAACGGGTGGTCCTCCCCGAAGGCGAGAACGAGAAGATACTCCGCGCCGCCCAGATTATGATAGAAGAGGGGATCGCCAAGCCGATCCTCCTCGGGAAACGGAAGGAGATCAAAGCAAAGATCGCCGAGCTGCACCTCGACCTTAACGGGGTGACCATTATCGACCCCGAAGACTGCCCCGATACGGAACGCTACGCCCAGTCCCTCTTCGAACTGCGCCAGCGCAAAGGGGTCACCCTTTCCGAAGCGCGCAGGATGATTGTGCGCAAGTCGCGGACCTATTTCGGCTGCGTCATGGTTCGACTGGGGGATGCGGACACTCTCCTTTCCGGCATCGATGCCCACTACCCCGATACCATCCGTCCAGCCCTGGAGGTGATCGGCAAGAAAGAGGGGCTTTCCAGCGTCCACGGCCTCTACATGATGATCACCAAAAAGGGTATCTTCTTCCTGGCCGACACGACCGTCTGTATTGAACCGACTCCCGAAGAACTGGCCGAAACAGCCATTCTGGCAGCAGATACTGCACGGCTTCTGGAGATCGACCCGCGGGTGGCCATGCTCTCCTTTTCGAATTTCGGTTCCGTGAACCATCCCCAGACGCTCAAGGTAAAGCGGGCCGCGCAGATAGTCAAGCAAAGGGCTCCGGAACTGATGGTGGACGGAGAGATGCAATCCGATACGGCGGTCACCCCGGAAATGCTGGCAACAGATTATTCCTTTGCAGCCCTGAAGGGGGCAGCCAATGTCCTCATCTTTCCGGATCTCAACTCCGGCAACATCTGCTACAAGCTGCTCCATCACCTGGGCGGCGCCGATACAATCGGGCCGATCCTCATGGGAATGAAAAAGCCGGTTCACGTCCTGCAGCGTGGCGACGACGTTGACGACATCGTCAATATGGCCGCCATCGCAGTGGTAGACGCCCAGAATTCCTGAAAATTCACAGCCAGCTCAATACAAAAGGGGCTCCGCAAGGAGCCCCTTTTGTATTGTCAGAGTGGCCTGTTTTTTGCTAGTATGAGAAAGAGAGATGTCAGCAAAGCTAGGGGTATTCTTAATGAATCAGTTCGTCGATAGTGAGTCCCGGCAGGTTCAGTCCATCCTTCCGATCCGCGGGACCCGGGATTTTTTTGGCAGGTTGCTCGCCATTTCACTGGCTCTGCACGTTATTTCCACACTTATCCTGCTGACACCCCATAGCAGCACGTTCAAAGTCCCGTCAGTCACGTATCTGGAGTTGAATGACATCAAATTCCAGGAGCAGACCGATTCAATTGTCCCGCAGGAACCGGAGCTTGCAGAGGCTGCCCCTGCTGCAGAGCCCGAGATCACCCAGCCCCCTCCTGCCGAAACCCGTTCCGAAGCCGATCGGCTCCAGCAGGAAGTCAAACAGACCTTGGCCAGCGCAGAGACCAACCCGGACAGCCTCCATGAGAGGTCGTTCGGCTTGGGCTTGACAAATGGATACTTCAGCAGTATCGCTGAAGGAGAATCCTTGCGCAGTGATATAAAGGACTATTATTTCATAATGCTGCGGGAAATAAACGAGAAGTGGTGGCTTACCAATAATGGCAATTTCGGAGGGCTTCGCGGGGCAATCGTTCAGATAGTCGTCGCAAGAAACGGTACGATTGTTGAAAAAACACTTACCAGGAGTTCGGGAAATCGTTCATTCGACCGGGCGATCTTTAAAACCCTGGAGAAAGCAAATCCTCTTCCCCCCCTTCCCCACGACTACCAATTGAAATATTTCAGTGCACCGCTCCGTTTTGTTGCACCGTTGAACCTCTTCGCCTCCTGAATGGGGAGCAGAGACAGATCTCATAACATTCATTTCAAGTCTTCGCTTTCCAGTTCGACCAGATCTACTTCATAAAAATCCTCGCTTCCCTGCAAACGCGCCAGCTTTTTATTTGTATCTCGAAAATCGTTCTGTTCAGCCTCTATCTGGCGATAGATCACAATGGCATCATCATTGCGGCCGGCACTCTCATAGAGAAGGGCCAATTCATATTTGATGCTCAACTGCTGTTCCAAAGATACCCCTGCCAGGCTTATTCCGTTTTTGAAAATTTCTTCAGCGCTGGCGTAATCGCCCTTGTCACGACTGCAAACACCCTGCAAGGTAATGCAATCAATCCATCGCCGGGGGTCACCGGCCGCTGCTGCGAATTCGGCTATTGCCTCGTCGTATAACCCCATTTCCATAAAGGCAATTCCCAGGTTATAGCGGGTTTCGGTATCTCCCTTATCCAGCTGCTGATCCAACCCCCGCTTAAAAGCCGAAAAGAGCCCGTCCGGACTGTATTTGTCCTGTCCATCCCGGGAGGCAGCCTCTTGAGCCCCGGTCCCGGGGGGAAAATCGATCTCCAGTTCGAATGACTCCCTTTCTTCAGCGGAAAACAGCTCTTGTTCAGAGGTGAACTCCCCGCCAGGGGGGTGACTTCCGGGGAGAGCTCGTAGTCTCGACGCGTCTTCCGGATAGCGTGATGCCTTGCTTTCCGCGGCCGTCTCACTGTAGATCTCTGCCAAATGTGCCAGTTCGTCTTCGGAAATCTCCAGTTCCAGGTCGATTTCTGTGGAATATTCAGATTCGATCTTCTCGACGCGATCATCATCTGCCTCAGCGCCAGCAGCCTGTTCCACGTCGAACGGTTCGGTTCCGGCAATGTCCGGAAGCTCCAAAGAAACAAAAGTGCCTTCCTCTGAAAAGTCAATGGGGACTTCCTCTGCCTCTTCAAGCAGGGGCTCCTTCCAATCCTCCACGGGAGTTGTGGAGTCTTCAGGAAATGACTCCTTCATCTCCGGGGACTCTTCTTTCGGCAGGTCAACCAACCGGTTCAGCGAATCAAGCCTCTCGATAGTCTCAGCCAGTTTTTCCCGGTTACCGACAGTTTCGTAAAGCTGTTTCAGCCCCTGAAGCAGCCTGACGTCATGAGGAGCAAGGTCAAGAAAACCGTGATATATCCGTTCCAGGGTCTGCATGCCGCCATTTTCCGCAAAAATTGCGCCGTGCAATTTCAGTAGGTACAGCCCCCCCTCAAGATCACCGTCGTCAAGAGAGCACTGCATGAGCCCTTCTTTTACCGAAAGGTCGTCTGGAAAGATGCGGGCCATCTTCTGGAGTGCAAGTTTGGTCTCCTCCCGTGCGCCGGCGCTGCTATAGGCATTCAAGAGAAGACGCCACGCTTTCAGGTTGGTCTGGTCCTTTTTCGTGAGCTCCTGGAGATCCTGAATTGCGGCAGCATCGCCGCTATTGATTTGGGTAGTCAAAAGCTCGAGGGTAAACTCATTTTTTTCGGGAAATAGATAACTTATCCTGTCGGCAACCTGCCTGAAGGCGCTTTCGTCCCCGCGCTTTTTCAGGAGCAAAGCTATCTGGCTGAAATCCTCGTACGCCGGGGCCTTCTTTCCCAGCGCAAAGCAGGTTTCAGCGAATTTCAGGCGTGTAGTGAGATTTTCCGGATCAATGGCGATCATGCTCTCGATAACTTTAAGAGCATCGGTGCGTTTGCCGCTCTTTTCGAAGTGGCTGAATACCCTGCCGTATTCCGCGAGGGCATTGCCGGTAAGCCCCTGCTTTTCGTTGAGCCCGGCAAGAATGAGACTGGTTTTTATATCATCGGGATCCAGCTTCTGGATCTGCTTATACACGGCAATGGCCTTGAGATAGAAACCGTTGTCCGCATAGTATTTGCCGATCGTTTCATATTCGCCCATTGCTTCAATGGTGCGATTGGCGCGCACCAGGAGCTCCGCCAGCTTCTGTCTGAGGCGTATGTCGTTCGGATCGAGGGCAACAACCTGTTCGTAATCCCGTATGGCACGGTCCAGCTGGCCCTTGATGATGAATTTCTGGGCGCTTTCCAGATATTTGTCTTTTTTTGAGCTCAAAATGCTCCCTGGTCAGCGGGATGATCGGTATAAACATACGGTAAGGTGAATGTTTAATTATAGGTAAACGCCATTCCATGTCAAGGTTTATCGATGCCGTTCCCCTGGATTCGGACCATGTTCCCGGGACCTGAATCCATTCCGGAATGGCCCCTGGATTTTGTCCCGATCATCTTACTGATAAGGATTGTGAGTTCCCGGATCTCTTCCGGCGCCAGTCTCCGGTCATGATAGACCGCTCTTCCGTAAATTGCTACGAAACGTGTGGCCACGGGATTGTTCAGAGTGGCAGACAGCTCATGCAATCCCGTTTCAGGAGATATCCAAATCCGGTATTCCTTTGCGACCTTTCTGAGGAACCTTGCCAGGATTCGTTCCTCGCGCGATGATTTTTCCCGGCGTTTCATCATGGCTATGGCAATTACCGCCAGGCAGGGGAATATGGCAAGGTAGACGGCCAACTTAAGGATAGCGCGCAGGGACAAACCTCTCAGCCCGATATTGGCGCTGTTGATGAATCGCAATTGCCTTTCCAGATCGTAATCTATTACCGCAACGTTCCAGTAGTAACTGAAAGCATCGATGGTCATTCGCAGACTTTGTGCAAAACTCCTTTGCCCCGATTCCACGGCTCCCGGGAAATTGACAGCCCATTTGCTCGGATCGATCATTAACCAGCCTTTGCCCTGGATATAGGCTTCTACCCAGACATGCGCCATGTCATCGGTAACCACGTAATAGCCACCGAGATCATTGTATTCTCCGCCGAGAAAACCTCCGACAAGACGGGCCGGCACTCCGGCCAGACGGAGCAGAAGAGCAAAAGAAGAGGCAAAAAATTCACAATGCCCCCGCCTTTTTTCGAAAAGAAACTCGTCAAGCGGAAACTCGCCAACCGGCAGGTTGGCAGTTGCATAGGTCAGGTTGCGCGCCATAAATTCACTTTCCAGCAGTGAAATCTTCTCTTCGTCATCTTTCCCTTTCCCGGCTATGCTCTTCCCCAGATCGACCATGCGCCGGGACAGTCTTTCGGGAACATGCAGATAAAAATTCCTGTCAATTGCCTTCCGTGTCTCAATCGTATCGCTGAGAACGGATTCAACGTCATACTTGATCCGTCCGATTCCCCCGCCCCGTGCCGTATAGGTGTAATCATGCTCAGCGGTAAAGCGCGTTCCCGAGATTCCCCGCGGCACATTCAGGGCCACGAGATACACCGCTCTTCCCGGCTCCGGATAGATGGTCTGGCGGACGGTTTTGCCCTTTAACATTGCCCCCTCTTCGCCGGGAGGCGTCTTTTTCCTGACCCAGGCATTCCCTTCGAAGGTATTGAGAACGATCCCGCGCCAGTAGAGCCGGTCCTTCGGCAGCTTCTCGCAATCTGCCCGTAAAGCGATGTTTTTTACTTCACTGACAGCCGATGCGCTGCCGGGCTCGACCTTCTCGGTCAAGCCGGTTACTTTTACGCCGCCGATATTAAGGAAATTCCAGAGCGGAACCTGGGTTCTGGGAAGGATGATGAAGAGGAGGAGCATGAGAGGGAGCGCCGCAACCGGCATGAGAAGGGCGACAGACATGATCCTGGTCAATCCCCGGGGTGAGACGAGAGGTTCAGAAGAGGTGGAATAAAAGGTGAGCATGACCAGTGAAACAGCGATCAGGACAAGAATCAGGGAGAGGTAGATGAGAAAAACCGGACTGAGACTGAACAGTGACGAGCTTGTGAACGAGAAAAGGGAAAGGGCGAAAATCTGCAGGTAGTTTCTATCGGTTTTGTCGCTGAACAGCCTCACTGACAGGAGGATGACAAGCAGGTTGACGGCCGGCCCGACCACGTTGTCTTTGGTGAATTGTGCTGCGTAAAAAACGAAAAAAAGGATAGAAATTACGGTGGAAATCCAGGCGGGAATGGGGAATATTTTCCTGTCGGCCATGATACCGGAAACGAAAGCCGCAGGGAAAATCATCCGCGGGACAGTCTCCAGGTAAGGGAACAGAGGGACAAAACCGAGCAGGGCAATGCCATACGCCAGAAAATTGAGGACCGTCTTAATTCTTACCATAGAGAGCCAGCTCTGACAAAAGTCGCAGTTTGTGGGACCTGGAAACCGCAGGAGCTATCTTTCTCTCCCGCAGTTGAAGACCGACCGCCCGGTTGCTTCTCATCAACCTGTTGACAAGGTAGACCGCCCGGGAGAGGTTCTCTTCGAGTGTGCTTCCCGGCAGGGCATCGATATCGAGAATGACTGGGATCTGGGCGCTTGCCGTCAGCTCTTTGACCTTGAGTTCTCCATGCTTGGCCGAAAGCCGCCAGTGGATCAGCCTGAGGGGGTCGGCGCCGGAATAATCGTTGATCTTGGCCAGGTCCCCTTCGTAACCTTTGACGGCAACCGTCAGGGCACTATTCATTCCCGGCTTATCATGGCCGCCCGGCAGGGGGGATGGGAGGGGGGATGGGAATACCACAAACCGGCGGTCGGTCGGCAGTCGCCGTGACCGGACGAAGAAATTTATCGGGAAAGGAGATGATAGCTCAACCCCGGTAACGAGGTGCTCTCCCCTCTCCCGGAATCTGCCGGTAAAAGACTTTTTTCGTTCTTCACCGCACTCCACCAGGTCAAAGTCTGCGGTTCCTTCCAGTACGTTCACCTTCAGAAGAAAGGAAGGGAGATAGCGTCGCCTGTTGACGAGCCGGACGGTAACGAGCGTTTCCATGCCGGAGTATATCTCATCGGGCAGGTCGATAAAAACGTTCGCCCCCTTGATATTGAGCCATCCGAGTATGCCCGAAACGGACATGAACGCCAGGAGCGCCGCGACTATGAGAAATATAAGGTTATTCCCGGTATTGACCGCTGCGAAACCGAGCACCAGGGTAATCGCGATGTAAAACCCCCCGGCCTTGGTGATTTTCAGGCCAGAGGAACCGCTATGCTTCCGAGGATTGTTCTTAATAATTCCTCCTTGTCGAGACCCTCATGCTCCGCACGGCAGACCAGACGGTGCGCACCTACCGGCACCGCAACGTTTTTCACATCCTCGG
>JBGPCQ010000124.1:0-8832 GCA_041481895.1 Geobacteraceae bacterium | reverse complement strand
GATCAGACGGGGAAGCCCGATCGCCTGATATCGATCCCGTCAGGCGGGGAGAGAGATAGACTCTCCCCTGCCGGATATTCTCGATAGCGGCAAAGAGGTCCCGGTCCGCGTCCTCTTTCAGGAGATAGCCGTCGGCGCCTGCGGCCAGTGCCTGATGTACGTATTCCTTGTGCATGGTCAGGATCAATAGCTGAACCTCGGGATAGTGTATCTTTATTGTACGGACAGCTTCAACCCCGCGGTGATTCGGCATCGATATATCGAGAATGACCATATTGGGGGTCATTGTACTCAAGAGCGACAGAAGCTCAACATCGTCTCCGGCTTCCCCGATGACCGACAGGTCTGCAACCCCTTTGATGATCCTTCCCAATCCCTGCCTGACCATAACATGGTCATCGGCAAGCACAATACGATAACTGCCCATGTCACACCCCTCCTTTCCCGCACCTTCCCGGCTCCCTAGATGCTAACCGCTGGTTTATTGGGATATCTCCACCTGGAAGGCGGTACCCATGTACGGTGTTGCCTTGATGGACAACTCCCTGGAAAACCCCGGTGAAGTCACTTTCAGAATGCTCTGTCCGGCGCGTCGCACGGTTATCCTGACCTGTCGGCCCTGACCGGGCGAAACCCGCACCATATCCGGGTCCTCCGGTGTCCATGCGGGGCTGGCGCCTGTGAGCTTTCCCCCTGCATCAAGACCCTCGACTCTGGCTTCCACGGTAATTTCCTTCCCCGCCTGGGTGCCGATATAGGTCGGCGGTGAAACCCAGCGGTCTCCCATGTACATGCCCCGGGTGATGCGAGGGTCCAGCTTGAAGGAGACCTTGATGCCGGAGGCAGAGGCGGCGGCCGGGTCTGTCGCTTCACGGGAGGCAGCGACGACGCAGGCCGGAAGGACCATTATCATGGCTGCAATGGCGAATATACGGATACATTTGGCGGTAAGTGTCATCGTTGTCTCCTCACATCTTATCCTATCCAGACCTTTTCTTGAAAATCATGATGCGGGTTGCCGGAGAAGAACGGGGGGTCGGGTACCCTTGTACCCGACCCCCCGGTTGAGGCGGCCCGCCGACATGTTGGGCGGCCTTTGAATTAAATCACGAGAAGCCCGACAGTAATTCTCAGGATCATCAATGCATCCGCAATGGTTATTACTCCGTCGGGAGCGCCCAATGGCGCAATGTCGCCCAAAAGCAGATCGGTTGGAGTAGGTTGGATGAGTCCCACTGCTATCTTAAGAATGCGCAGGGCATCGGCGATACTGACCGTTCCGTTAAGGGTCACATTCCCGGCCGGTTGGGTGAAGCTGTCAAAGTGATCCAGGCCTGGGCCCGGGGTGTTTGCGACCCCCAGGAAGCCCTGCAGCCGCTCCGGATGGCCGGCGGCGCCTACCGCCAGGACTTGCATGAACTTGCCGCCGGTCCCGGATTGCGCCAGAAAACCTGCCCGGCCGAAGGTGTTTTCCGGGGCCGTGCCGTCCACGGGCACGAACATCTCGGGACGGTCGAAGGGGGCCTGCTCATGCGCCACGCGCTCATCTGTGAGCTCAAGGAGGTAGGACACCAGGGCGGTCAGCGCCTCTTCCTGGGTGAAGCCGTCCGGATATGGGGCAACAGCTGGGTCGCCGCTCCCAACAGGGTCGAGCCTGCCCAGGGACTGGATTTCCTCCCTGAGGTTGAGGATCATCATGTCCCGGTGCGAGGAAGCGACGTCATAACATTTCCCCGGCGCAAAAGGATGGGCGTCGGTGTGGGTGGCGTCGCATTCGACCGCTCCGCCGTTGGTCGCGGGGAAATCCCCGCCCCTGGCGTAAAAGTCCACCACCTGGCGCAGCGTCAGCATGCCGCCGTTATGGAAGTAGGGGCCGGTGAGCTCCACGTTGCGCAGCTGGGGCGCCTTGAAGCTGCCCATCCTCCCCACCCTGTTGACGGTGGGCCACGTTCCCATCATATCACCCACAGCGGCGTTCGTGGCCTCGTTGAGGATGCCGCCGGGATTGTTCGGACCGAGCACATCGATAAACCCTTCCAGCATCGGAGTTTGCGTGAGGGTATTGAGTCCGCCGAATACCTCGTCCATATCCGGATGCGAGTTCCCCACGTTGAGTTGATTGGCCCAGGGAGCCAGGTGGGGTGGGAGCAGGGGGTTGAGGGGGTCGGCGTCAAGACCCGGATTGACGGTCTGGTCCTGCGCGGTAGGCCCGAACAGCCCGCCTCCCCTCCCGGCATACGGGCTCGCCGGATCGACAACAGCCGGATCGAAGGTGGGGAGTGGAACACCGGGCTCGTAATCCGGACCGCCGAGGTTCTTCAGCATCAGAGCAGACAGGGAAAGAGGCCAGCCGAAGGCGTCGGTTCCTCCTCGGCCGACGTCCTCAGCGATGGGCCGGACCCCGAGGTTGTAAACGCCGTTGTCGATGAAGGCCGCCCCGTCGGGGAACGCAAGGCCGGTCGCCGGGTCGGGGACCAGCGACTGATTGATGATGAAGCGCTCTATGGCGTCCTGTCCGTTCTCGTTCAGTTCGGACTCAAGCAGGAAACCGCTGATGTGCCGTGCTCTCCCCAGCGGCTCGAAAATCTTTTCAACCCCCGGAGTGACAAACTCCCCGACAAAGTCGCCAAGGTCCGCGGCAGGGGTCCTGATAATGTTGTTGTCGGTAAGGAACGCCCCGAGATGACACGCCCCGCAACGGGCGGACCTGAAGTTGGGGTTCTTGAGCGTGAGGTTGGTCCCGTGGAAGATGTCAAACCCGAGCAGGGGATCGGGGGCGCCCGGGCTGCGGGTACCGGTGACCGGTGTCACTGTCGAGCCTGCGCCCCCCTCGCCCAGCGAGTTGGTTCGGGCAAACAGCGGACCGATATCCCGCTTGAAGTTCCCTGACGGCGTGAAGCATGCCCCGGTCGCGTTTCCCGGAGAAGGCGCGTTACGTACACCGGGTGAGGCGCAGTTGAGCTGGTCGCCGACCAGCAGGGGCTCCCCTGCCTCACCCAGGGCGAGGGTCGCATCGGGATTCACATCCAGGAACTGGTCGAACGGCGTGTTGTCAGGTATCAGTATCTGGGCCCAGAGCTGCAGCCCCAGCCCGAAGAAGAGGGACATGTTCGCTTCCATCTGGGTGAACTGGCTGGTGTCGGCCGTATTGACCGGACCGGCGGCAAGGGTGAGCTTGTACCCGTCGAACGGGTCGCAGTCGGCGGGGGTCAGCACGCCGTTAACGGCGCTCGTGCAGACAGCGGCGGCGCCGTTAAGATGCTGGGTCGTGTTTGCCCAGAGCTGGGGGTAGTATGCCTGCTGGATCAGTTGCACGTAGGAGACGTTGAGCCCCGGCCTGCCGGGCCGATCCACCGTCCCGCCGACCGTTGATCTCTGGCCGGAGTAGGGACCGAGCACACTGTCGGTGGGGTCCACCAGCTGGTTGGCCAGGGGCACCGCCCCGGGCTGGAGCAGTTTCTTGCCGATCTTGGCCCAGTTGCGTCCGTCGAAGGACATCTCGAAGTTGCTGAGGGCCGGGCCGGTCGCCAGGGAAGCGATGCTGGAGAAGCGGATGATCTGCCGGGTCGCCGTGAGGGGGCCGCCAATGGTGCCGTTGTTGACGAAGACGTGGGTCTGGGGGTCGGCGGCGCCGAACACGCTGCCGCCGTTGAAGTCGTGACGGGCCCGCCCGTCCCAGAAATTGTCGAAGTTCAAAGCGGCCGCGAAGATCGTCGGGGTGTTGCGCGGCTCCACCCTTCTCAACCCCTGGAAGGCAGGGATCGGGTCGAGGTTGTCAAGCGGGTTGGGACTGCGCAGATCGGGCATGAGCACCGGCGGGTCGGTATTGAGAATGAACGCCAGGGATGATCCGGGCGTCGGAATGTCGAAGAACTTACCGAATACGACCCCCATGGAGGACATGACGTCATTCGTGTCGCCGGCCACATTAGCCGGGTTCAGCATCGGCTCGCCGGGTTTTGTGGGGTCAAACAGCTTGTGGAGGGGAAAGTCGCCGGCCTTCACTTCCTGGTTTGCGGACGGTCCATGGGTCTGAAAGGTAAAATCCCCCCCCAGGTGGTTCGGATTGAGCTGGTTTTTGGTCCGGGTGTCGATGCCCGCGGTGAAGTGGCAGGTGCCGCAGGCCTGGACGCTGTCGCTACCCAACTGCATGTCCCAGAACAGGGCCTTGCCCAGCACGGCCGCCGCCTGCCTGGCCGCCTGCTTGGCAGCAAAGGTGTTCCCGGCAACGAAATCGTTTTCATTGGCGGCCGACATGTTGTTGGGGTCGGTATTGAGAACGGGGTACGGCTGTCCGGCAGCGGGCCTGCCGATCGTGGGCTTCTTCAGACCGCCGACCTGGGTCGCGAAATCACGCGGCTCGATGGTCCCTCTCGCCGGATCGACGAGTCGCGCTGTAGGGGGGATAACAGTGCTCGTAGGTCCAGTCGGGTAGACTGTCGCTGCGGGGACGGCCGGCAGCGAGTAGCCGCCGGGGGGTTCCCCCGGGTCCCCCCCCACTATGCCGAGGGGATTGAACAGGCCGCCGGGGGGGTTGATCGGGCTGTTGTAGTCGATCGCGACCTGCCCCGGCTCCACGTTCACGCCGGGGAATGCCGGATTGAGTATGCGCATCTCTTCCCCGGTGGTCGGGTTGTAGTTAATCGGATGGACCAGCAATTGGGGGAGCAGGGCGTCGTTGCAGAGCGGGAGACCCGCCGTGGCGTCGTACGTGCAGCCGGGCGGCAGGAAGGAGCGACGGCGCTGGATCGTCGAACGGTAGGATGGATAGCCCTGGTCGTTCCCCGGGGTGAGCGGGTCGGCCGCCACGGTGTACGGATTGTCCAGGAGCTGCTCGAGCTCGTTCCACTGGGCCTTTTCTTTCAGGGAATCAACGGCGGCCTCGGGCTCGAATAAAAACGCCGGCGGCAGTATCGGGGAGACTATTACCCCCCCCGGAGCGGCCATGGCGGGCATGACCGGCAACGCCATGGAGAGGCAGAGGGTCACCGTCAACACTCTCTTAATCACTTGCTTGAAATTCTTTACCGTTTTGGCTTTCATGATAGTTCTCCTCTTTCTGACCAAGCTGGCTTTGTTTTCATGTTCGTTTCTCATTCTCCACCGGTGTCGCTTGTAAATTGAGTTGCAATCTAAGGGCATGCATTGTTTTCGTGTATTTTAATTAAAGAGTATCCCTATGCCTCACAAGTTACAATTCGTAGAAATACGGATTTTTCAGGGGCATTATCCGTAGAAATACTGATGTATGAGGAGATAAC
The DNA here is from genome assembly GCA_041481895.1 of Geobacteraceae bacterium. Lineage (GTDB taxonomy): Bacteria > Desulfobacterota > Desulfuromonadia > Geobacterales > Geobacteraceae > JAMPXD01. The sequence goes on along the minus strand of JBGPCQ010000124.1, from coordinate 3,571 downwards.
ATATTCGCTTAATCGGATTTATCGGGTTGTCTGTTTCGACGGGAAATGTGAGGGGTACATGGGAACTATATCAGGCAGGGTGACGGGTTTAGACATATCCTTTTTGAATGGCGTATATTACAAGTTCGGCTGTGCTGTTCAGGCTCAATTTTTTCAGGATGGCGGCACGATGGCTTTCCACGGTGCGGATGCTGATGAAGAGGGTCTCCGCGATCTCCCTGTTCGATTTTCCCTTGGCGATCAATTTCAAGACCTCTTTTTCGCGGGCCGACAGCGTCTCGCCGGACGGCGCCCGCCTCCCCAGCAGCTCTCCCGTAAGGCGGGGGGAGAGATAGACTCTCTCCTGCCGGATATTTTCGATGGCGGAAAAAAGGTCCCGGTCCGCATCCTCTTTCAGGAGATATCCGTCGGCGCCGGCGGAGAGCGCCTGATGCAGGTATTCCTTGTGCATGGTAAGGACCAGTATCTTCACATCGGGATATTTCATCTTTATTCCATGGATAGCGTCAATCCCGCGGAAATTCGGCATGGATATGTCGAGAATGACCATGTGCGGCGTCACCGTGTGCAAGAGCGCCAGGAGCTCGATGCCGTCTCCGGCCTCCCCGATTACCTCCAATTCGGCATTCCCGTTGATGATCTTACCCAACCCCTGCCGTATCAGCACATGGTCATCGGCAATGACAATCCGGTAACGATTCATATCATGCCCCTCCTTTCTGGACGGGGATGCTGAAGGTGACCCGGGTGCCTTTCTCTTCCCGGCTCCATAGATCGAGAATTCCTCCCATCATGTTAACCCGCTCGTTCATGGTCATCAGGCCAAAGCCCTCGGAGGCATTCTTCATCGATGCTTGTTCCGGATCAAACCCTTTCCCGTCGTCTTCGACCGAGAAGGCGACCCTGTCGTCATGGCGTCGAACCACGACTGCCACATTTTCAGCCTGGGCATGCTTCCCGACATTGGTGAGGGCCTCCTGCATTACCCTGTAAATGGTAATCCAATGATTTCGCGGAATTAGATGATCGATATCGTCGATATCGGCCGTTATCTTCAGGCTCGGAATTTTTGAAAGGTAACTGACAAGCCAGTGAAGGGCGGATGCGAGACCGAGGTCTTCGAGGACAGTGGGACTCAAGGCCAGGGAGAGCCTGCGGACATCATCGATGACCTGATTAATATATTCCAGCAGCCCCTCGCACTCTTGCCGTATCGCTCCCTGGTCTTCCCTCAGACCCTTCTCCACATCTCTTATCCGGAGCTTCATGGCTGTCAGGGCCTGGCCCAGTTCATCGTGGAGCTCCATCGATATCCGCTTCCGTTCGATTTCCTGGGCGCTTAACAGTTTGGAAGAGAGTTCGCTAATCTGCCGCTCCGTCTCCTTAAGCATCTCACATGTCTGCATGCGCTCGGCCATTTCTGTCTTGGCCTGCTCGTAAGCAACCGTCAATTCGGCGGTCCGTTTTTCGACCAGTTCGGTGAGGCGCTCGCGGTGCTCCGTTAATTCTTCCGTTTGCGAGAACAATCGCTCGTTCGTCTCACGCAGCGCCTCTTCGGCGCGTTTTCGCCCACTTTCGCGGCTCCAGAGACCCGCTGTCGAAGCAAATACGAGAAACGTCCAGACAACCATGATGCCGAGGAAGAGGCGCCTCGATTTTTTCTTGTTATCGGCTTCATCTCTTTCAAGAGTCTCTTCCAGACCTCGTGTCTTTTTGAGAAATTCCTTGAAGACTGCATCGAATTCATATTCGAGGGCCGAACCGCTCCCTGATATGTCGGTCCTCTGCTGACGCTCCCGTCCTAATTCCCTGAGCTTTATGAGCAGAGACTTGATCTCTTCCGCCTGGAGGCGCAGTGCCGGGACTTTGAGCGGTTCTTCAACTCGTGAAAGTTCAGCTTCTCCTCCATTGAGGACCACATCGATCAGATTTGCCGCCTGATCCAGATCGGCGTAGGCATCCTTCAAAGTTACTGACGCAACACCGTTGATAGCTTCTTCCAGCTTGAGATGGTAAGTTGCGGTGTGGATCTGGATATCCATGATCGCGTCGCTTAGGTTCTCATCCATCTGCAGTTTATTGCTGACCCGCTCGACCCAGAGGAGCAGAACAATCGAGAGCGCGCCTAACATTAAGACCGTTGTCGACAGCCGGTACCATTGCCACGATTTTCCTGAACCTGACATATGTTCCTTAAAGGTCGTCACAGTGAATGCGGTGCCGCCGCGACCGGGGTTGCTGCTCTTTGAAGCGAATTTCAAAAAGCGTGGCACTCTGCTTTCCCGTATCAATAATTTTGTTGCCTGCTGCATCGTAAGCGATCTTGTTCACCAGCAACGGGTATTTTACCGGGCAACGATCACCCGTTTCAGTTTACCCGAAATGCAATGAAGGTCAAATTGATGGCGATCAAGATTTAATGCGGTGCTCTACGTTGTTGTTTCCAGTTTCTTCCCGATATTCCCGGATGAACTCGTTTTATGCCCGGAAACCCGCGCACATCAATGTTTTTCTTGACTATGGTTTATTCATGGAGATAATAGCACTGCTTGCATTTTTTCCTTGAAATGAAGTGTCAGGAGGAGTATGCCCGGCAAAGTTTTCATAATCTCTCTGCTGCTGGCGTTTGTCATGGTTCCGCCGCTGTTTGCCGACGGCGGAACCTCACATGACGAAGAGGGGACGATCTTTACCTTCTGGCCCCTGGTAGACTACCGGGAAAGCCCGCAGGAAAAGTACAGCAACCTCTCGCTGCTCGGTCCTCTGTTCAAACTTCAACGACAGAAGGATGACGAGGATGTGGCGGTCCGCCCCTTGTTTTACAGGACTACCAATCGCAGCGACAAGGCGACCGTAACCGAATACCTCTACCCGCTGGCATCCTCGGACACTTCTCCTGAGGCTTCAACATTTCAGATCCTGCAACTCTACCAGAACAACAGCTACCGCAAGGATGAAGGGGTGAATCAGGAAAAGGGCGTTATGCTCTTCCCGTTTTACATCAGCGGCACATCCAAGAAATACGGTCCCTATACTTCAGTCTTTCCCTTTTATGGCGATATCTACGAGCGGTTCTGGCGGGACGAGTACCATTATGTAATGTTTCCCTTCTACGGCAGAACTGTAAAGAAGGGAACCACCACCAGCAACTACCTTTATCCGTTTTTTTCCACGACACAAGGAGAAAAGGAGAGCGGTTTCCAGTTCTGGCCGCTGTACGGCCAGTCAGCAAAGGAAGGGGTCTACAGTAAGCGCTTTGCTGCCTGGCCCTTTTATCTGCAGGAACAGAGCGGGCTGAACACCGATAATCCGACCACTCAATTATACCTGCTGCCTTTGTATGTAGCGACCGATTCTCCGAAGGTCACTGCCCGGTATTATCCGTGGCCATTTATCGGCTACAGGTCGGAGGCGGAGGGGCATCAGGAGGAGCGGGATTATTTCTGGCCGTTCGTGCGGACGATCCGGGGAGAATCGCGTACGATGGACAGTTTCCTTCCCTTTTACTCCAGGGACGACAGGAAGGAGACCCGCAAGCGCTGGTATATGTGGCCGTTATATAATTACGAGG
>JBGPCQ010000123.1:0-9029 GCA_041481895.1 Geobacteraceae bacterium | reverse complement strand
GGGGCTTAAGCCGAGGAGCCGCAACACAGCCAGGGGCCAAAAGCACCGTAATTTGAAGGAACGAATTAACCGCACGGGACACTAGGAGGAGTGGAATAGAAAAAGCCCCCGAACAGGGGGCTTTATTCTGGTGCGGTGGAATGGACTCGAACCATCACGCCCTTGCGAGCGCCAGCCCCTCAAGCTGGTGCGTCTACCAATTCCGCCACCACCGCATTTTGAAGCACGTCATTAACTGTTTCAAAAATGAAAATTTATCACTAAGGCGGTTATCTGTCAACCTGAATTTAACGGTTCCACTTCACTTTTTCGGGGCTACCGGCGCTGTGGGCGGAGCCGGCGCCTGCTGGACCGGTTGAGAAGGCGTTGCCGGTGCGGCGGCAGGTTTCTCCTGAGCCGGTTGTTGTTGGGGAGCAGCCTTGGGAGCGACCCTGCCGGACATGATCGATGAAGTTCCGGAATGACCGGAACGATACGCAAGAGTCAGAGAGGTGAGCATAAAAATAACGGCTGCTCCGGTAGTGAGCTTGCTCATGAAGGTGCTGCCACCGCCGGCACCGAATACGGACTGGCTGCCGCTGGCACCGAATGATGCTCCCATCTCTGCGCCTTTACCTGACTGTAAAAGAACTATTGCAATCAGGGCTACACTTACAATCACGTGAAGTATTACCAGTAAAATAGTCATTATCGTTTCCACCTCCAGAGCATTCAGAAACGTTATTTATATCATATTTGTCATGCAAATTAAAGAAATAAATTATTATGTGCACGACCCTCTAGTGTCCGAAATTTACAATGGCTGCAAAGGACTCGGGTTTAAGGCTGGCGCCTCCTACCAGGGCTCCGTCGATGTCCGGCCGGGACATAAGTCCCTTTATGTTTTCCGGTTTTACGCTGCCTCCGTACAGTATCCTGATCGCCTCGGCCGATTCCTTATCGTAAAGTCCTGACAGAAATTCCCGTATGAAAGAGTGGGCATCCTGCGCCTGGCTTTCAGTGGCTGTTCTTCCCGTACCGATAGCCCATACCGGTTCATAGGCAATGATAATTCTGCCGAGCTGATGTTTCGTGATGCCGGCAAGACCTCCTGAAACCTGTTTTTTAAGAACGACAAAGGTTTTATCCGCTTCTCTCTCCTCCAAAGTTTCACCTATACAGAAAAGTACGGTAAGGTTTGCCTGAAGCGCAGCCCTGATTTTCCTATTGACGAACTCGTCTGTTTCACCGAAGTATTGACGACGTTCGGAGTGACCGATTATTACATGGCTGCATCCTGCATCGCCGAGCATTTTAGGTGAAACTTCACCGGTATAGGCCCCTTCTTCCTCCCAGAAACAGTCCTGTCCTGCTAGGTGGATACGTGATCCCTCAAGTGCCCGGGACACATCTTTAAGCACAGTATAAACCGGCGCTACGATAATCTCGACACCCTTGGTCTGCTTCACGAGCTCAGCAAGACTATTGACGAGCTCAAGAGCCTCCTTTGTAGTCTTATAGAGTTTCCAGTTCCCTGCGATTACAGGCTTTCTCATATTCCCTCCAAAGACGTTAAGGGTAAAAAGTGAAAGGTGAATAAAAAAACGAAACCGGCCAGCCCAGATTTTTTTTATTCATCATGCACTTTTCACTTTTCACTTTTATTGAATCCGCACTCTTCAAGCACCTTGATGCCGGGAAGTTTTTTTCCTTCCAGCAGTTCGAGAAATGCTCCGCCACCCGTTGATATATAACTGATTTTGGCGTACTCTCCGGCCCTGTGCACGGCGGAATCAGTATCGCCACCGCCTACAATGGTGAGAGCGTAGGAATTGGCGACTGCTGTTACCATGGCAAAGGTCCCCCGGGAAAAGGCGTCCATTTCAAAAACGCCCATGGGACCGTTCCAGATGATGGTCTTGGCGTTTTGCAAGGCTTCGGTGAAAAGAGTTACGGTGGCAGGGCCAATATCCAGTCCCATCCATCCCTCGGGGATCTCCTGAACCGGTGTGACCTTGGTTTCAGCTTCCGGTTTGAACTGCTCCGCAGCCACACAGTCGACAGGCAGATAAAACTTGACTCCTTTTTCACGGGCCAGCATAAGCACGCGATTGGCAGTTTCGATAAGGTCGTCTTCCACCAGTGATTTGCCCACGTTGTAACCCATCGCCTTGAGGAAAGTGAAAGCCATTCCACCGCCGATAATGATCTTGTCAACCTTGGCGAGGAGGCTTTCAAGCACCTCAAGCTTGCCGGAGACCTTGGCTCCGCCGAGGATGGCCACCAGCGGACGAATTGGGGTCTTCATTGCCTTTTCAAAATAATTCAGCTCATTCTTCATCAAAAAGCCGGCTGCCACCAAAGGGAAAAAGCGTGTAATGGCCTCCACCGATGCATGGGCCCGGTGTGAGACTGCAAAGGCATCGTTTATATACAACTCGCACCCATTGACAAGAGCCTTGGCAAAATCTTCGTCGTTCTTTTCCTCCCCCTGGTAGAAGCGGACGTTTTCCAGCATGAGAATGTCCCCGGGCTGAAGAGCGTCCACCTGAGCCTTAACATCATCGCCAATACAATCAGCGGCAAGTTTCACATCCTTTCCGAGGAGGCGGCCCAACCTCTTCGCCGCCGGAGCCATGGAGTATTTCATCTTCCGCTCACCCTTTGGACGGCCCAGGTGGGAGGCAATTACCACCTTGGCGCCGGCGTCGAGAGCGTAATTGATAGTGGGAAGGGATGCCCGGATGCGGGTGTCCTCGGTAATGTTACCGTTCTCGTCAAGGGGGACATTGAAATCCACCCGGATGAAGACCTTTTTCCCCTGCAGGCTGTCTATTTCATCTATATACCGAACGGCCATCTATTCCTCCGTCATTCATAAACTGCAAACTGCGCCGGGTTGTCTGGATGGGTCACTATGGTGCGGGTATCCGCCTGGGAGCTGAAAATATGAAACCGGCAGAAGCAAAATAAAGTCAGGGGGGACGAGTCCCCCCTGCAAGTTGATTGTTTATGCGCCGATCATTTTGATCAGATCAATGACGCGTTGAGAAAATCCGCTTTCGTTATCATACCAGGAAATGACTTTAACCATATTCCCTTCGATGACTTTCGTGCAGCTTGCGTCAACTATAGAGGAGAGGGGGTTACCATTGAAATCGATGGAAACGAGAGGTTCTTCGCAAAAACCGAGAATCCCTTTCATCGCACCTTTTGACGCCTTTTTCAGCGCAGCGTTGATCTTTTCAGCATCGGCCTTCTTTTTGAGCACAGCCACAAGGTCGATAACCGAGACATTGGGTGTCGGGACCCGGATTGCCATCCCGTCCAGTTTACCCTTCAGTTCGGGGAGAACGAGCGATACAGCCTTGGCAGCGCCGGTGGAAGTCGGGATCATGGAGAGGGCGGCGGCCCTGGCCCTTCTCAGGTCTTTATGCGGAAGATCCAGGATGTTCTGGTCGTTTGTATAAGAATGTACTGTCGTGACAAGGCCTTTTTCAATGCCGAAAGAGTCATTCAGGACTTTTGCCACCGGGGCAAGGCAATTTGTCGTACAGGATGCGTTTGAGATAATGCGGTGCTTTTTGCCGTCGTAGGCTGAATGGTTGACCCCCATTACTATGGTGATATCCTCACCGGTGGCAGGTGCGGAAATAATGACCCTTTTGGCGCCTGCCTTCAAATGGAGTTCGGCTTTTTCACGGGCAGTAAAAAGACCGGTCGATTCGAGGACTATATCGATCTTCTCCTTTTTCCAGGGGAGTTCTTCAGGGTTTCTGACGGCAAATATCTTAATCGGTTTACCATTAATTATCAGGTCGTTTCCCGCAACTTCAACCTTGCCGGGGAAAATCCCGTGTACCGAATCATATTTAAGCAGGTGAGCAAGCGTCTTTGCGTCGGTCAGGTCATTTATCGCGACTATTTCAATACCCTTCTCCCTGATCGCCGAACGCAATACCATTCGCCCGATTCTGCCAAAACCGTTAATTGCAATTCGTAATGCCATTGTTGCCTCCCGTATTTAAATAGAGTTGCTGCTTAATTGCCAAACTCATAAATAGTAATCGAATTAATGTGCACCCGTCAATATTTTAATTTTAAAGTGCTATTCCCTGCCCGAAAACCTGCAAGACCGGGAATCAGAATCCCGTAACTTCCTTATAAAAATAATGTAATACTTATGTTAATTGTGTTAATATATGGGGATATATTCAAAGTTTAAAAGGAATTATTTCACTCCATGAAAATGACGCTGGAAAGAAGAATCATTTTCTTTGCTTTTATAATTTTGTTTCTCACGATTCTTGCCAATTCCGGCATGGACATCGTGGGGTTCAGAAGAGACTATGTGAATGCCCTTGTCTTGAGGTCGCAAAGCCTTGGCGCTTCAATGAAGGGAAATGTTGAAAAAATTCTGGGGCTTGGCCTGGACTTGAAGGATATCGCTGATCTTTCCGATAAATGCCGCGATCTCGTCCAGGGAAATCCTGAAATCGCGTATTGCATAATTACTAATCTGGACGGCATTCCTCTGTTTGCCAACGATCCCGCATTCAACTATTTACAAACAAACAAGATATCCAAGTCGTTGAAAATGAAAGAAAATAATGTTGTCAATATTGTCGGCAACAATGTTCTATACTATGATTCATCTGAGCCGATACATTCTCCCGACGGCAGGATTAGTGCCTACGTTCATGTGGGATTCAAGGAGCAGGTGGTTGCCGAAAAAGTGGAAAAGATGATAGTTCGTTCCATCTTCATTTTGATTGTCTTTTTCATGATCTCCTTTTCCCTTGTCCTCCTTTTTGTAAAGAAAGGCATTATTCAGCCGATCTCCCTGTTGCTGAATGGTGTTAAAAAAATCTCTGAAGGTTCATTGAACTTTCAAATCCAGGATATCCCGGTATATGAATTCGACAAACTTGGGAAAACTATCAATTTCATGTCGGAATCTCTGAAAAACCGGGAAGAGGAGATACAACGGAATTACCAGGAACTGGAAAATACCCATAATGATCTTCATGATTCATATATCAAGCTGGAAAGCCTGAGCATGGAGCTGGAAAGGTCTGAGGATCTCTATAAGTCTCTCATGGAAGATTCAAGCGATGCAATAATGGTTATCGGCGGCGGCGAGAGCGTCAAAATGGTCAACAAAATGGCAGAGGAGTTTTTCGGTTACAGTTCGCAGGAGATTTTAGGACTCCCTCTGACCAGGCTGTTATTATTGCTCAACATTGAAAATATTCCAAAAATCAGCAAAATATTTAAAGATGCTTTTGGAGGAATACATGTCGTAGAGGAGATGCAGTTTGTTAACAAGGAAGGGGCAAAAGTTCTGGCACGAGTTTATGCAAGCAGTATAAAAAGTTCAACCGAGCGTTTGGTACAGGCTATATTTCGAGATATAACCAAAGAAAGTGAGATTCTGGAAAACCTCGAAAAAAGCGCTGCCGACCTGGAACGACTCAATAAAATGAAAGATTCTTTTCTGGGGCTTGCTTCTCACGAACTGAAGACTCCTCTCACAGTTATTATGGGTTACTCGGAACTGATTACTACTGAGTTGGCGGATAAAATCGACCCCACGGTTCTTGAAATGGCGCAAAATATAGCAAATGCTGCTGCCCGATTGAACAATATAGTAAAGGATATGGTCGATATATCCATGATCGACGAAAAAAAACTTCAGTTGAGGCTTGAAAACATTAATCTCAACCGACTTGTCGATGATTCGGTCAGAGAACTTCGTTTCTTTTTTTCCATGAGAAAACAGCACCTGATTACCAACTTCGATGAATCGATTCCGTTTATAAAAGGTGATTCTCTCCGGATAATGCAGCTGTTCTCGAATATCCTGGGCAATGCCATCAAGTTCACTCCTGACGGAGGGACAATAACCATATCGACCGGTACAAAATATCTTCTTCGCAGCAGGCAGACGCCTTTGACTCATGATCAATTGTATGTAAATATCGGCAGGGAACGACATATGTACCTTGAAGTCATAATCAGCGACACGGGGATAGGAATCGACCTGGAGGACCAGCTCCATATTTTTGACAAGTTTTACGAGGTGGGGAACATAGAAGAGCACAGCACCGGGAAGGTCGCATTCAAAGCCAAAGGTACCGGGCTCGGGCTTGCCATCGCCAAAGGAATCGTCGCAATGCATGGAGGAGATATATGGGTTGAATCGCACGGGTATGACCCTGTGCGCTACCCGGGCTCCTCGTTCTATATTCTCCTGCCGTTGGATCCGCTCGTCGGGGACGCGACGCTCGACTATATGAACCTGCTCAGGTGAACTCCATCCAAGTTTGGCCTTGAATCTCCCGGCGGTTTCCTGTATAAAAAATGGTTGGTCTCTTGTTTGAAATATGATTCCGGCAAGCGCAGCTCGCTTGCATCGCTCATAGTAATATCGATACAGGTTCAGGAGGGGTAGTGCGGGTCTGTCTGCTTGCCAGCGGCAGTAAGGGGAATGCAATTTTTGTGGATACCGGATCCAGCAAAATACTGGTGGACGCCGGTCTTTCCGCAAGTGAGATTTTGAACAGGCTTGCAGCCGTTGGGGTCGAGGGATCAGAGCTGGATGCCGTTCTGATAAGCCACGAGCATGCGGATCACATTCGCGGCGCCGGTGCATTGTGCCGTAAACTTAAAATCCCTCTCCTGCTCAGTTTTCCCACCCGCAGGGAAATCGGCATATCGTTGAAGAGTATTGAAATCGTGGAGTTCGAATCGGGCTACCCTTTTACGTTCAGGGATACGCTGATCGACCCTTTCCCCATTACCCACGATGCCTGCGATCCGGTAGGGTTCAGTATCGAATGCCGGGACGGCAGGATCGGGATTGCCACCGACCTGGGAATTGCCACCAGGCTGGTTAAGGACAAGCTGAGAGGCTCTAAAGTTCTGGTACTCGAATCCAACCACGATGAAGAGATGCTTCTCAACGGCCCCTATCCCTGGCATTTGAAACAACGCATCAAGTCGCGTCACGGTCATCTTTCCAACACGGAATCGACACAACTCCTCGACGAGATCATACACCCTGAACTGGCGGGAGTTTTCCTCGCTCATCTTTCGGAAGTCAACAACAACCCTGAAATTGCTTTACATGTTGCAACTGCACTTCTTGAGGATCAGAATATTTGTGCCCCGCGTCTTATCGTCGGACAACAACATTGTGTAACTGAAGTTATGACGGTTTAACTAAACCAGTTTCGAGTATCAAGTTTTGAGCTTTACGTTATGAAACTTAAAGCCTGCAACCTGGAACTCTTAATGCGAAACTTTTTATAACGAAGGGAGTTTTACACGTGATTGAGCGCTACAGCAGGCCGGAGATGGCCCGCATCTGGGAACCGGAAAATCGCTACAGTAAATGGCTTGAAATAGAAATATATGCATGTGAGGCGCATGCCGAGATGGGCGCCATCCCTCAGGATGCGGTTGAGCGCATCAAATCCCGGGCAAAATTCGACATTCAACGCATCGACGAAATCGAGAAAGTTGTCAAGCACGATGTAATCGCCTTTCTCACGTCCGTTGCCGATTATATCGGCGATGATTCCCGTTTTGTTCACCTGGGGCTTACATCCTCCGATGTGCTCGATACGTCGTTCGCCATGCTCCTTTCCGAGGCCAGCGGCCTTATCATTGACGACATCAAACGTCTCATGGAGGCAATCAGGAAACGTGCTTTCGAGCACAAGGACACTCCCATGATCGGCCGCTCCCACGGGATCCATGCCGAGCCGGTGACATTCGGCATCAAGATGGCGCTCTGGTACGATGAAATGCGCAGGAACCTTAGGAGAATGGAAGCGGCCAGAGAAACGGTATCCTACGGCAAGATATCGGGAGCAGTGGGGACTTTCGCCAATATTGACCCGAAAGTGGAAGAATACGTCTGCAAGAAAGCCGGCTTGAAGCCCGCTCCCTGTTCCACCCAGGTTATCCAGCGCGACCGGCACGCCGAATTCTTCGCCACACTGGCTATAATCGCCTCTTCTATTGAGAAGTTCGCCGTGGAAATACGACATTTGCAGCGGACCGAGGTCCTGGAGGTTGAAGAGTTTTTCAGCAAGGGTCAGAAGGGGTCATCCGCCATGCCTCACAAGCGGAACCCGGTTCTGTCGGAAAATCTGTCGGGGCTGGCTCGCCTGCTCAGGGGGTATGCAGTGTCCGCCCTCGAAAATGTGCCTCTCTGGCATGAGCGCGACATATCTCATTCTTCGGTCGAGAGGGTCATTGGTCCCGACGCTACTATCCTGATCGATTTCATGCTTAACCGCTGCTGCGGACTTATCAAAAATCTGGTGGTTTATCCGGAGAACATGCTGAAAAATCTGAATCTGATGCGTGGATTGGTCTTTTCCCAACGGGTCATGCTGGATCTGGCCAATAAAGGCGCTTCACGCGAGAATGCCTATGCACTGGTCCAACGGAATGCCATGAAAGTCTGGGAAGAAGGGAAGGATTTTCAGACAGAGTTGCTCAATGATGCCGAGGTATGCACCTACCTCACCGAAGCGGAAATCAAGGCGGCTTTCGACTTCAGCTATCACCTGAAGCATGTTGAAACAATTTTCTCGAGGGTGTTTGGTGGATAGAATTCTGAATTACTTTCGTCTCCAGGAAAGCGACAGCCTGTATCTGTACTGGATGAAGGAGATACTCGTTGCCGTCATTATTTTTGCCGTTTTCTGGGTGCTAGCGAAAATTCTCCGGTATCTGCTGATTACCTGGGCCCCCCGGTTTACTGCATTCACCGCCACCGACCTCGATGACCGTATACTGCGGCAGGTTACGCCTCCGGCATCGCTCCTGGTGATATTCGCCGGTCTTTACCTCGCAATCAGGTCGCTGCCATTGCCGGGAAAAGCTTATATAGCTGCTTCGGGTGTAGTTTTTGTCATCAACATCATTATACTGACTATTATCGCTTACCGGATGGCGGACGAAGTGCTGGACTGGTATGCCGGTCGAGTGGCTGAGCGAACCGGTACAAACCTTGACAAGCAAATCATGCCGCT
>JBGPCQ010000122.1:0-9087 GCA_041481895.1 Geobacteraceae bacterium | reverse complement strand
GTTGTCAAGGAAGGCGTTGTCAAGGAAGGCGTTGTCAAGGAAGGCGTTGTCAAGGAAGGTGTTGTCAAGGAAGGTGTTGTCAAGGAAGGTGTTGTCAAGGAAGGTGTTGTCAAGGAAGGTGTTGTCAAGGAAGGTGTTGTCAAGGAAGGTGTTGAAACTGCTTCGAGCAAAGAAGCGGAAAAGGATACGTTTAAAACCTGAAATCTTCGGATGACATAAAGAGAAAAGGCGGGTTTCCCCGCCTTTTCTCTTTTTGAATCAGTATGCGGTATCAGAGCCCTTTGAGCTTTACCTTGGCGGCCTTGGCTTCTTCCGTTGCCGGGAAATCCTCGACAAGTTTCTTGTAGAGATACCGGGCATTTTTAACGTCTCCCAGTTCCTTAAAGGCCATACCCTGCTTTAGCATGGCAGCAGGGACCTTTTCTTTGCCCGGGAAATTCTTGATGACCTCCTGGAATTCCAGAATTGCCTGGTCGTATTTTTTTTCGCTGTAATAGGTTTCCCCCAACCAGTAGCGGGCATTAGCCGCCATCTCGTGCGTGGGGAACTGGTCGATAAACCTGGTAAACAACTCTCTGGCCTTCTGAAAGTCGCCGCTCTTGTACGATCCAAGTCCCTCATGATAGAGGGTGTCGGGATTTTCGGGTTTTGCTGCTGCGGGTTTTTTCTGCTCTTCGAAATATTTTTCAAGCTTTTCCAGGTGCCCTTCAAGGGCAGTAAGGCGACGGTTGGTATCTTCCTGCAGGAGAGAAAGATCGTCGACGGGCTTTTTCGCAGATAAGGCGACATCGTCAAGCTTGCCGGTCACAACCTGCATATCGACCTTGACGCTTTCGATGGTTGCCTGGATATCCGCTGCTCCCTTGCGGACGGTTTCCAGGTCGTTCTGGAGACCTTTAAGGTTCTTTTCAACCCCTTCCCTGGTTTCGTTCCTTAAATTCCCCATCTCCTTTTCGGTAGTGAAGAGACGCGTTTTGAGCTCATCCACGTCAGAGCGGAGATAGTCGAGATCACTTCTGCTTGCACATCCGGCAAGGACGAGAAAAAACAGTAAGGAAAACCTCATCCTGATAAATCGCATAACAGTGCACTCCTCGGTGAACAGGCGTTGTTCCCCTCAAAAAACAGGGGCGTAGTCCGTACGCCCCTGTCAAGAATTGTGTACGGGAATCGATTATCTGACGACAACAAATTCATCCCGGCGGTTTTTTGCCCAGGCGGCATCGTCATGGCCCGGGTCAGCCGGCTTCTCTTTGCCGTAGCTGATGAAGGAGAGCCTTGCCGCCGGCACCCCCAAGGTTATCAGGTAATTCAGTGCGGATTTTGCCCGTTTTTCGCCCAAGGCGAGATTGTATTCGTCTGAGCCCCGTTCGTCGCAATTGCCTTCAATCTGGATCTTAACGGCAGGGTTTTTTTTCAGCAGATATTCCGCATTCATTGCCAGAGTGTCGCGGGCGGTCTGGGAAAGAACATAGGAATCAAAATCAAAATAGATTTTTCCCAGGGCGGCTTCCGCTGCGGCTTCCGCCGGAGTCTTGGCGGGCGCTTCCGTGCCGGCCGCCGCCTCCTGTACCTGTTGTGACTTTACCGCTACATCCATGGGTTCTGGTTTGGCCGGCTCTGTTACCGCTGCTTTGCCAGGGGGGGGAGAGATCGATTCATCACCTTTTACGACTTCCTTCTTGGCGCAACCGCCGGCAAGAAGTGCTCCGCAACAGAGAACCACCAAGAAACCCGCCATTCTTTTTCGCATTTTCCGGCTCCTTTTCATAACATTAATGGTAATTCAACGATACGAACAGGCCAAACAAACCTGACTAATACCACCATAGTTCATTATACATAAGATGCGGCCAATTTCAATGCAATCTTGGTGACGGATTTTAAAATCCGGCGGCCGCGTTACTTCCATTCCGTTTTTGTGCGGCGTGCCGGAAAGCAGGTTGAGGCATTAGTCCGCGGTGCGCGCAGATGGTGCCGCTACCAGCGGGTCCAGGCAGGATGGGATTCATTCCCTTTCCCTCGGGATACGTTGGTCTGTCCTGTTCCATCGGCGCGCATGACATAGATTGCTTCTTTCCCGCCACGCTTCGAACTGAAGGCGATGAATCTTCCGTCGGGGGACCAGCGCGGATGTTCGTTGCTTCCTTCGCTGGTGAGCCGGGTGTCGCCGCTGCCGTCGGGGTTGATGACATATATCTGGAAACCGTTCCCCTGCTGGCGACAGTAAACTATGCGGTCACCTTTGGGTGACCAGCGCGGGCTGACATTATAGGCCCCGCTGGCGGTGAGCCTCCGCACGTTCTTTCCGTCAGCGTCCATGATGAACAGCTGCGGTTTCCCCAGCCGGTCGGAGACGAAAGCCAAACGGGAGCCGTCAGGGGACCAGGTGGGTGAAATATCGAGGGCGGAATTCCTGGTGAGCCTGGCCAACTGTTTTCCGTCCCTGGCGATGAGATAAATTTGCGAATGGCCGTCCCTACTTGAGGCAAGGGCGATCCGATTGCCGTCGGGCGCCCAGGCGCCGCCGATATTGATACCGCGGCTTGCAGAGATGCGCGCTTCAGCACCGGAAAAGAGTTCTCTCCGGTAGAGGTCGGGATTCCCCGACTTGTATGAGGTGTAGATAATCTCCCGGCCGGACGGAGAAAAATCGGGGATAATGTTGATGGAGCGGTTGGCGGTCAGTTTCTGGCTGTTGAAACCGTCATAATCCGTCAGGTTGATTTGCTTGTTGCCGGTAGCGGTGGAGACAAAAGCGATCTTGCTGTTGAAGGGGCCCTTTTCGCCGGTAATCGTACGCATTATCTCGTCGGAGAATGTATGCGCCATCCGGCGCATCTCCTTGAGGTCGCCGGTATACCGCTTTGCTGTAACCTCCGTCCCTTTGACCACGTCATATAATCTGCATTCGAGGGTCAGGGTGGTGCCGATCACGGAATAGCCGGTTTTCAGGAGCAGGTCCGCACCGGATGATTTCCAGGGGGCAAATTCAAAATCGCCCGGCTTGATGCCACTCTTCCCTTCAGCTACGTGCGCTTCCTGGACGGCGAAAGGACCAGCCAGGGTCATGTCGAACCGGAAAAGTTCGGCAAGTTCCCCGGAAATTTTCGTGTCCGCACTGCCGGCAAAAGCCGTGGGCGGAGCGACGGCCAACTGCAGGGCGCGGTTTCCCGGCGCCGTAACTTCCATATATCCCTGTTCCGCATAGATGGGGAACGCTAAAAGCAGGGCAACGAGCTGCATGAGAAGAAGTCGGTTCATTTCTTTCCTACCCCCTGCGGCTTGAAACTATAAACCTGTTCGAATTGTCCACCGCCGGGAGGAGGCCTGAACTCTTTTTCCGCTCGGGCAATAGCCCGGTCCACGGCGATGTCGAACATCTGGTCGTTGGAGCGCCGCTCGTAGCGCAGGCTGGCGATGCGCCCGTTGCGGTCGATAATGAGTCGTACGACGGCCTCTTTGCCGGGAACGGGCTTGAAGGTGTCCACCTGCCTGAATGAGTCCTCCAGCCGCGATCTGATATAACTGGCATAATCGCTTCCCGCTTCTTTGCCGGTTGCTCCGGGCATGCCGACCGCCCCTTTGCCGGTTCCCCGTTTCCTCAGGGCTTCAATGGCTTCTGCCGTGTGCTTCGCCCCGGCTTCACGTTCCAGGCGGGCCATCCGTTCCTCGAATTCCCGCGCTGATTGGGTCGTTTCCGGCTGTTTAGGCGGTTTGGCCGCCGTTTGCCGAGGGGGAATCTTTGCCGGAGGTTTTACCGGCAGGAGCATTTCCCGCGTCTTGGGGGGCGCAGGTGGAGAGGGGGCAGCAGGGTTTTCTCCTGCCGAAGGGGTGCCGGCCTGCGGATCAGCCACGGGAAGGTTCATGATGTCCACGTAATAGACCGGCGCTTCCTTGAAACGGGTGGGTAAATGAAACTCCAGAAGAAATAAATAGACGATGAGGTGGATGACGGCCGAGCAGCAGACCATTATCCGGAGCCCCCCATTCTTTAATTGTGGGGTCACCGTGCGGATCATCTCCTCTGGGCGGGTTCGGTGACCATGCCGAGCCGTTCGATGCCCGCGCCCTTTATTTCCGCCATGGCCTGAATGACTTCACCGTAGGGGACATCCTTGTCTGCCTTGAGGAAGACCTCTTTTTTGGCCCGCGTGGCGAACATCCCCGCAAGCCTGGATCTGAGCTCAGTGACAGGGGTTTCGGTAGTGTTGATGAAAAGTTTGCCGTTTCTCTCAATGGAAACGACCACCGTCACTTCCTGGGGTGTCAGGGCCTTGGTGTCCGCTTTCGGCAGGTTGACCTGGACCCCCTGCTGCATCATGGGCGCGGTCACCATGAAGATGATCAGGAGAACGAGCATGACGTCAACAAAAGGTGTGACGTTGATCTGCGACATCACGTTGCGGTCGCCGTTGCTTCTGCTGCCGATTTCCATGCTGTCTCCTATTTGCCGGCAAACTTCCGCTGGACGATATTGAGGAACTCGGTGGAAAAACTGTCCATACCCGCAATGAGCACCTTGATTTTATGCTGGAAATGGTTGTAGCCGATGACCGCAGGAATGGCGGCGACCAGCCCGATGGCGGTGGCGATGAGCGCCTCGGCGATGCCGGGGGCTACGACGGCCAGAGAGGCGGAACCGGTTTCCCCTATCCCCTTGAATGCGGTCATGATACCCCAGACCGTGCCGAACAGGCCGATGAAAGGCGCCGTGGAGCCGGTGGTCGCAAGAAAGGTGAGGTACTTTTCCAGCCTTGTTATTTCAGAGGTGGTGGCGCGGCGCAAGGCGCGGGCGATATTGTCGATGCCTCCCAGTTCGGTGCTGATGACATGGGGGTCTTCCTTTTCATCTCCTTTCTGGGCCAGCTTGGTGAGCTCGCTGTACCCTTCGTTGAAGAGGACGGCGATGGGGGAGCTGGCGAAACGGTCAAGCTGGGCGCTGATGGCGTCGAAGCGTTTGGTCTTCCAGAAGAAGTCCAGGAAACGTTCCGATTCGCGATTGGCGCGATGCACCTGCCTGAATTTGTCGAAGATTATCGCCCAGGAGATGACGGAGAAGACGAGGAGAATCAGAAGCACCAGTTTTACGACCAGGCCGGTCCCTGCGAAAAAAGTCAAGACGGTTACCTCCACACATGTGTCATATGCAAAACTGTAAAAAAATATTCCTTAACTGCCGGTAAGTCAATACGTATTTTCTATGCGGAAGCGCGGAAGGGAAAAGATTCTGCACCCCTCTTCCGTGTTCAGTAATATTCCGGTTTCCGGTCCGGGAAACAGGTGATCTGCCGGCGCCAGTTCTCCATGACCGTGAAGTCGAGGGTGGCGAGGAGTTCGCAGTTTTCGTAGCCCCCTTCGGCGAGGAGTTCTCCCTTCGGATCGATGATGAGACTCGAGCCGAAAAAATCGTGCTTGCCGATGACGCCGCAGCAGTTGGCGGCGACCACGAACAGCTGGTTTTCGATGGCCCGTGCCCTGAGCAGGGTCCGCCAGTGCTCTTCCCGCGGCTTCGGCCACTCGCCGGGGACGACGAGGATTTCTGCGCCTTCCACTGCCAGGCGCCGGGCCAGTTCCGGGAAGCGGAGGTCATAGCAGATGAATACCCCGATCCGGCCGGCAGAGGTGTCGGCGACCAGCCAGGAATCGCCGCCGGTGAAGGAGCGGTCTTCGTTCATGAGGGAGAAAAGATGGATTTTCCGGTATGCGCCGGCCAGCCTCCCCTGGTCGAGCAGATAGGCGGTGTTGCAGACCCGGTCGCCGTCCGGCTCGGGGACGCTGCCGACCAGCACCATGCCGTATGTCCGGGAGAGCCGCCCCATTTCCTCGACCACCTCAGGGGTCCGTTTCGCCAGCTCGTTCAGCTCCCGGTAGGCAAAGCCGCAACTCCACATCTCCGGCAGCACCGCCAGTTGGCAGCCCCGGTCCGCCAGCCGGGGGAGGATATCCCGGACGTACTTCAAATTGGCGTCGATATCTCCCAGCCGTATGTTGAACTGTATCGCCGCGGCAGTTACCTCGCGCTTCATGCCCGCCCCCCCTGCCTGATGAAACAGGCTGTTGAAAAACTACTGCGGGGTCGGTCTGCTGTGTTGTCGCTCGCTCAAACGCTCAACGTACAGGTTGTACGCCTCGCATTTTCGCTCGCTTACGCCTTGCATCCCGACCTCCTCATGACGTTTTTCAACAGCCTGATAATGAACCAGTGTAATACCATCACCGGCGGATTTCAAGTGGCGAATTGCGTGCGGAGGGGAAGGAGTTTTTCATGACAAAGGGAGAGGGGATCTGCTGAAAAATCGTACCAACGGAGGCAATACCGCGCCGGAGCTGCTTTATGGGCAAGCCCCGGGTTGAAGATCGTCGCAGAATCAGTCGATGAAGTTTACTTGACCGCTTTATCTACTTCCTGTTGCCCGGTCAGGGAGGTCATGATCACTGTCGGCACTTTCGGCGCATCCTTGCCGAGCAGACGATTAACAAATGCCTGGGAGAAAGAGTGATAACAGAGGTCCGCTTTTATGAGCAGCTCTCCGGCGAAGTCCGCCGGCACCTGGAATTCAAACCTGACATCCGCATACCCGCGCGGCAGGATCCGGCTGTCGTGGAGTACCCTGGTCGCCTTCCAGACCTCCAGATCGATAATGTTTCCTTCGTTATCACCCAATTCGACTTTGAAGGTATGGGCCCCCTGCTCCGGAGAGCCCGCTCCGTCAAGCCTGCCAAGGCGATAGAACTCCTTCCCCTTACCGTCCAGAGCCCGGAAGTCCACCCACATTTCACGCCCCTCGGGGAACCCCGTCGGCAGCTTGTGCCCGGCGCCTGAATTATGGACACGGATGACCACCGTGGCAGTGCTGCCGGGGCGCACATTCCGCACCGAAATGATTTCCATTCTGGCTGCGCCCTGCAGCATCTCTGTCGCGAGTTTCGCATGCAGTTCCGAACCGAGCATGGCGGGCACCATGGTATTGCCGCCGACGAAATAGTGGGTAAAAATATGCTCACGCTCTTTACCGCCGGTGGCGGCCCGTCCCGGATTTTTCTTATAGCCGGGGCCCGGGGTCATATGACACTCCTGACAGCCGATTCCTTCCGCCGCGTAGGGACTATCCTTCCATTCATCGTAGGTCCGCTCGAGCGGAACCCGGTTGAACGGATGGGTCACGTTGTGACAGGTGCCGCACAACTCCGGCACCGTATGCAGTTCGGAATAGGCGGTATCATGGTACGGTGACTTGGCGTCCTTGAACGGACCGAACTTGAGCGGACGGCCGTATTTGCGGGGGGTAAGCACGAACGAGCCATTACCGATACCGGTGGCGGCGGAAATGTTATGGCAGAAGTCGCATTGAACGCCATTCCTGGCTATTTCCCCCAATCTTTCTCCTGCCGGCGTCGCCTCTCCGGTGGTGAGTCCGATGGGGGTATGGCAACCGATACAGAGATTATCCGTCAAACCATTGGTCGCTTTGCTCGATGCGCGCATGAGCGCAAGATATATCGGATCATTCCAGGCGTTGGAATGCATCGACCCCTTCCACTGCCTGTAGATCTCCGGGTGACATCCCTTGCACAATTCCGGGGGTTCGAACAGCTCTATACCGAGATTGCCCCTTTCGATGGAGGTAACGATCCGGGAAGGGAAATACGGCGACTTGTTCTTGTCGCGCGCAACACCGCAATCGACATTGCCCGTATTGTAAAGCGGGTCGATAATGCACGGGGCGGAATCATTACGTGTCTGGGCCTCCGCTATGCCGATAATTTCAGGCCCATCTGGAAAGCCCGCCAGAAACGACAGCGTGACAACGGTTATCAATGCTCCCCTTGACATGATGTATCTGAGAATGGTATCCGTGAATGACATAGCCCCTCCATTGGGACGTAATAATGTGATGTGCTGTTTTCCCGCCATTGTCCTTAAGTGCTCTCAATGTGGCAGTGGGTAACTGGGGGGGATTATTTCTCATTAAAAAAGTGGAGGGGGATGGTTGCATTGTGAGCAACAGTTGTGCCATCGGCTGGTATTGGGATATAGATCCCATAAAATCAGGTAGTTACCGTAGAATAGCGGGGTGCTCCGGGGGGGAGAAGGGGTGCAAATTTTTCAAAAGGGAAAGGATGCTTCCGCCACACACCGGCTGAGCAGTGACAAGGGAAAATTGGATAGGCGGGAAGCAAAAGAAAAATCTTTTATGTCCAGAGAGGGGGTAAACTCAATGAAAAAACTCGTGATAACCGTTGGTATGCTGACGGCGCTGGCTTCCCTGGCACTGGCTGCCGATGCACCATCCCTTGAGCGTGGCAAAGAGCTTTTTTCGAGCACGCAACTGGGGACAAACGGGAAAAGCTGCGCAAGCTGCCATCCGGGCGGGAACAGACTGGCACAGGCTGCCGGCTACACTGAGGGAGAGCTGTCCGGGATCGTCAATGCGTGCATCAAAAAGCCGCTCAAGGGGACCGCGCTCGATCCTGCTTCAGACGAGATGAAATCGCTCATCATGTATATCAGGACTTTCGCCAAGCAGGAGAAGTAAGAGAGGTCCCCGCCGGGGTCTGGAGTAGATAAGCGGCTTACCACCACCGCCAGAGTGCCAGAATGAGCACAATGGCGAATACCATGCCGAGGTTCATGTAGGCCATGAAGAAGAAGACCCGCTGGTGCAGGGGGGGCGGCAATGCAGTCCCGGCATCGGCAAGCCGGGCGACGACCGGCATTGCCAGTACCTTGTCCTCGCCGTGCGGCGCCAGTTTGAGCACCCCCGTCAGGTCCGTGCCGGCGGGATGCCGTCCCATGTGCATGCCGTTTTTCCAGAGCCGGCTGGCGGAAACATCGAAAATCCTGCCGTTGTAGGCAAAAAAGGCGGGTCGTTCGTCTGCTCCGTCGTACTGACTCAGTTCTTGCGGCGTCAGGATACCGGAGCGCCCCGCGTCGGGCGAATCCCCGCCGATCCTGCGGCGCAGTCGCGGGCCGATGATCAGCACGACCACCAGCGCCGACATGACCATGATGAGGAAGAGGGCGATCTTGATCGTAAGGAGGATTCCGAAGCGGGTCTGGAAAAGGATGTCAAGAGAGGGAAC
>JBGPCQ010000121.1:0-9147 GCA_041481895.1 Geobacteraceae bacterium | reverse complement strand
GTCTTATTCGCATCATCATGGATGCAACAGGATTCGAGAGGGACGAGATCCAACCCGATATGGAACTCAGAAGGGATCTCTCCATCCGGTCCAGCCGCCTCCCCATCATCATGGATGCTGCGGAACGTCAATTCGGGATCACTATCGAAATGGAAGATTTTATGGACGTCCGTACCGTGAAGGACATCGCCCTGAGGATCTCCACAATAATCGCCACGCAGGAAAGTGCCAGCCTGCAGCCGGACAACAAAGCTGTTGCCCCCGACCCGGTGCGGGATGAAATCCCGAACTCCTCAGAGGATGAGGCGAGCTTGAAACGGCTCGTATTCAACCACGCTCCTGTAGAGTGGGCGGCCTCTATGCCTGTGGAATTGAGCCCGGGCGATTCAGTCCTCCTTCTCTCACCTGACAAAGATGACGGGATTGCCAAAAGTGCAGGGGAGATCCTCAGACTGAATCATGGGGTTGAAACGTTTCCAATGCTCTTCATGCAAGGGAACTTCGGTCCGGGCGAAGAGGGGCACGACCTTCTGACTGATGAAGGTTCCGTCAGGGCGGCAGAGAGAATCTCGGGCCTGGCGTCCCTTGCAGGAATGGTCATCACCCTGCCTCAAGACGGGGCGGGAGGTATAAAGAGCATCGCGGATGTCGCGCGGCTTCTCAGGGGGCTCTTGTTGCCACTGAAGGCATTTCTCCAATCACCGAAAAAGAAATTCGTGGTGCTGATCTATTCCAGGGAGGATACCGAAGCTCACGGCCGCCTGCTGGCGGAGGGGATGCTCGGGCTGTTTCTAAGCGCAGCGCAGGAGTATTCATCGGTCCAGTTTCGCACATTGGAAATCCAGCGCGATACAGACCTTCGCGTTGCGCTGCGCGGCGCTCTTGATAGAGGATGCACCGTGGTGGAGCTCGTTTATCCTGATGGCGGGGTCTTCACTTCGGAGGGACAGTCAGCCCCGTCGGTCTTCGGGGATTCGCCAAGTCTCGAGCTTCAACCGGGAGACGTTGTCGTCATGTCTGGGGGCGCAACCGGGATCAGCGCCCATCTGGCGCGCAGTCTTGCGCCGTTCATGCCCCGCCTGGTATTCCTGGGGAGAACGGCTCTGAATCCAGTCCTCGATCCGGCACAGCAGCGCCCCGGGCAAGTGCCTGCTGAAGCGTTCCCTGTTGACCGGCGGGCGTCGGAGATCGCTCGGACCCTGGCGGATTTGCACTCCTCGGGGATCGAGGCAACATACCATACCTGCGATGTGACCGATCCCGAAGCGGTCCGCGCGATCATGGGCGAGGTGGCAAGCCTTTATGGCAGGATCGACGGGATCATTCACGGCGCCGGAGTCCTCAGGGACGGCTTCCTGAGCCAAATGAGCCCGGATGATTTCTCCATGGTAACGGACGTCAAATTGCTCGGGGCCTGGAATTTATTCTCAGCTGCGGAGGAGGTTGGATTGAGGTTTTTCGTGGGCCTCTCCTCGGCGGCCGCGATCCAGGGGAATCCCGGTCAGGCCAACTACGCTGCAGCCAACCGGATGATGTCCGCGTTGATCAGAACCCTTCGCCGGAAAAACAACGTCATCCTCTGCAAGGCCTTGATGCTTCCCCCTGTCGAGGGGGCGGGCATGGCGGATGATCCGGAGCTCCGGGAGCTGTTGAAGCGGAAGGGCGTGGGGTATATCCATGCAGATGAGCTTGCAGGGCTTTTCTGCCGGGAGCTCTTTGTAGCCCGCGTGGACGACGATTGGGTGATGTTCATGAGGAGGCTGCCAACCGTAAAGACGGCACTGCTCAATGATACCGCCCCTCCTTCTCTCAATGGAGAACTGGATGGAGGCACCGTCTCCTTGAGCCCCGAGGACTTTCCCATGATAGAAAGGATCTCTCGCCTCGACATCCGCCGGGAAGAACTGGAGGCCTTCAGGACCTTCTCCACGGAGAAGGATCTCTGGATCGCGGATCACCGGCCTTTCAAGTTCGTCAAGCATCCTCTTGTCTCAGCCGCCATGGTTCTGGAGACATTCATGGAAGCGGCCCGGATACTTTATCCCCACCTGCAGGTGCGGGGAGTTCGCCAGGTGCGGCTCATGGAGATGATCCAATGCCCTCCCGGG
Organism: Geobacteraceae bacterium; assembly: GCA_041481895.1. GTDB lineage: Bacteria > Desulfobacterota > Desulfuromonadia > Geobacterales > Geobacteraceae > JAMPXD01. Next base: position 7,039 of record JBGPCQ010000121.1, on the reverse strand, counting down.
GTTCCACGCCCTTCCAGGATCTCCTGCCGCCGGGTCGGCCACGGCCCTCGGGAGGCAGTCTGCGAGGTCTCCCTCGCAACACAGGAGCTCTCCCCAGCCGGGAGATTGACCCACCGTTTCACCCCGCACTGCACGGGCCAGGTGATCCTTGATGGCGGGAGAGGAGATCTCGGGGAAGGGCTCCCGGATTTTCCTGTCCGGCTGGACGAGCTCCGGACACGGCCCATGGATCATGAAAAAGTGCTTGAATGGTACAAAGAGCGCAGCGGCCTTGAAGGGAGGTATCGCGTGATGGAGAGCCTTGACGGTGCAGGTCCGGGGGTGGTGCGGGGCCGAACCACCTGCCGGGAGACAACTGATTTCGCGCATCTGCGGAATGCCCGGTACCAATATTCGATCTACCTTTTCGAGGCCCTTTTGCAGCTGGTCGGCTTCCAGATCGCTGCAACGGACCCATCGGAGCAACGATCGATGATTCCCCTGGAGATCGGGGAAATGAGGTTTTCGCGAACATGCCGGGCAGGGGAACAGATAACCCTGGAGGCCCGCTTGCGGGCGCAGGACGACGAAGGACTCTCCTGGGACGCCAGAGGCGTTGACGATCAAGGCAGCACCATCATGCAGATTAATGGAATGCAGATGCACTGGGTTACGGACTGAGATCTCGCATCCCGTCTTCACGCCATCTTTGACCGGTCCTCAATCGCAAAAGCCTCGACGTAGCCCTGCTACGCCTGCGGTTTTGCTCAATCAGTCCGGCCAAATCTGACATAAATACGGGCGCGATTACTTGTAAAGTAAGCTCTAAACCGCAGGGAGCAAATGTGGCTAAGGATTGCCAGGAAATAACCGTTCGCGCCATGCATTTCTTTCCTGGGAGAGGACCAGTCTTCTACGCATCCATGCCATGTGCCGATCAAACCCTCAAAGAGGAGGAGGGGAGGACAGGGGTCAAACACCGACTCGTCTCCACCCTGTGGGACCACTGTGCGGCTATGGAAAGTCCTCTATGGAAACAGTGTCAATCCTCCTGCAGAGCTGCTTTCCCCATTCAGGTGGTACGCGGCCCGCTTGGCAGGCCCCATCTCCAGTTGGGAGAATATCGGGGTCCGGCAATTTCCATCAGCGAGGGAGGAGGAAAAATCTGGGCCGCTCTCTCCGGAGATGAGTCTGATATCGGCATCGATGCGGCAGGGACCGAGGAATTCCAGAAAGAATACCCCTTTCAAAGGGTCTTCCAGCCGGAAGAGCTGCACCATGCCTTGAAGCTGGCGGGCGGAGATCTGGCAGAGGCATCAGCCCTGCTCTGGTCTATCAAGGAAGCCGTCGTCAAGGCACTGGGATGCGCATTTCATCTCGTGGATCCGCGGCAAATCACCGTCTATCCGTCGGAGGGCATGAGCGGCGGCGGGTATACTTTTCCGGTCGGCTTATCAGGCAAGGCCCTGGCCCGGTTTCCCCTGGCAGCGGGCCGGACCCTCTGGGTACGTTCGCTTCCTCAGAGGAAGATGTGGTTATCCATAGCCCTCGCGAATCGGAGACCGACAGGCCATGAATAACCTTACCTGCAGATGCATGCCGCGGTTAGACGGAGTATCGGCGGCAGATCTCGGTCGTCTTTTCCCGGAGCCTTCCAGCACCGCCCCCCTCCTTTCCCTGTTGCAGGAATCGGGTGTGGACGGTTTTAACCTGAGCAGCATAGTGGTGTTGAAAGATGATGTTCCCGTTCTCTTGTTGCCGCTGTTTGAAACCCGCTTTGATCTCTCCGCTTTTGTGGAGGGATGGCTCAAAAAAACTCTGAAAGTGGCGGGCCGTCTCATCCCCTCGCTTTTCCAGCCCCGTGTTTTGAGCGTGGGGTTGGTGGTGGGGGAATGGAGTGAAATCGGGATTGATCCTCACATCGATGCGGGTACCCTCGATGCGGCCTACAAAATGGCTTTTGGCGCCTTGCAAACGCTCGCAGCCGAACTGAAAAGCGACATCGTGGCGCTGTACAACTTTAATCAGTACGGCAGACTTCCCGGGGAAATATTCGAAAAATTCAATCAGGTGCAATTTCAGTCATGCGCACGGTTGCCGATCAATTTTAACAGCATGGAGGAATTCCTGGCCCGCTTTTCCAAGGGCGCGAAAAAGGAACTGCGCCGCAAAATGCGTGCCTCTCATGAAGTCAGAGTGATTCGAAGCCGCACTATTTCTCCTTATCTGGACAGGATCTACAAGCTTTACCGGGAAACGGTGGCGCGGAGCCCCATGGCGTTTGGCGCACACAACCGTTTATTTTTTGAAAAAATCTGTGAGAGAGTCCCGGGCGCCGAATACACCCTCTATTTTGTGCAGGAGGAACTCGCCGCCTTCAACCTTCTCGTCGTAAAACAGGAAGCGATGGTGGACAAGTATTTCTGCATGGATTACGACCTGGGCCGCACCTACAACATCTATGTCCTGTCCTGGCTTGAAAATGTCCGCACCTGTGTGGAGCAAAAAATTCCTCTCTATTACGCGGGCCAGGGCGCGGAAAAGACCAAAGCGCATCTGGGTGCGACGTTAATACCGGGCTTTGTTCTATTCAAGCACCAGCAGCCGGTGATTGACCGATTTCTCATGGCGTGGCCCGGGGTGAGCGGGAAGGTCCTCAGCGACATCGGGTTCTGGCCCAAAATGGAGATCCATGACCAAAAAAACTGAGTACGCAATCGAAGTCGACCAACTGACGAAGCGTTACGGAGATCTGCCGGCGGTCGACGACATATCGTTCACCGTCAGAAAAGGGGAGGTGTTCGCCTTCCTAGGCCCGAACGGCGCCGGCAAGACCACTACCGTCGAGATTATCGAGACGATCCGCACACCAACGTCGGGAAAAGTTAGCCTTCTCGGCATGGACGTTACGAAGAAAAAGCACGACATTGTACCCCGTATCGGCGTCCTCCCCCAGGGGTTCAACTCGTTCGACAGGATAACGGTCAGGGAGACCCTCCAGTACTACGCGCGGCTTTTTCGCACGAAGACCGATATCGACGGGTTGATAGAGCTCGTGAACCTCGGGGACAAGGCCGAAGAGCAGTACAAGAACCTCTCCGGAGGGTTGAAACAGCGCCTCGGAATAGCGATTGCCCTCGTCAACGACCCCGAGGTCGTGTTCCTCGACGAGCCGACGACCGGGCTCGACCCCCACGCGCGGCACGAGGTATGGGAGGTCCTGAAGGGCCTGAAGAAGAAGGGGAAGACGGTGTTTCTCACCACCCACTACATGGAGGAAGCGGAACTTCTTGCAGACACGGTCGCCATAATCTCGAAGGGGAAAATAATCGCCATGGGCTCTCCCGGGGAACTCATCGAAAACAACGCGAATTACCTGGCCCTCACGCTCAAGCCCGTCGATGGAAAAGTCTTTGAGATTGTCCGGGAAATGGGCTTCGACCCGGTCCTTGACCGCCATAGAAACATCAGGGTCAGGGTGGAGCACGCGTACGACGTCCAGAGGATACTGAACGCTATCAAGGAAAGCGGGGCGTTGTACGAAGGGCTGGACGTCCGGAAGCCCAACCTTGAGGAGGTTTTCCTGAAACTTACCGGCGAGGCGCTCCGGGACGATCCGACCGAAATGGAGCCACAATGAACCCGCGCATCATCAGTGCAAATATCGTTGTGAAGCTCTTGAGCTTCTACCGCGTGAAGACCACCATGTTCTTCACGATAGCGTTCCCGATAATCCTGATTCTCTTGTTCGGCACGATCTTCATGAGCCAGGACAGCATGGAATACCACCTGTGCGTGCAGGACCTCGACCAGACGAAATCGTCCGCGGAGTCCGTTGAGGCCCTCAGTCTCAACGGCAAGTTCAAGATTACCAGGGTCGACCCCGCTGCCAATGCCATGCAGTACGTCCGGGACAACAAGGTGAACCTTCTCCTCGTTATTCCCAAAGGCCTGGAGAAGTCATTCCTGCGGAGAAAGTTCTTCAACGATTACAACTCATCCGTTACCATCACGTATATCTATGACCCGAGCTCTTCTTCGGTGCCTACGAAGATTCTCATCCTGAACGGCGTGCTCGCCGTGATAAACCGGGAGATGTCCGGGATACCGCCGTTCATAAAGTCGACCGAGACGTCGATACTCACCAGGAAATACCGGTTTATCGAGTTCTTCGTCCCCGGCATCATCGCAATGGCGGTGATGACGTTGAGCCTGTTCAGCACGGTGGACTCGGATACGGAGCTGCGACAGAAGGGCATCCTCAGGAAACTTTCCACCACCCCCATCACCCGTACCGAATGGATATTGTCGAACATCCTCTACCAGTTCATAATTGCGGTTATCTGCACAATTTCGATGCTGCTGGTGAGCTACGCCGTGTTTAAGGTCAGCCTCCATATAGACGCCTGGCTCCTTGCGTTCATCTTGCTGGATGTCTTTGCGTTTGTCGGCATCGGGATGATACTGACCCGCTTTGCCAGGGAGGCGCAGAGCGCTGCCGCCGCGGCAAACGTAGTCAGTCTGCCGATGATGTTCCTCTCGGGGAGCTTCTTCCCGATCGAGCTGATGCCGGGATTTTTGCAGAAGTTAGCCAAGGTACTGCCGCTCTATTACGTAAACGAGGGTCTCCGGGCCGCGATGGTATTTGAAGACAACATGGCCGCGCTGAGATCCGCAGCAATAATAGCTGTTTTCGCGGCCGTGGTCTTTGTCCTGGGGATAATCGCCACCAAATGGGAAGAGGGCCAGTGACAGTACTCAACCCCCTCAGTTCCATTACTCAGGCACCCTGTCCCCGTGCCATGACCGCCTTGATTGCAGCGACGCTCGCTCTCCTCATCGATCTCATTTGCAGGTCCCGTGCTTACCGTGATCTCCTGAATTCGTTTTCGATTGTCGGCATCATGAAGTTCATGGGTACCCTCGTGCTGGTCTTCCTGCAGGTGGTCGCCCTTTTCTATCTTATTACGCTCCTCCCGGGACCTCTCCGCGCGGTCGTCCTCCTTTTTTCCGCTTTTGTTGTTATCGTCCAATTATCCTACTGGCGGACACTATCCCAGTTCATGACCGGCACCGACCTGTTTCTCTCCGTGACCGTCAGCGGGGATCATCGGATAGAAGCCATCTTAAGCTTCTTCAAGCCACTCGTCCTGCTGTATGCTCTCCCCTACGCACTCATTCTCTCCGTACTGATCCTCGCCCCCCCTGTATCCGGCTTTCCAATGACCCTCGCCCTCAGTTTCCTGCCGGCGCTCTACCTCCTCGTTTCCAATTACGTTCTCTTCCTCCACGTGCCGGAACGGAGCTTTCATCTGAATCCCCTGACCTCCTTGCTCCGGGCAATACTTCAGTGCACGTTTGAAAACCACCACCACTATCATGGACCACGAGACGACCTGCCGACCTTTCACGCCTCCCAACGGCCGCTCGACAGCATCATCTATGTGATCGATGAATCGGTTCGCGGCAGCAATCTCAGCCTGAATGGCTACCCGCGCGCCACCACACCGTTCCTGCAGTCCCTCGAAGACCGGGGCCTCCTCAAGAACCTCGGTATTTGTGTCGCAGCAGGCTCCTTTACGCACATCAGCAATGCCTATCTGATTACGGGCCACAACGAATTCCCCGACAATGCCTTTCAGACCGACAAGAACCCGACCATCTTTGATTATGCGAAGAAAATGGGCTACGAGACGATCTACATCGACATCAATCAGGTCTGCCTTTATTCGCTCTTGAAAGAGGCCGGGGATGGTCCCGCGAGATCCCTGGACCGGTGGATGAACGATCGGTCGTTCAAGGAGCTCCGGATCGATCTTGATGCCACGAAAGATGTGGGGGTTGCCCGCGTTCTCAGTAGCATTCTGAATGAAAAAGGGGGCTATTTTATTCTCGTCAACAAGAAGGGTCTCCATTTCCACTATGGCAATAATTATCCGGACGATCCGGCCTCCACGATCTGGAAGCCGGTCATGAAAGCTTTGGAATCCATTGACCCCAGCCCGGCCGGACGTGAGAAGCTTGTCAATACCTATGACAACGGGATCCGCTTTCAGGTGGATGAATTCTTCAGGGTGCTTGTTTCCGAAACGACCAATCAAAACTATGCTGTTCTGTACACATCGGACCATGGCCAGACATTGGCCGAGCATGGGCAAGTCTATTCCCATATGAAGCCTGACCAGGAGATCGTCGATGTGCCCGAGTTCTTCGTGTCGGGCGAGCAGTATGGCAAGAAAGAGCTCCTGGATGGCATCGCCCCCGGCATCAGGGTTTCCCATCTCAACAATTTCGCGTCCCTTCTCGACATGATGGATGTCCCGATGTCTTTGCGGGTTCGTCCGTACGACACATCGATTTTCTCTTTGACAGCCGAGGACAACAGAGAGCGTCACTATATGAGCGGCTCACTTCATGGAACCGGCGATTACGCTGTGAAGATGATACCGACTCCGCCGGAAGCGGGGTGGGGCGTTTCGAGACCTGTTGGCAAAGATACCGAGGTTCAATGATGAAAATTAAACTTATCGCACCCCACGACCACCGTGAAGACATGATATCCAGCCCCTTCAAACTCCAGAGGGTGAATCTTCCGCTTTTGGCGGCGCTCACCCCGCCCGGCCACACGATAACCATCGTCGAGGAGGCTTTTGCGGCTGATGACATCGATCAGGATGTGGATCTGGTGGGCATCACCGTCTTGACCGAACTCGCGCCAAGAGCCTATCAGATCGGCGACGCCTATCGCAAAAAAGGCGTGAAGGTGGTGATGGGAGGAATACACCCCACGGTATTGCCTGACGAAGCCCTGGAGCATGCGGACGCCGTGGTCGTGGGAGAAGCGGAGGGGATCTGGCCGCAGCTTGTGGAGGATGCCGCCTCGGGACAGATGCAAAGAATATATCGGGCTGGTAAAATGACCGATCTCGCGGGTCTGCCGAGACCACGGCGAGATCTTTTCCCCGTAGCCAAAGGCAAAGGTTATATTCCGATCCCGATCGGCGTCGAGACATCCCGCGGCTGTCCGTACGATTGCGAATTCTGCTGCATCGGCCAGACC
>JBGPCQ010000120.1:0-9249 GCA_041481895.1 Geobacteraceae bacterium | reverse complement strand
GCAGAGATTGCGGAAAAATCGCATCACCTTTTGTCCCGCTCCACCGCGGCATAGGCGGAATGCTTGTGAATCGATTCGAAGTTTTCCGCCTCCACCGAGAACCAGGTGATCGTGTCCATAGCGGCGAGCTTCAGGGTTGCCTCCCGGACCATGTCTTCCACGAACCGGGGGTTATTGTAGGCATACTCGGTCACGAATTTTTCGTCTTCCCGCTTCAGGAGAGAATAGACCGGCGAGCTGCCGCACGACTCGATCACCTCGATCAGGTCTTCGATCCAGAGAAATTCCCGGTAGCGGACCTGGACGGTCATGATCGAGCGCTGGTTGTGGGCGCCGAAGCTGGAGAGCTCCTTGCTGCACGGGCAGAGAGAGGTAACCGGGACCTTGACGCCGAGAATGAAGTCGAAATCCGTTGCCAGGTTCGCCTTGAATTCACAGGTATATTCCATGAGGCTCTTGGCTCCCGAAACCGGAGCCCGCTTTTCGATGAAGTAGGGGAACTCTATCTCAAGGTGGGCGCTCGAGGCCTCCAGCTTCTCTTTCATTTTCTGGAGAATGGTCTCCATCTTGTCAAGGGCGATCTTTTCCCGGTAGGTGTTGAGGATTTCGATGAAGCGGCTCATATGGGTGCCCTTGAAGTGATGGGGCAGGTCCACGTACATGTTGACCCGCGCCACGGTATGCTGGACGGAGCGGTTCTTGTCCATTACCACGATCGGGTAGGAAATGTCCTTCACCCCCACCTTGCTGATAGGGACCCTGCGGGTGTCGCGGGTGGTTTGCACATCGCGCAGCGAAGCAGGTTTTGAGTTTTGAGTTTTGAGTTTTGAGTTAGAACCTTCTGCTTTGTTGGTCATTGGCATCCCAATAGGGTTTATTGTAGGGACGACCCCCTGTGGTCGCCCGGTCTGGGGAGGCACGGGGGCCTGCCACTATATTTTTGCGTATTTCACCGGGTCTGGAATGCCAGCCTCGGCAAATCCCTTGAGGCGCAGCCGGCACGAGTCGCACAGGCCGCAGGCACTGCCATCCTCTGCCGGATCGTAGCAGGAATGGGTGCGCCCGTAATCCACGCCGAGGGCAAGCCCCTGCCTGACGATCTCCCCCTTGGTCAGGTGGATCAGGGGGGTGTGGATGCTGAATTGCCCCGCTCCTTCCACCCCGGCCCTGGTGGCGAGGTTTGCCATCTTCTCGAAGGCGGCAATGTATTCGGGGCGGCAGTCGGGGTAGCCCGAATAGTCGAGGGCGTTCACGCCGATAAAGATATCGAAGGCCCCGAGCACCTCGGCCCACCCCAGCGCAAAGGAGAGGAAAATGGTGTTGCGGGCCGGCACGTAGGTCACCGGGATATCGCTCCCCACCCCTCCTTTCGGCACCGCCAGGTCGCTCGTCAGGGCGCTTCCGCCCATTTTCCTGAGGTCGAACTCCACTACCAGGTGCTCCAGAGCTCCCATAGCCTTCGCGTTCGCCTTTGCCACCTCCAGCTCGTGCCGGTGCCGCTGGCCGTAAGCGAAGCTGATGGCATAGGTTGCGAAACCTTCGACCCGGGCAATCGCCAGGCAGGTGGTAGAGTCGAGCCCGCCGCTGTAGAGGATGACGGCTTTTTTCTGATCCATGGTGTGCAACCTCGATAGACGGAATAATGAAAAGAATGTACGCCGGATGCGTAGCATATGTTGATTGGAACCTGGACAAGCGCAACCCATTTCCACAGGGGCAAGGAAGCCGGGGGATGCCGGATGGTTACCCGAAGCGTGCGGAAAAGGCCCGCTCCTCCTAACAACCGGCTAAAAGAAGGAAAACTTCAAGTACCGCTTGGGATGCTCCTTGATGTCCTTGACCAGTACGTCCAGATCGCCGATCATCCGGTCGAGTTTCTCGTAGAGGTCCTTCTCGTTCAGGAGCTTTCCGACGGTCCCTTCGCCCCGGTTCACCCGGCCGGCAATCTCCTCGAAGGACTTGACCGACCGGTCGGCCTTGTCGATCAGGGCCATCCCTTTGTCGTAGAATTCCCGGTCGGTGAGAAATTTACCGATGCTGCTCTCACTGGAGGTGAGCTTTCTGTTCAGCTCGCGCACGTCATCGGCGGCCTGCGCGCTCTTGTCCGCCAGGGACACCATCTTGTCATAGAGCTGCCGGTCATGGATCAGATGGTTCAATGTTCCGTTGCCGTTCTGGATGTCGTTCATGGTGGTATCGGCGCGGTTAAGGATGCTTATCAGCTTATCGTACGGCTCACTGTTATGCGCCAGCTTGCCGATGGTCCCTTCCCCCTGGTTAAATGCGTTGGCGAGGTCCTTCATTTCAGCGGTGAGTCCGACGAGATTGTCATAGAGTTTGGGGTCGTTGGCTAATTTCCCCAGGGAACCCTCTCCTTTGTTCATTTTCGTCACTATCATGTTCAACTGGTCAAAGGTTGTCCCCGCTTTCTGCATCACGTCATCGAGCTTGGGGAGCGTTGTCCCGTAGAGCCGCTTCGCCGGAGTTTCGGAGTAGGCGCTGCTCGGGGTGATGTCGACGTATTTTTCACCCATGAGCCCGCGGGTCTTTACGGTGATTATCGAGTCGGAGCCGATCTTCTTGAGAGCATCCCGGTCCACTTTGAGATCGATCTGTACCTCGTTGCTCACGCGGGGGCGGTCAAAGTAGATTCGCAACACCGCCCCCACCTCGACCCCCGCAAGCCATACCGGGGCGCCGACCTTGAGGCCGGCTACATCGGTCATGATAACCGAGAGGTGTCCCACCGGGGTAAAGAGATTAGTCTGTTTCCCCATGATGAGAATCCCGCCTGCCAGGAAAATAAGGGCGCAGACGATGAATATCCCGACCTTTACCTGGGACCAGGTAATATTATCGCTTCGCTTCATGCAAAATTCCTCCTGAGGGAGTTTCGGGCAGTGCAAAGAGCGACGCGTCGCTCGGCTTGAGGAATTCGCGGATAGCCGGCAGCCCCGACTGGAGCATCTCTTCCTTTGTTCCGTCGAAAATCAGGCGCGTCTGGTGGATAAATGAAAAACGTTCCGAGACTGCGAAAGCGGTAATCAGATCGTGGGTTACCATGAGGGTCGTCTTCCCCTCCTGCTGGAGCAGCCGCATCAGGTTGCAGATATTGTAGACCCCTACCGGGTCGAGGCCGGTGGTTGGTTCATCGAAAAATATATATTCAGGTTCCGAGGCGAGTGCCCGCGAGATGGCGACCCGCTTCTTCATCCCTCCCGAAAGCTGGGACGGGTAGTAGTCGATGGTATCTTCGAGCCCGACGAAACTGAGCTTTTCGAGGACAATCCGCTCAATCTCGCTCTCAGCGAGTTCGCCTTCCTGGAAAAGGCGGTACCCCACGTTTTCTCCGACCGTCATGGAGTCAAACAGCGCTCCTCCCTGGAAGACGATGGCGATTTTGCGCCGGAGCCGGATCAGCTCTCCCTCGGAAAGTCCGGAGAGCAGAACTCCGTCGATCAGGACATCCCCCGCGTCAGGCTTGAGCAGGCAGAGCATAAGCTTGAGGATGGTGGTTTTGCCGGCACCGCTGGCGCCGAGGATGGTCCGGTTGACCCCCTTTTCCGCGAAGATGGAAACCTCTTCGAGGATTTTCCTGCTATCCACCGAGTAGGTGAGCTCTCTGACCCTGATCCCCTGTTCCTCTGCCACGTCGCTCCTTATCTGATGGTTACGAAGATTTTTGCAATAAAAAAGTCCACAACCAGGATCAGCACCGATGACAGCACCACGGTCCGTTTGGCCGCCTCACCGACTCCCGCCGCTCCGCCATGCGTGTTGAGGCCTGTGTAGCATCCCATCATGGCTATGATGAAGCCGAAAATAAAAGGTTTTACGAGCCCCTCGGCATAATCGACGAAAAACAAGAACTGGGTGAGGGAGTTGATGTACATGATCGGCTTGATGCCATGCGACGCTGCCATCGCGTACCCGCCGAGAAGCGAGACAGTGTCGGTCACCACCGTCAGGAGCGGCATCGAGATCAGGATTGCCTTGAGGCGAGGCGTCACGAGCCGCTTGACAATGTCGGTTCCCTCAACCTGCATGGCGTCTATCTGCTCGGTGACCATCATGGTGCCGAGTTCGGCGGTAATGGCTGACCCGACCCGACCCGCCACCATGAGGGATGCCAGCACCGGCCCCAGCTCCTTGATCATGGTGACCGCCACCATCCCCCCCACGTAGCTGGTGGCGGCGAACGGCTTGAGCTGGGCAAGGAACTGGAGCGCCATGACCATGCCGGTGAAGGTACCGGTAAGAACGATGATAAAGAGGGAGCCGACGCCGATCTTGTCCATCTGGATGGCGAATTCCCGGTAGTAGAAGGGGCGGGAGAATATCTTGCGCAGGGCGCTCCACGAGAGGCGCGAGAAATCCTGCACCTCTCCGAAGACCGACTTGACCAGCACTGACAATTCCCGTCCGCTCTTCATCCTCCGCCCGCTCCAGCGGTAACGTCGCCTTCCCTGGAGGTAAGGAGCACCTCGGCAACTGCATCGCGGATATCCCCGACAAAGATGAACTCCAGCTCCTGCCGGACATCCTCGGGAATATCCTCCATGTCTTGTCTGTTCCGGTCGGGGAGCACCACTTTTTTCACCCCGGCGCGCCGGGCGGCGAGCACCTTCTCCTTGAGGCCGCCGATGGCGAGCACTCGGCCGGTGAGGCTGATTTCGCCGGTCATGGCTACATCACGGCGCGCTGGACGACCGGTCAGGAGCGAGACGAGTGCCGTGGCCATGGTAATGCCGGCGGAAGGGCCGTCCTTGGGAATGCTCCCCGCAGGAACATGGATATGAAGGTTCATATCGCTGAAGGCGCTGTCCTGGATATCCCATACGGCGCCGTTGGCCTGGACGAAGGAGAGGGCGGCCCGCGCCGACTCCTTCATGACATCTCCCAGTGAACCGGTCAGGATCAGCTCTCCCTTTCCTTTCATCCGGGTTGCCTCGACAAAGATGATGTCGCCGCCGGTCTCGGTCCAGGCGAGTCCCGTAACAACGCCGGTCCGGTCCTTCTCGGCAGCCACCTCGTTGAAGAATTTACGGGCGCCGAGGAACTCCTCTACCACTTCCGGCGTTATGGCCGCCCGGGCCGGCTTCCCCTGGGTGATCTCCTTGGCCACCTTGCGGCAGATGGATCCAATGCTGCGCTGGAGATTGCGCACGCCCGCTTCCCGTGTGTAGTTGCCGATGATCCTGGTGATAGCCATTTCCTCGAAAACCGGCGGGCTTGCCGTCAGGCCGTTCTCCTCGATTTCTTTGGGGATGAGGAACTTGACGGCGATTTGCTCCTTCTCCTCGGTCGTATAGCCCGACAGGGTTATGACCTCCATCCGGTCTTTCAGGGCCGGCGGAATGGGATCGAGAATGTTGGCGGTGGTGACGAACATCACGTTGGACAGGTCGAAGGGGACATCCAGGTAATGATCGGTGAACGAAAAATTCTGCTCCGGATCGAGTACCTCCAGGAGGGCGCTGGCCGGGTCTCCCCGGAAATCGACACCGATCTTGTCCACCTCGTCAAGCATGAAGACCGGATTGTTGGAGCCTGCCCGGTAGATCTCCTGGATGATTCGTCCGGGGAGTGCGCCGATATAGGTCCTCCGGTGGCCGCGGATCTCCGCTTCGTCCCGCATCCCCCCCAGGGAGATTCGGATGAACTTCCGTCCGAGCGCCCGGGCGATGGATTTGCCGAGGCTCGTCTTCCCCACCCCCGGCGGTCCGACAAAGCAGAGGATCGGCCCCTTCATTTTTTCCTTGAGGGAGCGGACCGCCAGGTATTCGAGGATCCGCTCTTTCACTTTCTTCAGGTTGTAGTGGTCCTCGTTGAGGACGTTTTCCGCCTGGTTGATGTCCCGGTTATCGCTGGTCGCCGTCTGCCAGGGCATGCCGGTCAGGTAGTCCAGGTAGGTGCGGGACACGGTGTACTCGGGTGAAGCGGGGTTCATCCGCTCCAGCCGCTTCAGTTCCTTGTCGGTTATTTTCTTCACTTCCTCGGGCATTCCGGATTCTTCGACTTTCTTGCGCAGGTCATTCATCTCCCCGATGCGCGCGTCGTCCTCTCCCAGCTCCTCCTGAATCTGTTTCATCTGCTCCCGAAGGAGATATTCCTTTTGGGTCTTTCCCACCCTTTTCGTTACCTCGGTCTGGATTTCGCTCTTTACCTGAAGCCGCTGCACTTCGCCGGTGAGGTGCATGTAGACCTTCTTCAGGCGCTCCAGCGGGTCAACCATCTCCAGGAGCATCTGGAGGTCTTCGAGCGGCAGATTGACGTAGAGAGCGACCAGGTCCGACAGGCGGGCCGGGTTGTCGATGTAGTCGATCATCTTCATGACATCGTCGGGGAGCGGTTTCCCGTAGGAAAGCGCAATTTTCAGGAGAGCATTGAGGCTCGATACGAGCGCTTCGGAGACCATCGACTTTTCCACGAACTCGCGCACCGGCTCAATCCGGGCCAGAATTACCGGGGACTCCTGGATAATGGTCTCCAGGCGGATCCGGGCAATCCCTTCGAGGACGGCCTTGGTGCCTCCGTCGGGGAGTTTCTGGAGCTGGTTCACCTTGCAGACGGTCCCTATCTCGTGGAACGAGGAGAATAGATCGCCGGATGGTTCCGTCCGGTGCTTGACAAGGGCCACCATGTTGCTGAACAGCATGCTCTCTTCGAAGGTGGGCAGCTCTCTGCTGTTCAGGTAGAGGGGAAATACCATGTAGGGGAAAGCCACCATCTCCTTAAGCGGATAGAGGGGAACTATCTCAGGTATGTTGATCGTGATCTCGGTCATCCGGCATGCCCCGTGAGGTAAAGAGTGTCAATCGGCTTATTCCTGTAAAGAGTAACCAGTTGAGGGGCTGATGTCAAGGAATGAGAGGGAGGCGGGCAAGGATTCACTTGACATAATGTGTCCAATGTCTTAACTTCGGCAAAAAATTTCGGAACCATACCACATCAGAGGCTGATAGTTAGTTTTATCCGGAAACCAATAGTGTCTCATCCGGAGTTTCCGGATGGATACTAGTTAACGCCCCGAAACCACGATTACCCAGGTTCGTCCAGGCCGTAAGCTATGACTTTTTGTTCCTTCCAGTATTTTCTTTTTTTGCCGATCGTCTTCCTGATCGTTTACCGAGCCGGCGAAGCGTACCGCAAATGGCTGCTCCTGGCGGCGAGCGTGCTGTTCTATGCGGCCCTGGGGATTCCCTACCTCCTGGTTGTGCTGCTTGCCGTTACGGTCATCACCTATTTCTCCGGTCTTTCGATCGGCCGGTGTACTGACGGCCCCGTCCGCAAGCGGCTGTTCTGGCTCGGCGTGACGGGAAACCTGCTGGTGCTCTGCAGCATGAAATACGCTGCCGTCTTCGCCGGGAGCCTGGCCATCCTCTCAGGCTGGTTCGGCCGGCCGGGCGCCATCCCTGCCGTAGGTGTCATCGTTTCCATCGGGGTCTCCTACTACGTATTCCAGGCAATCTCCTATCTCATCGACATCTTCCTGGAGATCGAGCAGCCGGAGAGCGATTTCGGCTACTTTGCCCTCTACCTCAGCTTTTTCCCGAAGCTGCTGCAGGGGCCGATCGAGCGGGCCGGCGACCTGCTGCCGCAGTTGCGCGCTCCCTATGAGTTTAATTACGAGAACGTCCGTTCGGGCCTTCTGCTCTTTACCTGGGGGATGTTCAAGAAGCTGGTGGTGGCCGACCGCCTGGGCATTTTTGTCGACTATGTCTATGGCAATGTCCATGGTTATTCCGGGACGGCCATGGTGCTCGCCACCTACACCTACGCCTTCCAGCTGTTATTTGATTTTTCCGGCTATACCGACATGGCACTCGGGACCGCCCGGATTTTTAACATCAACCTGACGCAGAACTTTAACACCCCCTACCTGGCGACATCGGTTGCCGATTTCTGGCGGCGCTGGCATATTTCCTTTTCCCGCTGGATCCTCGATTATATTTTCAGGCCGCTGCAGATGCTGTGGCGGGACCGGGGGAACTGGGGGGCTGCCGCTGCCCTGGTTGTCACCTTCCTTGTCTCGGGCATCTGGCATGGCGCGAAGTGGGGGTTTGTTGTCTGGGGCCTGCTGCACGGCATCTACCTGGCGGTTTCGGTCTTCTACAAACCATTGCAGAAGCGGATACACAAAGCTTCAGGGCTGCAGGGGAGCCGGGCACTGAAAATCTGGCAGATTTTTGTCACCTTTAATCTGGTCTCCCTTGCCTGGGTGTTTTTCCGGGCCGATTCGATTGCCGATGCCTGGTTCATCGTAACCCATTCCTGGTCGAGCATCGTCACCTCACTCCTGCACGGCAACCTCACGGAGCTGCTTCTCCCCCGGCAGGCAAAGAACGCATTCCTGCAAGCGCTTCCGGTGCTGGTGGTCCCGGTTATCGTCTTCCTGGTTAAAGGAAAGATTGATTTCTACGCAAGACCGCGCTGGTTCAGGCTGGCGACCTACTATATCCTGGTCTACAGCATCCTCTACTTCAGCGTCATTAATTCAAAAACACAGTTCGTCTACTTCCAATTCTAGGCAATCAGGCCATGGTAAAACTGTTCAAGAATATTCTGCTCATCCTGCTTCCCGTGATCGTCATGCTGGCGGTCTACCTGGTCTACGACCCGTTCGAGGTGATCTATACCTATAAGATCCACAGCGTCGATCCCCGCATCAACTACAACTGGGATTACAACGTTACGGAGACCCTGATCCGGAACTATGGCGAAAGGCGCTACGACTCCTTCATTTTCGGCAATTCACGCTCCTTGGCATTCCGCTGCAGCGACTGGCAGCAGTATCTGGATTCCCCCCGCACCCTGCACTATGCGGCGGCTGCCGAATCGCTTTTCGGTATTTACAAAAAATTCATCTACCTGTCTGCCCACAACATGCCCATCAGAAACTGCCTGGTGGTCCTGGATCCTTCGGTTCTGTCGGTAACCTGGAATGGCTCCGGCCTCCTCTATCTCAAGCATCCGCAGCTTTCCGGCGAAAGCCTCGTCGATTTCCACCTGACTTTTTTCCGGGCATTCATGGACCACTCTTTTTTTCTCGGCTACGTCGGCTATAAGACGACCGGCAAGGTCCCGAAGGTGTTCAAGCACAAGTTTGCCGAACGCCAGTTTACAGATCCGGTCACCTGCGACAAGATAATGGTCGTTTGGGAAAAAGCGCTGGCCGAGAACAGTGACAAATATTACGCTAATCTGAAAGGGCTTTTCTATCCGCGGGACGAGACCAGGAAGTCCTAT
>JBGPCQ010000119.1:0-9259 GCA_041481895.1 Geobacteraceae bacterium | reverse complement strand
GTAAATCTTCTTCCCTTTCATGTGCGTCTCCCTTGACATTGTTAAATACGGGTTCGGTTCAACACGCATTCTAATCCCTGAGCTTTTTCATTATTTCTGATATATCTTCTTTCCGTTAACTCGTAACCCCCTGGTATCAAACAATATTGTCTGCGTTTTAAGCGCAGGCTTGCGGTATAAACTGCCTGGCTTTAGGCCGTTAATAGATCGAACGTTCGTTATATTACATATAGCATTATGTAAAGTTAGATGCAATTTATTATTGAATGTAAATCTTTAAATCTGATTTTAATTGTCTAGATTTATAAATAGCTAGTATGCTATTAAAATTGGCATGGATAAAAATGAGCTCAGGAATAAATTAATATTTACCGCGACACGTTTATTTGCCGAGCGGGCTTTAAGCGGAGTGAGTATCAGGGAGCTTTCCAAAGTTGCAGGGGTGAGTATATCCATGATTTCTTATTATTTCGGGGGAAAAGAGGGTCTGTATTCTGCAGTGCTTCAAGAGCAATTCTCCAGTTTTGAATATATCGAAGAAATCAATAAAGCAGATTCGGGAACATTGGCAAAAATTGAAGCATATATCCGGTGGATAATTGTGCGACATCGAAACAACCCTTATCTCCTGCGGTTTTACACCAGCGAACTGACAAATCCCACACAATTTTTCTCCTTGATCGTCCAACCGGCTTTAGGGAAGGTAATTCAGATTCTGGTTCAAATTATCGAAGACGGCATATCCAAGAATATATTCAGAAAAGACTTGAATCCTGTAGATACCGCACTGGCTATGGCCGGCATGATTAATTATTACATCCTTAGTACGTTAGCCACTCAAGAATTTATCAATCGTTCACCCGAGCGCGATGAAGAGTTGATAAGGCATTACATGGATATTTTCACCAAAGGCATTCTAAGCTAGGAGCCTGTCGGACTTAGGGTAAATCTGCTGCAAATCCGCCTGGACGGGTCAATGCGGTAAATAACACCAAAGCATGTTCCCCTTGATGCGAAAGGTGCATCAAAGAAAGCATTAACACGTATCGAAAGGAGAGTGAGATGATAAGGAAGACGAGAAAGACGTGTTTATTGGTTATTGCTGCTCTGCTTTTAATTTTAACAGGATCTGCAACCCAAAGTGATGCCGGGGTAAATGTAAATGTAGGGGAAGAAGGGGTAAACGTAAATGTAGGGGAGGAAGGAGTAAACGTGAGAGTAAGGGGGGAAGGGGTAAATGTACGTGTAGGGAACAATCTCCCCGCCATCAGGTTTGCTGCTCCGCCTGACCTGGTTGTGATACCTGGGACATATGTTTACATAGTCCCCGACATCAATGTGGATGTGCTGTTTTTTCAAGACTACTGGTGGCGTCCTTATGAAGGGCACTGGTACAGATCCCGGGATTATAAAGGGGAGTGGAGTTACGTAGAGCAGGGGAAAATTCCCAGTGGATTGAGATCACTGCCTCAGGATTATCGTCATCGTCTGTCGCCTGGCTACGAACGGATACCCCACCGCGACGTGGAAAGGAACTGGGAGAAATGGGAGAAGGAAAAATATTGGGATAGGCGAGGTGAGCAAGGGCGCCGAGGTCATGACGGGGATAGCCATGATGGCCGCAGAGGCAATGATGATCATCGATAGAGTGAAGGAGGGTTTTTACGTTCAGGTTTTCCTGGCCTGCCTGTGATCTTCCTTTACAGTCAGTCAACAAATCAGCAACGTTCCGCCATGGGGTCGCCATGGGGTACCCGGATGAAAACTAATTAACTATCTATAACCCCGATAACAGCGTAGTGTTAAAAGAGCACTAATTATGAATTAATCTATTCGGCAAGTTCCCGCGGTTCCGGTCATCTCCCCCTGCTTCTCTGTACCCCTCGGGAAAAGCTCGATAAAAAGTCGCAGTTAAAAAGAAGGTATATGAAAATTCCAAAAAGCTTTGAAATGTTAGTCTGCAACGGCCTCGTCGACGAGGTCATCAGCCAGCTCATGAGCGGCAAGGAAGCCGATGTCTACATTGTTCACTCCAAGGGAGAAATCCGCTGCGCCAAGGTGTATAAGGAAGCCGGCAAACGGAGCTTCAGGCAGCAGGCCCAGTACCAGGAAGGGCGCAAGGGGAGGAATAGCCGCCAGGCGCGCGCCATGGAGAAGAGCACCAGGTATGGGCGGAAAGAGCTGGAGGGGGCTTGGCAGAACGCCGAGGTGGATGCCTTGCACCGCCTTGCCGAAGCAGGGGTGCGCGTGCCGCGCATTTTCAACTACATCGGGGGGGTGCTGCTGATGGAGCTGGTGGTCGACGCTCATGGCGATGTCGCTCCACGGCTCAACGATCTGAAGCTGACGGGGGCACAGGCCCGGGAATATCACCGTGCGCTGCTCGCACAGATAGTTCTCATGCTCTGCGCCGGACTCATCCATGGCGACCTGTCCGAGTACAACGTACTCGTCGGCAGCGACGGGCTGGTCATCATCGACCTGCCCCAAGCCGTCGACGCCGCGGGGAATAACAACGCCGGCAGGATGCTCGAGCGGGACGTGCAGAACATTACCGCCTATTTCGGCCGTTTCGCCCCCGAACTTCTGACCACCGACTACGGCAGGGAGATCTGGAAGCTCTACGTGAACGGTGAACTCACCCCCGCGACCGAGTTGACCGGCCGCTTCACGCAGAGTGTTAATCCGGCTGACGTGGGGGGTGTCATGCGGGATATCGACTCGGCGCGACGCTGGCATGAGCGCCACCTGAAGCTGTAATTAACGACGATTTCGTTCCCCTGAGCTTTTCCGGTCACTCCCCGCGTCAAGGTCACGCCGCTCCCTCGGCTGCTGGGTGTTGGCTTCGCTCACGCTCAGAGGCCTGTCCAGTAAAAGCGTACCGTTCAATGCTTCAATCGCCTTGCGGGCCTCTTCGTCGGACGCCATTTCCACAAATGCGAAACCCTTTGTTTTGCCGGTGCGCTCATCAGTGACAAGGTTTACTGCTGTCACCTCGCCTACAGGTGCAAAGAAACCTCTCAGGTTTTCTTCTGTTGCCTTGAACGAGATATTTCCCACGTACAGTCTTTTTCCCATGCTCTGAATCTCCTTATTCATGTAAATGCATCCGCGGTGCCGGTCGTCTGCCCTGTCGCTCGCCGTATTGACTGCCGACAGGCTCTTATTCATAGTAGCACAAAAGCATGATACTGCGGAACTATACCCAAAATAAAGGTAATGATGTCGTGATGTCTGCCGTTATCCGCTTTTATCCGCCTTGTCCGCTCCTGCGCGCTGCAGCGCTTCGGCGCGCAAGCGTGGCTGAACAAAAGCCTTTAAACCTGTTTTTGCCACAGATAAAACATCTGATAACTGCGGATAAAATCTGAAGGATATACAGCAAACCTTCTTTTTGGTTATAGAACCGTAATTTTTAGTTCTCTGCTGACTCCTTGCGGATGAAGACTTTGTGAGATATAAGGAAAGTATCAGGGATTCAGGAACTCTTTCCCCTTCCCGACAGGAGAACATTCCCATGCCCCTCGAACTTTGCGAAATGTCCCTGCAGCAGACCAAGGAACTGATTCGTTTGACCGATGCGACCCTGCAGAATATCTGCTGCCGGCGTTTCACCGGTGAAGAGTTGTATCGGGAGGCTCTCGAGAAGGTCCTCGGAGGGAAGGGGAGGCGCGGCCCCGCCAGTTTTTTTGTCGTCTTCCGGGAAAGAGACGGCGTCATCGGCCGCGGCAGGGTCTTTCACCTGACCGAGGGGGCGCTGATCGAGAAAGACGACATCTCCATAGACCTCTCGTCGAGTTATGTCGTCAATCTTCTCAAGGCCGAAGCTCAAGCCGACGTGGTGGTTTCGAACTGGTCCGACAGTCATGAAACCGTCGAAGAGTACCAGGCGAATTTTCCGGAAAGCATCAGTGCGTTTGCCGGGGCTCCGATCAGGAATTTCGTGACCTTCCGGATCAGCGGCGAGGCGCCCGGCGCCATCATCGCTTTCAATTACCCCGGCCGGGCGACTGATTACGATGCGGATGTGCTGCAAAGCCTGGCAGTGGTGATCGGGTCCCTGGTGACCCTCTCCAATGAAGTGCGGGAAACCGAAAAGGCCTTCATCTACACCATCGAGGCGTTGGCCAGGGCCTGCGAAGCGGCGGAAGAGCAGACCGGCAAGCATATCCTGAGGGTAAACCGCTATGCCGGCGCGCTGGCCGCGAATATGGGGCTCCCGGCTGAGTTTGTCGATACCGTTTCATACTCCGCCCAGATGCATGACGTGGGGAAGATCAAGATTCCGCCGTCGATTCTGCTGAAGGAAGGGCCGCTGAACGGGGAGGAGATGGACCTGATGAGGATGCACCCCGTGTACGGAGAACAGATTCTGGGCGATTCCCCCCGCCTGGCGATCGCCCGGGAAATTGCCATAGCGCACCATGAAAACTGGGACGGCAGCGGCTATCCTTACGGGCTGAAGGGGAGCGGGATACCGCTGGCGGGGCGTATTACAAGGCTTGCCGACGTCTATGATGCGCTCCGCTCCGCACGGAGCTACAAGGCCCCGCTGAGCCATGGCGCAACCTTGCGGATCTTCCGTGAGGGTGACGGGAGGATCAGTCCGCGGGACCATTTCGACCCGGAGCTCCTGGCACTGTTTTTCAAAATAGAGCACATTTTCGAAGGGATCTTCGAGAGTATGGAGGGAAAATAACAGTAGTAAAACGTCAAGAGGAGGCCGGGATGCAAGGCGTAAGTGAGCGAAAAAGCGAGGCGTACCTTCAAGGTACGTTGAGTTTTTGAGCGAACGACAACACCGCAGACCGGCCCCGCAATAGTTTTACATAGTCATTCTTCCCTGGTGATCCTGATGACCTGCAATACCCCCGGCATTTTTCCGATTTCCGCAGTATCGAGATTATCGGTGTCGCCGATCACGCCGATAATGATCCGGTTGGCGCCGGTTGACTGGTGGATGTCGAAGTTCCTGTTGATCAGGAACTCCTTGACATGGTCGAGCGCGTCCTCATCGGCACTTCTTTTCATTATTATCAACACAGGGCAATTCCTCCGCGCATCAGTTTCCATCCGGAAACTCGGGATGGGAAACTATTGGTTTTCCTCTCCGCTGGTCATTATCCGTTCAAGCCGTCGCGATTCGTCGATGACGCGCTCGAACAGCCTGACAATGGCGTTATCGTCGAGCGGTCCCGGGTTTTCCTCCTTCATCCGCACGAAGATCTTCTTTTCCCGGGCCGGATCGTAGACCGGCAAGCCGAGCCCCTTCTTGATCTCGCCGATCTTCAGGGCAAGCCCGGCCCGCCTGTTGAATATCCGCAACAGTTCGCTGTCAATGCTGTCTATTTCCCGCCGTAGCTCGTCAATACTCATAGTTTTAGATCCCATGAACTGCCGAAATAAAAATTTCAGAACTGTTTTTTCACGAACGTATCCTTCCTGCAGTGGATATCGTCCTTATCCGGGTGATCGATGGTGTAGTGGAGACCCCGGGACTCCGTGCGGGAGCGGGCGCAGTGAATGATGAGTTCGGCCACCGTGGCGATATTGCGGAGTTCGATGAGATCCGACGTGATGATGAAGTTCCAGTAGTAATCCTCGATCTCTTCCTGGATCAGCCTGATCCGGCGCCTGGCGCGCTCCAGCCGTTTATCCGAGCGGACAATCCCGACGTAGTTCCACATGAAGCGGCGAATCTCATCCCAGTTCTGGGAAACGACCACCATTTCATCGCTGTTGGTGGCGGTCCCGGAGTCCCATTCGGGGATATCGGGGTAATCAAAAAGATTACTGCCGAGTTCCGCTACCGCATGCTCGTAGGCGCGGCCGGCATAGACGGCAGCCTCGAGGAGTGAATTGCTGGCGAGCCGGTTGGCGCCGTGCAGACCGGTGAAGGCGACTTCGCCGATGGCGTAGAGATGCCTGACGTCGGTCTCGGCGTTAAGGTCGACGGCGACGCCGCCGCACAGGTAGTGCGCCGCGGGGACGACGGGAAGGGGCTGCCGAGTCATGTCCAGGCCGTAGTCCATGCAGGTCTGGTAGATATTCGGAAAGCGGCTCCTGACGTAGTCCGGGTCCCTGTGGGTAATGTCGAGGTAGGCGCAGTCGTCACCGTAGGTCTTCATTTCATTGTCGATGGCGCGCGCCACGATGTCGCGGGGCGCCAGGTCTTTGAGGTGGTGGTACTTCTCCATGAAGGCCGTACCGTCGCGCCTTCGGAGGACTGCCCCTTCGCCCCGGACCGCTTCGGAGATGAGAAACGACTTGGCGTGGGGATGGAAAAGGGTCGTGGGGTGAAACTGCATGAATTCCATGTTGGCGACGGTGGCGCCGGCCCGGTAGGCCATGGCGACGCCGTCGCCGGTCGCCACATCGGGGTTGCACGTATAGAGATAGACCTTTCCGGCGCCTCCGGTGGCGAGCAGGGTGATTTTGGAGGCAAAGGTCCTGACGATCCCCTGGTTGATATCGAGCACATGGGCGCCGATGCAGCGGTTCGGTTTGAGCCGCGCCCGCTTGACCTTGGCCTCGGTTATGAGGTCGATGGCGATATGGTACTCAAAGATTTCGATATTGGGGTTTTCCCGTGCTGCGGCCACCAAGGCCCGTTCGATTTCACGGCCGGTTACATCGTCGGCATGGAGTATGCGCCGCTGGCTGTGGCCTCCTTCCCGGGTCAGGTCGTAGCTGTCGCCGCTGGTGGTGAACTTCACCCCCCAATCGATAAGGCTCCGGATGACCCGCGGCCCTTCCTCGACTACCATCCTCACAACCTGTTCGTTGCAGATGCCGGCCCCGGCCACCAGGGTATCTTCCACATGGGCGTCGAAGGTGTCTTCATGGGAAAAGACCGAGGCTATGCCTCCCTGGGCGTAATTCGTGGCGGATTCGGTAATCTCCCGTTTGGTGACCATCGCGACCTTGCCGTGCCTGGCTGCCTGTAGGGCAAAGGCGAGCCCGGCTATGCCGCTGCCGATAACGAGAAAATCGCTTTTTACTTTCATGGAAAGCCTCAACTAGTGCTGGATTAATAATATTGGAACACAGCGTTATTTAACGATAATGTTGATAAACCGATCATAACTTCAGATCTAATTAGTATTAATCTTCAGCTACCACATTCTACGTCTTGAATCAAGACCTTTAACCGCCCGCTCACTCCGGTCGCTCAAGGACGCAAAGGAACCGCAAAAACCTCTCAAGGGTTTAAACCCTTTCATTTCAGGTTTTCCTTGCGTTCATTGCGTTCTTCGCGGTTACAAAGGTTTTTGGGGCTGGCTGAAGATCAGCACTAATCGGCAACACGAAAGAAAGACTAGAAATTATTGACGCCAGTCCCGGTTTTGTCAAGGCATTTAATGGCCCTCATCGGGCGAACTGCGCATTACTGCTTGAATAATAAATGCTTTTGAATTATTATCACTCAGTAGCAATCCTTTTCCGATGATTGTTTCGAGGAGCTTTCATGCTCAAACATCAACGCCTGGTCTGCATGCTGTTCGCTGTCCTTCTCCTATATGCGTTGCCGGCAGCGGCCGACATCTACAAATATGAAGACCAGGAGGGGGTGCTTCACTTTACCGATGCCCCGACCGACCGCCGCTTCAAGGTATTTATGCGGGACATCAAAAAAGACCGGAAGCTCCGTACCAGTTTCAGGCTCACCGGATGCGCCCGTGACCCGAAAGAATTCGAACCGATCATCAATTCCTGCGCCGTGCAGTACGGGGTTGATAAATCGCTGGTAAAGGCCGTGATCCAGGCGGAATCCGGCTACAATCCCAACGCGGTTTCCCGCAAGGGGGCAACCGGCCTCATGCAGCTCATGCCGAGGACCGCCCAGGACCTGAAAGTCGCCAATTCGTTCGACCCTTCGGATAACATCCGGGGCGGAGTGCGCTATCTGAAGTTCCTCCTCGATACCTTCAAGGGGGACGAGGCGCTGGCCCTGGCGGCATATAATGCGGGGCTCTCAAAAGTCGCCCAGTACGGGGGGATCCCCCCCTATGAAGAGACGCGCAATTATGTCGGCAGGGTCCTGGGTTACCGGAAATCCTTTCAGGGCAATTGAAGGCATCCAATTATGCATCTGTTAATAATCCTGCAAAAAGCAGTCAGTCAAGTGCCGTTTCCAGAATAATACAAGGAAGTTCCATGCCAGCAGATGTAAAAAGCCCCATCTGGAACCTCCCCAATACCCTGACCCTCCTCCGCATCGCCCTCATTCCCGTTCTGGCGGTGCTGCTCCTGTCCCCTTCGCGGGAAGCGGCGTTCTGGGCTACCGTGGTATTTGCCGTTGCCTCCGTCACCGACTGGCTGGACGGCTACCTGGCCAGGCGGATGGGGATTGTTACGACCTTCGGCAAATTCCTCGACCCGATCGCGGACAAGATGATCGTGATGGCGGCCCTGGTTATGATTCTCCCCTACCAGAGGGTGCCTGCCTGGATGGTGCTGGTCATCCTCGGGCGGGAGATCATCATAACCGGACTGCGCGGCCTCGCCTCCACCGAAGGGATCGTCATCCCCGCCAGCAATCTCGGGAAATTCAAGACCATTTTCCAGATAACCGCTATCCTCGGTCTGCTGCTCCATTACGACTACCACTGGTTTTTTTCCATAGATCATCCCTACCTGTATGCGAATATGCACAATTTCGGCATATTCTTTCTCTGGATAGCGGTTGTCCTGACTATCTGGTCCGGGGTTGATTACCTCTGGAAATTTGTCCGGGTCTTTGAATGAACCGCCGCGTCTGCCTGCGCAATCCGTCTGCCGGGATCGTCACCGCGAAAGACTTGATTCCACCATTTCCCCATTGACAGGGAAAGCAAATAACTGTATAAAAACCTTTTATTCAACGGCGGCGTAGCCAAGTGGTAAGGCAGAGGTCTGCAAAACCTTTATCCAGCGGTTCAAATCCGCTCGCCGCCTCCAATTAAATCAAGGGGTTAGCCAATTAAGGCTAGCCCCTTTTGCTTTACGCGTGGCCTCTCGCGTGGCCTCATTTTCATGTAACCGATAACGTAACAATTTGCAATAAGAGGAAATCTGAAGAAACTCCGTGAAACATGCATTCCCTGAAACCATCAAATCCTGATGAATCCGGCCAAGAATAATGCGTTGAATTGTGTCGGCTTCCCAAGCTGAAGGTCGCGGGTCCGAATCCCGTTTCCCGCTCCAATAAAATCAAGGACTTAGCCTTTCCGTTTTTGTTTCCGTTTGGTTGATAAAATAGTTTGAAATGATGTGAAAT
>JBGPCQ010000118.1:0-9365 GCA_041481895.1 Geobacteraceae bacterium | reverse complement strand
CGCCGCTATGGAGATGAAGTCCTCAACGGCGAAACGGTCTGGCGGGAGAGGGTAGTTGTGAACGGTCTCGTCAGGGTGCCGGAAGGGAGCAGGCTGGTGATCCTGCCGGGGACTGTCGTCGAATTCGGAGAAAAAGATACGAACGGTGACGGCATCGGTGAGAACGGTCTCCTCATCCAGGGGGTGATCATCGCCAAGGGGACCGCAGCCGCGCCGATCATTTTCCGCTCCACCGGGGGAAAGGGACGCAGGGGTGGGTGGGACGCCATCAACATCATGAACAGCGCCGGCGCCTGGAACCTCATTGAATATTGCCGCATCGAGGACGCCTACCGGGGGCTCCACTTTCATTTTTCACGGGTGGCAATAACCGGCTCCGTCTTCACCAACACCTATCGCGGTATCCAGTTTCAGGAAGCGACGGTACTCATCCGGGGCAACCGTTTCTTTGCCAACAAGAGTGCCGTTCAGGGGAGGGATTCGGACGTCACCTTCACCGACAACATGGTGTATGACAACTTCCAGGGGATCAATCTTTTCCGTACCCATCTCGTTGCCCGCGGGAACAGAATTGTCGCCAACGGCAAGGAGGGGGCAAGGATCCGGGAGGGGGCGACAGTATTCGAAGAGAACCTGATCGACGGCAACCGGTACGGGCTCCTCGTCATTGACGCCTTCTTCGGGTCCTTTGTCCGCAACTCCATCAGCAACAACGGCGAGGTCGGTTTCTCCCTGAAGAACACCGATAATATGGAGATTTCCGGCAACTTCATCGCCGGCAACGGTGTCAACGGCTTGAACCTCCAGGAGACGCGGGGGCGCATCAGCAGCAACCTGATCAGCGACAACGGCGAACGGGGCGCGGGTATCCAGTCCTTTGCCGGGACGCTAGAAGAAAACAACTTCAGCGGCAACGGACTCTATGCTATCGACCTCGACGGCAGTTCTGATGTCATGGCGCACCGTAACTGGTGGGGAGGGGAAAAGCCGGACAAGGTCATCTTCGATAAAAAGAATGACGCAACGAAGGGGAAAGTGGACCATGGGGAACCAGCCGAGATCCCTTTTCCTTTCCCCTGGCCGCTTTCGGCAATCGAAACAAGCCTTACCTGGCGCGGCGATATCGCCATAAGCACTACGGTGAAGGTTTCGCCAGGCGCGACGCTCACCGTCGCACCGCGCACGCGGGTGCTTTTTGCGGAGGAAGCCGGGCTGGACGTTAAAGGCAGGATTATTGCAAATGGGGAACGGGAGGGTCGGATATATTTTTCCTCCGTCTCCAGGAAAGAGGCAGCCGCCTGGGGTGAGATCCTGCTTGAACATGCCGATGGCAGCAGTTTTACCCACTGCGTCATTGAATATGCCACGTGGGGACTCCACAGTCATTTCACCAGGCTTGCCGTCAATGACTCGCTCTTTCGCTACAATTCCGGCGGCATCCGCTTCCGGAGCGGCCCGGTTGAGGTCAGGAACTCGGTTTTCTCGGACAATTCGGTCGGCATCAGGTCGTACCGGGGGAATGCAGTAATTGCGGAGAACCTCATAACAAGAAACGGGACCGGGATCTTCGTCAGGGAAAAAGGGGGAGGACTGACCATCCGGAGGAATAATCTTTCCGCTAATACCGATTACAACGTGCGGTTAGGTGATTTCAACGATGAAGATGTGGACGCCCGGGAGAACTGGTGGGGGTCTGATTCTCCTCGCGCCACCATCCTTGACGGCAGGATGGAGCCGGGGATCGGGATAGTCCATTATGAACCGTATCTCCGGGAACCGGGCAGGCGGGGGGGGATGGAAAGGAAATGAAACGGACCGCTTTATCGCTCCTGCTCGTGTTCTCCCTGACGACTCTCTACTGTTATCCGTCAACTGGAGAGGCCTCTGCCAATTTCGTCCTGAAAGGACGGATCATCGATGTCGACGAAAAGCCGGTCGAAGGCGGAGAAATATTCGTATACGACAACACCCAAACGAGAAGGCCGGCGGATTTCATTTCGCCAAAAACAGGCCGGGATGGGCTTTACCGTATCGAAATCCCGGCAGGAAGATACTGGGTCGTGGCACGCGTACGAAGCGGAGCAAGGTATGGACCACTCATGTCGGGCGGAAGACATTCCGGAGAAGCCCGGGAGATCGAGGCAGCCGCTGGGCAGGAGTTAGCGCTCGATTTTACCGTTGCGGATGTCAGGGAGATGGCCCGAAACCTGCGGAAATCCAATGATGATTACAGAAGTGTCGGCGGGCGGATTCTGGACAAGAACGGCAGGCCGGTGCGGGGTGCCTATGCCTTCGTCCGCAGGGAGAAGGATGGAGCACGGTTGCCCGACTTCATCTCCGCATGGAGTGATGAAGATGGCCGCTACACCCTGCATCTCCCCTCCGGAAGGTATCATCTTGGGGCTTCCACAGCATACCCTCCGGAGGATGGGACTGTTTATATGGAATTGAATCTGGATTCCGTCAAAATAGACAGCACGTACGATATCCGTATAAAATTTACTGACAGCACCATGGAAGAAGGGAATCAGAACTCCAAGGAAAATGATTAGTAATTAGTTTTTCAATCTGATATGATTTTCTTTTATTTCAGCGTTATCAATCAGACTCGACGCTGTAACGAGGTGATTAATGAAAAATATTTTCTTATTTCTGTGCATACTGTCAAGCCTGGTTTTTCACCAGGGTACGGAAGCTTGCGTCGGCAAAACACTCTACATCGGGGTTACCAATTCTCCCAATGAGCTCATGTTCGCCGAGATAATCTCCATTCTGGTGAACGAGAGGACCGGGACCGCTGTCAAGGTCGTAGCCTACAAAGATGCCAGGGATATGTACAGTGCGGTAAAAAGGGGGGAAGTAGGGGTGTTTATCGAGAATGCCGACAGGGCACTCAAGTTACTGAACCGGCCGGCGGAGGGGAACGCGAAGGCATCGTATGAAGCCGCCAAGAAAGAGTACCGCCAGGGTCTGAATCTCGTCTGGCTTGAGCCTTTCGGGGGCAGTCAGTATTATGCGCCGGTTATATCCGTTGAAACCATCAATAATCTTCCCGCCCTCCCCAAGCTTATCAATAAACTTGCCGGCATGGTGAATGACGATACAAGTGCGAAGCTTCTCAAATCGGTGAAAGCCGATGAAAAACCGAAAAAGGTGGCGAGGGATTTCCTGAAGACCAGAAAACTCATCTGAAGCAGGGTAGCGAAACTGTCCCCTTGCTTCTTAACCGGTTCTGCCGCTGTGAAACACGGCCGCTATTAAATTTTGCAAGAAGGTTTTATGGGCATCACCAGTTTCGGTTGGTTCGGCATTTACAGCGCCGCCTTTCTTCTCGGCATTGCCCACTCTCTTGAACCGGGGCATGGCAAAACCGTGGTTGCCGCCTATCTGGTCGGCTCCAAGGGGCGCAACATGGACGCCTTGATCCTCGGCCTCACGGTAACCTTCACCCACTCGTTCAGCATCATCGTGCTCGGCGTTCTGGCCAAGCTCTCGTCGAATTACTTTACCGACCAGCAACTGCACGGCTATCTCGGCATCGTGGCAAGTCTCTTGATCCTCGGTATCGGCCTCTGGATGATCAAGGTCAGATGGGGTGCGCTCAGTGACCCGGATAAAGCCCACCATCACAGCCATCTGTTCCATTCCCACAACCACCACGGACATGGGCATCACCACCATCACGATGACCATGACCTCCATGGGCACAACGGCACTGATACCCAGGCCCACGGCCATCCCCATCCGCACCAGCATCCTCATGTTCCCGAGGAATCATTAACCGGCAGCGTTGCAGAAGGCAAGCCGTTGGGGTTGACGGGCCTGGTTCTCCTTGGCATATCCGGCGGGATTGTCCCCTGCCCGGCCGCCCTGGCAATACTCCTCGCCTCAGCCTCTGTCGGAGACCTTGGCAAGGGTCTGGCCCTGGTGGTTGTATTCAGCGTGGGACTTGCCTTTTCCCTGGTTACCATCGGACTTGTCATCGTGAATGGCGTCAGGGCGACCCAGAGGTTTTTGAACACGGAGAAGTATGCGCCGAAAGTTGCATTTGCAAGTGCGGTGATTGTGACGGTGGTAGGCCTGGTCACCTTCTATTCCTCGCTTAGCCACCTCGGCATAGTATGAAGCATGGATTTCTCCGCACGCTGCTGGCCTGTTCGTTATGCCTCGTGCCCGGCTTTTCCCATGCCCATCCCGAGACCGGCATACTCCCCGATGCCATTGCGGAAATGGAATACCGGATTGTCCTTGAAATCACGCCGAACGACATCAAAACAAGAAACAAACTGGGGATTGTCTACTACCGAAAAAACAAGCTGAAGGAAGCAGAGAGGGAGTTTGCCGAGGTGCTGCGCGCGGTCCCGAAGGATTTCGACGCCCACGACGGCATGGGGCTCGTGAAACTGCAGGAAAAGAAGTGCGCCGAGGCTGTTACCTGGTTTCAAAAGGCGATAATTCTCAACAGTGAAGATACCATGGTGCATCACAGCCTCGGGCTTGCACTTGAACAGCTGGGAAGACTCCAGGAGGCCGAGGCGTCGTATCGGCGGGGTCTTGAGGTGAATGAGCAGTTGATCCGCAAGGGTATGAACAAAGACAAGGAGCTGGAGAGGAAAAACACCCTTCTCGCCGCCCTTCAGAACCTCCGGACCAGGATGAAATCGGCAAAGGGGTGAACATGAACGTAAGAGCAGCCTTGCGATATGTTATGCTGCTGGTCCCGGGCATAGCCATTCTGATGGTGGCAGGCGTTTGCGGAGCGGCGACACAAAAGTTCGGCAAGGAAACCATTACGAAGGACACAACCTGGAATGGCGAGATAGAGATAACCGGCGACGTGCACGTCCCCGCAGGGGTCACCCTCACGATTGCGCCGGGAACGACCGTCAGGTTTAAAAAGATCGGAGCGGAGAGCGACCGGAACCTCTTCGGGATCGATTCGCCCTATTATCCCCAGGCTGAAATTATTGTCACCGGAAGGCTCATCGCCCGGGGAACGGCCGTGAAGCCGATTCTTTTCACCTCCGCAGAAGCAAAACCGCAGCCGGCTGACTGGGCAGCCCTCAATTTCCTCGGCAGCGAAGGGAACGTGGTTGAAAACTGCCGTTTAGAGTATGCCTACAACGGTGTCCATGCCCATGGTGCGCACGTCCTCATAAAGAACAATACGTTCGCGAAAAACGCCGTTGCCATCAGCGTCAAGAAAGAAGAAGAGGCCCTAGGCACCCCCGGCTTCGGCATCCCGGCGGATATTACCGTTACCGGCAACCTTATCGAGGACAACAAGGGGGGGATCAACGTCCGGAGTTCACGGGCAGTCATCACCCGCAACACCATCCGGGATAACAAGTTTTTCGGCATCTGGATAAAGGAGCAGTGCAGGGGCGAAATCAGCAACAACGAGATAACCGCCAACCAGAAGGGAATATTCTTCTACAAGGCCGAGGGGATGACCATCACGGCCAACAACATCTACGCTAACCTTGACTACAATCTGGCCGTCGCCGATGAACAGGGAAAAGATATCCAGGTAACCGGCAACTGGTTCGGCACCACCAACGCAACAAAGATCGACGAACAGATATTCGACGGCAAAACCGACCCGACGGTGGCACGGATCGTCGTTCAACCGGTTCTGCCGGAACGGGTCAAGGATGCGGGGCAATAGGGGAAGATTGTATGCCGAAAATACGCCGCAACCCGGACGTCATGTGGCGCGAAGAAGACGAAGCCCTGGCCGGTGCGCGGGAGGCGCTCGACCGTGGCGACGATGTCGGGCAGATGGGAACATCGGTGCTTTTTTCCGGCGGGACCATGCTGTCGCTCAATTTTCTCGGCACTGAAATATGGAAACTCTGCGATGGCCGGAGTGTCGATGACATCGCGGCCGAACTGCATCCACAGTTCGAAGTGGAAGAAGATGTGCTCCGCGAGGATGTCCGGGCGTTCCTTGACGAGCTGGCCGAAAAGGGATTCGTAACCTATGGGAAATGACGAGAAGGCGACGCTGCTGCAAGCACCCTTGACCATCAACTGGGCTGTCAACAACTCCTGCAACTTCGCCTGCCGGCACTGTTACAGCCGAGAGGACACCCACGAGGAACTTGACCGGGACGTGCTGTTTGCCTGCCTGCAAAAGGTGGCAAAAGCCGGCGTCTTTTCCGTCAATTTCGGCGGCGGTGAACCGCTTCTGCACCGTGACCTTCTGAAAATAGCCTCGCTGGCCAGTGGAATGGGCCTCCGTATCTCCATGAACAGCAATGGCTGGATCATAGACCGGCAGACAGCTGCTGCGCTCAAGGAAGCCGGTTTCTCCAAGGTCGGCATCAGCATTGACAGCCATCTCACTGAGGTCCATGACCGCTTTCGCGGCATGGAGGGGAGTCAGGCTCAGGCAGTCGCGGCTCTTGGGCATCTGGCGTCTGTCGGTATTGCCACCTCCATCTCCACGGTTATCTGCCGGATCAACAATAATGCAATCGGCGACCTCGTGGCATTCGCCCTTGAGCAGGGCGTCGGGCAGCTCAATTTCCATAACTTCAAATGCTCGGGACTCGGCATGGCCCACAAGGACGAACTCGACCTGTCGCCGGAAGAATGGAAGGAGTTTTACCAGGAGGCCTTTGCTGCGAAGAAACAGGTGAAGGGACTCGACATCTCCCTCGACGACCCGATCATTGCTCTCCTCGGGGCGCGCGATGCCGGGAGCCTGGTCAAGGGGAGCGTCTGCGGCAAGCTGTCGCTCAACATCAAGACGAACGGCGACATCACTCCGTGCGGCTTCATCCCGGTTGTTATCGGCAATATTGTCCGGGACGATTTGCGAGAGGTCTGGCGCGACTCACCGGTACTGGCGCGGATGCGGAACAAACAGCCCACCGGCAAATGTTCCGGGTGCAGCAAGTACGCCGACTGTCTCGGCGGCTGTACGGCCCGGGCGCTGGCCCTCACCGGTGACCTGAACAGCCCCGATCCGCATTGTTGGGCGTGATACATGGAACTGGCGACGCCAATCACTATTTACTGGGACCTCCCTGCGGACACGACGGATACCGGCTTCCTGTTGCGGATATGCGCCGATATCATGGCCTGTCGCCCGTTGATGCTCCACCTGCGCGCCCCCAACCCTGAAATCGGGGAGGGGAGGGCCGCGGTGCTGGATCGGCTCAAGGGTGCGCCGATTGCCGTTTCGCTCACCATTCCATCCGCCTCACTTAACTGCGCTGACAGAGCCGTTTTCCACGATCAGGGCCTGAAAGAAATCCTCCTGGCCGTTGAGCATCTGGAGGATCTTTCCCTCCCCCTTCAAGGGGATGCCCGGAGCGGAATTGGGACAAAATCGGGCGCACACCAGCCGGTTCTGGGGATATCGTTCACGGTGACAAGGGAGAACTGGCGGGAACTGCCGGCGCTCGTCACCTTCTGCCGGAAACAGGGGATACCCAGGCTCGTTCTGCCGATGCAGCGCCTCTACAATGCGGAAACACCTTTCCTGCTCAACAGACAGGAGCAGCGGATGCTTGCCGAATCTCTGTCCGCAGCCGGTGGTGTGCACGGGCTGGACCTGACCATCCACGACCCCTTCCTCTGGCGCGCCTTCAACCCTGGTGTGCCGTTTCCCCAAGGTGGGTGCCAGGCTGCCAACACCATGCTTGCCATTGCCCCCAACGGCCGCGTCTATCCCTGCCCCACCCTGCCGGAGCAGCTTGGCGATGCCGGAGAGGCTCCGCTCAGGGAGATTGTGGCCTCATCAAAAAAAAGGGAGTTCCGGCGCAGGCTCCTGGAGAATCCCGACGGTTGCCGGGGCTGCACTGAGCTCGCAGAGTGCCGGGGTGGGTGCAGGGGGAGATCGTACGTTGTTCACGGCTCTCTGGAGAGAGCCGATGTGGCGTGTGAGTGAGCAGCCAGCGCAGCAGGCAGAAATCCGAAATTGGACTTCATATGATCACATCGTTAGGAGCGACATTTTGTCCGTAACCGGGAGACTGCCGATGCCTGCCCTTCGCACAACTCGATTGCTGTGTATTATCCTCACCCTTTTCTTCCTCGCCGGATGCAAGGGGGAAGGGAAGCGCCCGGTCCTGAAGATCGGCTACATGATCTGCAACAGCGAGAGTGAAACCCAACAGCGCTTTATCCCCTTGACCCGCTATCTGTCGGAGAAAGCCGGTGTGGATTTCGTCTTTGTCCCGGTGGACACCCAGGATTTCGAAAAGCGATTCAAAGCCGGCGAATTCGCCCTGGCCCACACCAATTCCCTTCTCTACATCATCCTCAGGGAACGTTACGGCCTGCAACTGGTTGCCTCCGAGAAGCGGGGACAGTTCGGGTCCCGGACCGCCGGGGCCATCATTGCCCGTGCGGGAAGCGGTATCAGGAAACTGGACGATATCCGCGGTAAAAGAATGGCTTTTGGCCCCATGCTGGCCCCCACCGGCTACCTGGCTGAATATGACCTGATGTTGCGGTCCGGTATCGACCCGGAACGGGACCTGGGATATTACTCGATTCCTTCCGGCTCCTTTAAGCACGAAAAGGCAATCTACGGCCTCCTGTACGGAAAGTACGACGTGGCTGCTGCCCCTGTTCTCGACCTGGAAGTGATGACCCGTGAGGGGAAAATATCCCCGGAAGATTTTGTGGTTCTCGCCCAGAGCCCGATTGTCCCCTACTGTACGTTTGGTGCGGCCAAGGGGACCGATCCCGCGGTTGTGAAAAAAGTCCGTCAAGCTCTGTTGGAGCTCAAGGCTGCCGATAGCGTCATAACCGACGGAGAGCGGCTGAAGGTGCTTAAATCCGCCGGGATTGATGGGTATGAAGAGCTGCTGGACAGTGATTACAATCCCATCCGCGACATGGCGCGACGGGTCAATATGCCGCCGTATCAGAAGTTTTGAGTTTTGAGTTCCGGGTCCCCGGTCCCCGTATGAGGTCCCATGCTGAAAGATGCCTATGACAAGATGCTCTGGTCCTTCCTGGCCGTAACGCTGGTCGCCCTGGCGATTGTGCTGCTCGGCCACGAAACAGGCGCTGGGGCCGGCAAGAGTTCCGCAGGACTGGACAAGGCGTTGGAGAGGCAGATGGCCTACCAGGCTCGGATAAACCTCCTGCACAAACTGTACGGCCCGGTGGAGTCCCTTGCCCAGGCGGGAAACCTCCAGGCGGCGCTCTTCAAACTGGATGAGCTGGCCCGTTTGTACCCGCAGGAGGCCCACGGCAGTATTCTTAAAGGGGAGATCCAGCACAGGATGGGTGCTCTTGAAGAGGCGGTGGCCTGTTATGTGGAGGGGGTACGACTCAATGGCGATTACGTGGATGCGAAAAGCCCCCTTTCCCGTCGCGCTGAAATCCAGAAAGTGGCCGAT
>JBGPCQ010000117.1:0-9372 GCA_041481895.1 Geobacteraceae bacterium | reverse complement strand
GCGGAAACAAATGAATCTATAATCAATGATTGTTTCACAAAACTGTTAAACGAGATCTTTGCCGATGGAAGTCTATTTAAATTTTTAATATTATAATCAGAAGGTTGACCTCGAAATTTATTAAAGAAGATCCAACCAGGCGGCGGCACACGGTCTCCGCTTCGCTCCGCTGGTGCGCCCCCTCGCCGTTAGGTGATAAAAATGGAATTTAAGTTACGAAAAACATCGCAACTTATTGTGATCATTTTGGCCGGAATTTTAGGCAGTTATTTATACTCCGTTCAGTGGGAGCATTCTTGGGAGGCGTTCTATATTGTTTGTTCAACAATAGCTGGGCTAATCATTTCTTGGATTGGAACAATATCTCCGTGGAAATGGATTCCGTTATTGTATGTCGCTAATTATTTGTCAGGCTATGCTTTTATTACGAATTGGGGGCAGTTTGGGCCATTCGACCTAATATTTATGGCCATATACTCTATTCCTTGCCTGATTGCCTCATGTGCACTGATTTGCGCAAGGAAGTTTATGACCCATAAGACCAGCACAAACGGAAGATGCACCTGACCAAAAACCCGTCAGGTGATCTCCCACACCGTTCGGCAGTCAACCTACATTCCTCCCAATAATATCCCTTGACGATAATATCCCAGTGGGATAACATAGCCCTATGATCAAGTCCTTTAAGGACAAGGAAACCGAAAAGCTTTTTCATGGACGATTTTCTGCCAAGTTGCCGCAGGCCATTCAGCGGTCTGCGGCAATAAAGCTAAAGATCCTTAACGCTGCAACCGTCCTGGAAACGTTGCGTATTCCTCCTTCCAATTATCTGGAGGCGTTGCATGGCAACAGGGAGGGGCAGCATAGCATCAGGATCAACAAGCAGTGGCGCATTTGCTTTGTGTGGCAAGGGAATGACGCCTACGACTTAGAGATCGTTGATTACCACTGAGAGGCGACATTATGACTAAACGTGATTTTCCTCCAATCCACCCAGGCGAAATCCTGTTGACGGAATTCCTGGAGCCGATGGGGATCAGCCAGTATCGGCTGGCCAAAGATATCGGCGTTACTCCACGGCGCATCAATGAAATAGTGCATGGCAGGCGCGCAATATCCGCCGACACGGCACTCCGGCTTGGGCGCTTTTTCAACATGGAGGCGCAATTCTGGCTTAATCTTCAGACGCATTATGATATGGAGGTGGCAATGGATGCTCTGGAAGACAGGCTCGACAAAGAAGTTCATCCATTTTCGCGCGCAGCTTAGGAACTTTGCCGAACATATGGGCGGCACTGGACTTCGTTTCACTGCGCCAGCGCGCCCTGGCACCGTTCCCATGACAAGTGATTTCGTTTGAGTAATAAGACCCAGGAATGGCTAGACGCCAAGAAAAAGTATCGTCTTTTTGATGCACATAATGTTCGGTGGAGACACGAGGAAGAATCATGACAAGATCACTCCCGGAAAAGGACTGGCAGTATCTTCGAAGTATTGAGGCAGAACTGCTGTCCGATCTTTGCAGGAGAATCAATCAGAGCTCAGTGGATATCCTCCGTTCAGAATTCGGATCTGAACACGAGAAGTACTTGAAGCTTTACAAGCATATCGAGGCTTCAGACCGCATCGTTGCCCACTGTTTTAACGATTGGCGACGCTCGAATCTCTGGTTCATACTGCCACATCTCCGTCGGCACAATCTGCTCACGGATGAGCACATCACCAAGCTGTCGGATGAGTCTCGTAAACTTCTCGGCAAACTTGCTACAATGGACAAGGTTTGAGGCTGCTATCAGCATTGAAGATGGTGAGGTATAAGCGGGAGAATTGCCCCGTAAGCAGTTGCGACTGGTGCAGGCATGGATAGAACTACACCGAGATTAGCTGCAGGCCGGTTGGGAACTGGCTGTTGCCGGAGAGAATCCCTACAAAATTTCACCCCTGTGAGGTTGCCATGCCCCTGAGAAGATTAGCTGCCGGAATTGCTGTAGTCCTTTGCCTGACTGCACCTGCAGCGGCAACAATGTATATGATAGATAACCCGGCCGACAAGATAAGGAACCCGGCTGACAAGATGTATAACCCGGCAACAGACATCAATAATCCAGCGTCTAAAATCAACAATCCAGTCACTCGGATGGATAAACCAAATCCGGTATCACCACCCACCCGACCTGTTCCCCAACCAACAGTACCAGAAGTAACACCTGCAACAAAACCTGCAAAACAAATCAAGCTACAACCAGAGCCCAAGCCCGCTATCCCTCAAAAAAGCTATCACTTCAAAACGGTTGGAGCGTATATTGACGCGGCTAATAAAGCATTTACTCAAGATGACTATAGAGCATTTCTTTCTATCACAGAAGATGCTCTGAGGCGGATAAATGCCGGAACGCTTAAAGCCTCCAAGAAAACAAGGCAAAAGCTGGTTAAGTACAAAGTTTTCGGATATGGACTCCTGGAAAAAAATGTAGATTAAAGAGGTGATCTAAAAGCATGGTGTGCTTGTATAACGACACGTTGCATCCGCCTGCTTTCATCCCGCTGCGGCGACGTCACCCAGGTAAGCCGACAGCACCCTCTCGTCCTTCTGCAACTCTGCCGGTTTGCCTTCGACAACGATTCTCCCCCGTTCCATGACATAGGCATAGTCCGCCACTTCCAGCGCCCTCTTGGCCATCTGCTCGACCAGCAAGAGCGTGATCCCCGCTTCCTTGAGACGGCGGATTGTGGCGAATACCTCCTCGACGATCACCGGCGCAAGCCCCATGGAAGGTTCATCCATCAACATTACCTTGGGATTGGCCATGAGCGCACGGCCGATGGCGAGCATCTGCTGCTCTCCGCCGGAAAGGGTCCCCGCAGACTGGAGCCGCCGTTCCCGCAGGCGCGGAAAGAGTTCGTAGATCCTGTCCAGATCGTGAGCCGCCTTGCCGCGGAAGCCGAAGAACTTTGGCAGGCTGCTGTATGCGCCAAGGAGCAGGTTGTCTTCGACCGAGAGGGGGCCGAACACCTTGCGTCCCTCCGGCGCATGGGCCAGGCCGAGCCTGGCTATCCGCGAGGCGTCCATCCCCTCTACCTTCCTGCCGTCGATCCGGACTTCTCCCCTGGTCGGCTTCAAGAGACCGGAGATGGTGCGCATGGTGGTGGTCTTTCCTGCGCCGTTGGGGCCGATGAGAGCGACCACGGTACCCTGCTTTACTGCCAGGGAGGTTCCAAGGAGCACCTCACTTGCACCGTATCCTGCATAGAGATTGTCGACTGTCAGCATGTCCTGCTCTCCCGCCCCATCATGCCGGGACCGGCACGGCGTTCCCCTGCCCGGAATTTTGCTGATCGAGCGGTTCAACGGTGCCGCCAAGATAGGCCTCGATCACCTTGGGATGGCGTTTAATCTCGTCAGGTTTCCCTTCGGCGATGATCTTGCCGTAATCGAGGACGGTTACGATGTCGCAGAGTTCACTTACCACAGCCATGTGGTGTTCGATGAGGATGATGGTGATGCCCCGCTCATGGATACGCCGGATAATTTCCAGCAGCCTGTTAACGTCCGGCTGGGCAAGACCCGCGGCAGGTTCGTCCAGAATCAGCAGGTCGGGACGTCGTGCCAGAGCCCGGGCGATCTCAAGAAAACGCTGTGCACCGTACGGGAGGTCCTTGGCGGGAACGCGGCTCTCTCCCTTAAGCCCCACCATTTCCAAGAGGGCCAGGGATTCGGCCCGGGCGCGCCTTTCGTTACCCCGTGTGAGGCCGAGCAGCACCAGGGGTAGCGGGCTCCGGTAGATCTCCTTCATCGCCACCATGACATTATCCAGGGCAGTCAATTCGCTGAAGAGCTGCAGGTTCTGAAAAGTGCGCGAAAGCCCCCGAAGGGCCACTTTGAACAGGCTCCCTTTCACCAGGGGTTTGCCATGCAGCAGGATTTCCCCCGAAGTCGGGGCGTAGAGCCCGGAAATGACATTGACCAGCGTGCTCTTGCCCGAGCCGTTGGGGCCGATCAGGCCATGAATCCGGCCGGAACGGACCGTGAGCGTTACTCCGTCGACAGCCCTGACTCCTCCGAAATAGTGTTTCAGCTCCAGCAGTTCGAGCAACGGCCGGTCATCGGTCTCTTTTTTCACAAGCACCGCATCCAGCGCTGCCGGTTCCGGGAGCGCTGGGGGGGCGATGCGGAACAGCCGCGTCAGGAACCTGGCGGCAAATCCCATCAGCCCCTCCGGCAGTCCGACCATAACGGCGAACAGCATCAGGGCAAAGATCGCCTTTCGCCAGTCCTCGGTATTGGCAGTGAAAATCCCGCCGACGACAAGCATCCCCATGGCGACTACCGGCGCCACCGCCTGGAATGGTCTGGTGCTCTTTCTGACGAGGCCGCGGACTCCCGCTGCCAGTGCCAGAAGAAAGCCGATCCCTGAAAATACCTGGAACAGGAGACGGTTGGAGAGGAGGTTGGGGAGCAGAACGATGATGGTTGCTCCAACGAAGGCCCCCCAGAGGCTTTTCCTCCCCCCGAGGACCACACCGAGGAGGAGGATGATCATCAAGTCATAGACGAACACCTGGGGCTGCAGGTACTGGAAGTTGAAGGCATAGAGGCCGCCGGCCAGGCCGCCGAGGCCGGAGCCGAGGGTGAAGGCAGCCGCCTTGTTGCGGAGAGTGCCGATCCCCATGGCGTCAGTGGCTATGGGGCTGTCGCGCAGCGCCTCAAAAGCCCTCCCCCACTGGGAGGAGAGGAGGTTTCTCATCGCTATCCAGACACATACAAGCAGGAGAAGGCAGAGCCAGTAGAATCCCTTGGCCTCCAGCACGACACCGAACAGGTGAGGGCGGGGTACCTGCAGGCCTTGTGCGCCGCCGGTCAGGGACTCCCATTCATTGAGAGCAATTGTGGTGAGGGCCATGAAACTGAGGGTCGAGAGAGCGAATTGGGGCCCTTCCAACCGGAGCGCAGGGAAGGAGAGTGCCGCACCGAACAGGCACCCCACTGCTGCGGCAGCCAGCAGCGCCGTGAGCATGCCGCAGCCGAACCGGGTGACGGCAAGTGCGGCTGTATAGGCGCCCAGGCCGAGAAAAGCGGCCTGGGCAAGGTTGATCTGTCCCAGGTAGCCGACGGTGATGTCCAGACCGATGAGGAGTATCCCGTAGATCGTCAACAGGGTCAAGAGCCCCAGGACAAAGGAGTTGTTCACCGCCATGGGGATCGCAGCCAGCACCACCAGTAACAGGGCCTCTGCGCCGAGGATGAGAACCAGCCTCTTCAACATCTGTTCAACTCCTCAAACCTTTCTGATGAGCGCTTTGCCGAAGACCCCGGTGGGGCGTACGGCAAGGGCAAGGATGAGCAGAATCAAACCGGGAGCCTCCCGCCAGCCGCTTCCCACATAGTAGCTGGTCAGGCTTTCCAGAGCTCCGAGAAACAGCCCGATCACGACAACACCGAATCCGGAATCGAGCCCCGCCACCACAGCCACGGAAAAGGCTTTGAGCACAAGGGCGGATGCCATGGTCGGCCCGACCGTGGTGATGGGCGCGACCAGGATTCCCGCCAGGGCCGCCACCATCCCGGAGAGGGCGTAGGAGAGCGTTACGGTGCGGGTGGCGGAGATCCCCATCAATTCTGCGGCGTCGCGATCTGCCGATACCGCTTCGAAGGCCTTGCCGAGCAGGGTTTTCCGCTTGAACAGCTCGATTATTCCCATGATGAAGAAAACGCCGGCGGCGACGGAAATTTCCACCGGCGTCACGCTGATGCCGAAGAGCTGGATGGCGTCAGAAGGGATCGGCGTGGGGAAGGGACGGTCGTCCCTCCCCCAGATGTTTTCCGAAACTGAAAAGAAGAGCAGGCCGATAATGATGGTGAGGAGTATCCACCCTTCGCTCTTCTGCTCAAGGGCAAGGCGGACGCCGGCCCGTTCGACGAACAGCCCCAGGAGAGAGCCGCAGAGGAGGCCGAGCGGCACCATGATCCCGTAGGGGAGCCCCAGATTCGTAAAGGTGAGGCAGATAAAGGCCGAAACCATTACCAGCTCACCCTGGCCGAAGTTGATGCTCTTGCTGGTTGCAAAGGTGAGCTGGAAGCCGTAGGCGATGAGGGCGTAGACCAGCCCCATCAACGCCCCGCTCACCACCATCTGGGCGACAACGCTTTCGTTCATGGTTCCGTTCCGCTCCCTGCCTGGGCACTCCATTTGGAAATACTCGGCGGCGCGGGAGTCATCATTTGGCTTTCTTCCCCTTGACCGCCGTGGCGCTCTTGATAAGGCGCTGCCGGTCGGCATCGTTGGCGAAGACGACATGCCCGTCCTTGACCATCCCCATTACGACCTGGTCGCGGCGGAAAGCCTCGTGGGTGTCCTCATTTGCCGGGTCCCAGGTGCTGAAGGGTTTCTGCCAGGTGGCGATGACCCCTTTCACCGGCTCCTTCAAATCCTCCAGCGCTTCCTTGATCTTGTGGGTATCGGTGCTCTGCGCCTGTTTCACAGCGGCGGCGAAGATGTAGACTGCGTCATACCCCTGGGCGGCCGAGACCGGCGACGCAATCCGGCTCACCTTGTAAGCCTTGTGATATCCCTGGATGAACGCCTTCGCCTTGGGGGTGATCGGTTCCTCGATGAAAGTCTGGGGCATCAGGGTGCCGTTGCCGTTCTTCCCGGCATTGTCGAGGAAGTTGGACATGGAGAGTGGCCAGCCGCCGATAAGCGGCACCTTTATGCCGATCTTCGCCATCCCGTTGGCGATGGCGGCCAGTTCGGGGCCGATCCCCCAGATCAGGATCGACTGGGCGCCGGCGTTTTTCGCCCGCAGCAGTTGGGCGGTCATGTCCTTGTCGCCGATGTTGAACTTTTCGGTGGCGACTATCTGGAGCTTGTTCCCCTGCTTCTTGATCTGGTTCAGCATGTCATCGCGGCCGGAAACGCCGTAATTGGTGGAATCGTAGAACAGGGCCACCTTGAAGAGTTTCCGGTTGATCGCCTCCTCCACTACCATCGCCGCCTGGATGCCGTCGTGGGCGGCGAAGCGGAAGATCGACAGATCCTTGACTCCCGCCTTGCTCCATTGGGTCATGGAAGCGGAGCCGGCTGCCGGGGTGATGATTTTGGTGATCCCCTTTTCCTGGAAATGCTTATCGCCGGCGAGAACCACGCCGGTATTAACCGAGCCGATAATACCGGACAGGTCTTTCATGGAGGCAAGCTCCTGGGCGATGAGGGCGCCCCGCTCGTTCTTGGCTTCGTCGTCTCGTTCGGTCACGTCGAATTTCATCATCTTGGCGCCGATTTTTACCCCCCCCGCGGCATTGATTTCGGCAATGGCCAGCTTGGCTCCATCACGCATGGATGCGCCCATGGGGGCCGATCCCCCGGTAAACGGACCGGTAATCGCAATCTTGATGACATCGGCAGCAGATGCCTGTGTGGCGGCCATACCCAACAGCAGTGTCATGATCAGCGTTTTCTTCATGTGTCCCTCCTCCGGGAAAAGTTATGAAGCTTCCTGATAAAGATCCACCCTGTTAAAACAATTTTTGATTATGTACTATGTTTTAGTAAAGAATGCAATTAACTTCATTGAAATTCTTAAACTTATCAACTGCGCTCAAACCGGGAGATGCCGCTGTTGATATCTTTGAATATCCTTCGGCGCCAGAACCTCCTCGCCGGTAATGGCGTTTTGGACTGACAAAAAGCGATCTTTCACTTCGCCTCTCCACCCTCCCGATTCTCGAGACGTTTCTCGATCTCCTTCACCCGAGGATTGTTCAGTGCACGCATGAAGCGGGGGTTCTGCAGCAGGGCGCCGAGATCCCCCGCCTGGGCCGCCTCCAGCACCTTCGGATCGCTGAGCAGCGCCTGGATCTCCGGATCATCCTGGAGAAGCTTGATCATGGCCACGATTCCTTGGTCGTTGAGCATTTTCTCCTGCAGATCCTGCACCTGGGGGGTAACGGCGGAGCGAGCGGCGCCACCCCCCTCGGCCGCCATGCCGGACGATGCGATACAGCAAAAGGAGAGTGAGGTCAGCACCATACGGATTTTTCCGATCTTCATAATGAACTCCTGTCATCCGGGAAATTGTAGCTACCCTAAACGCTACGCCGCACAACCAAATCCGCAGCCCACCACCGGGATTGCGGAACAGCCGCGTTTCTAACAGATGCGCGGCAGTTGTTCCCCCGCCAGCATCTCCACCCCCCTCATTCCTCCGACCACTGTCTCCATCTGCACCCGGCCGGTGAAATCGGCGGTAACTTCGCCAATGATGGCGGCATAACTGCCGAAGGGATGATTCCGCATCCGCTCCAGCACACGTTCCGCTGCCTGCGGCGCAACAACCGCCAAAAGCTTCCCTTCGTTTGCCACGTAGAGCGGGTCGAGGCCGAGAATGGCGCATACTCCCCTTACCGCCCCGTTGAGCGGCAGAGACTTTTCCCGCAGAGTGATGCCGACCTGCGACTGCAGGGCTATCTCCTTCAGGGTGGTGGCGACTCCGCCCCGGGTCGGATCACGCAACACATGGATCGCCTCCCCCTCCTTGAGGAGTTCGGCCACGAGGCCGTTGAGGGCGGCAGAGTCGCTCCTGATGTCACTCTCCAGCTCCAGCCCCTCCCGGGCGGCCAGGACCGCTACGCCATGGTCCCCGATGGTGCCGCTCACGATTATTGTGTCCCCCGGCCGCGCGCCGGCGCCGCTGATGCACAGGTCATGCTCCAGCACCCCCACCCCCGAGGTATTGATGAAGATCCGGTCGGCCTTCCCCCGGGGGACCACCTTGGTGTCACCGGTGACAATGGCGATCCCCGCCATGTCCGCGGCCGCGCGCATGGAGCCTAGGATTTTGCCAAGCTCGTCCCTGCTGAAACCCTCTTCCATGATGAGGCCGACGCTCATGTACAAGGGGCGCGCCCCCATCATGGCCAGATCGTTGACCGTGCCGTTCACGGCCAGGTCGCCGATGTTTCCGCCGGGAAAGAAGATCGGGTCCACCACGTAGGAATCGGTGGTGAAGGCGAGCCGCTGTCCGTTGTGATTGAACAAAGCGGCGTCGTTCTGCCCGGCGACTGCGATACCGGACAGAGTGGGGATGATGAGGTCGTCGAGCAGCTGGTGGGAAAGTTTGCCGCCTGAGCCGTGGCCGAGAAGTATCAAATCCTTATCCATTGTCGTCCTTTTACGGCTCCGGCAAATGTCCATCTGCGGCGTTGAACTGCGGGCCGTGACGCTCAACGTAGCGTTGCTACGCCTCGCATCCCGGTCCTCGCGCGCCTTGCAGCTGGAGCATTTTCCGAAGCCGGTTGGTGGTAAAAGATTAAAACCTAAGGGACGTCGATTTTTCGTCCAGGCAAGGCTGTCGAGGGAGTGCGCGGAGGCGTGG
>JBGPCQ010000116.1:0-9523 GCA_041481895.1 Geobacteraceae bacterium | reverse complement strand
GATGTCGGTCACCACCAGGTCCCACTCCCCCGGCTTGAAATCATCCACCGCCGTAAATGACCGCGTATAGGCCTTCACAGCATAGCCGTTGTCCAGCAGCACCGCCTCCATCATCCGGCAGAGCCCTTCCTCGTTGTCGATCAGCATGATTCTCTTTTTGTCGGACACGTTGTAAACCTCGTGAATAAAATATATATCTTCCCCTCTTTGACAAAGGGGGTCTGAGTTTAATTCCCCCCTTTGACAAAGGGGGGTTAGGGGGGATTTAGTCTCAGCTGTCTGAAGCAAATCCCCCCGGCTTCGCCACCCCCCTTTTTCAAAGGGGGGTTAGTTGTGTTTACTCCTTTTTTCAAAGGGGGTTCCTGGTGTCTCCCCCCTTTGGCAAAGGGGACCCAACGACGGGCCTAAAGGACTGGGGGGGATTTAGCCTCCGATGCAGAGCCGAAAAATTTCCGCCATC
This sequence comes from Geobacteraceae bacterium, assembly GCA_041481895.1. Lineage (GTDB taxonomy): Bacteria > Desulfobacterota > Desulfuromonadia > Geobacterales > Geobacteraceae > JAMPXD01. The sequence goes on along the minus strand of JBGPCQ010000116.1, from coordinate 9,063 downwards.
ACCGCATCTGTCTCCCGCAACACCTGTAAATTGTCAAATCTCACTACCAAAAGCCCCATCTCAGCAAAAACCGCATCGCGTTCCCTGTCACGTATTTTGTGTTCATCCTCGAGATGCTGACATCCATCAACCTCTATCACCAATTTCACGGCCGGCGCGTAGAAATCGACGATATACGGACCAATCGGTTTCTGCCGGTAGAATTGAACACCAAGAACCTGCTTTTTGCGGAGACTGGACCAGAGGCGCTTTTCGGCATCTGTCATCTCCTTGCGCAGTGCGCGTGCCGGTTCTTGCAGGTTTCTGCCGTAGAGGAGCATGAGGACCTCAAATTGCCCCTTCGACGGCAAAGGGGGTTCGTGGTGTTCCCCCCTTTGGCAAAGGGGGGGGCAGGGGGGATTTCGTCCAGACTGTCAGAGGCAAATCCCCCCGGCTTCGCCACCCCCCTTTTTCAAAGGGGGGTTAGTGCTGGCGGCGGAAATTTCCAGGAGTCTTTCCCACTGTTCCGGCCTGTACCAGGCTACTCCGACGACCATTTGCGATGCCCAGTCATGATTACGCTTTCTTTTCATCATGAGCATTAAAGGGTCAGCCCTTCACTCCTCTGACCCCACTATCTTCTATTCCTCTGCTCAACGGCTTGAGGGTTCACCTGCCGGGTTTTTAGTGCAGGTGCAACCCGTTGGTTACCCGCTTCACAAAACCTTATCGATAACCTCTTCAGCGCTCATTGAAACCGGCGGGTTCTTGACATCGCGCAGATCAAAACCCGACAATTCATCGATGTCCTTCGGCAGCCGGATGATCACCGTCGTCCCCTTCCCCATCTCGCTCTCGATCGCGATCTTGCCATGGTGCTGCTCCACGATCTGGCGGGTGATGGCGAGGCCGAGGCCGGTCCCCTTCGCCTTGGTGGTAAAGAACGGCTCGAAGATCTTCTCCAGGTTATCAGCCGGTATCCCGGCGCCGTCGTCGGCAAACCTTATGTTGACATACCCCTCGTCATCCAGCGACGTGCTCACTACCAGCTTCCCTCCCTGGCTCATGGCCGCACCGGCGTTGAGGATCAGGTTGATCGCCACCTGGCGCATCTGGTCCCCGTCCACCATGATTCGCGGCAGCCCCGGCGCCAGTTCCTTGAGCACGGACACGTGGTGCATGTCGGTGTGGTTGGCGGCAAAATCGACGATCTGCTCGAGGAGGGCATTGACGTCGGTTTCTTCCAGGGTCGGCTGCGGGGTCCGGGCGTAGGAGAGGAGGTCCTGGACAATCTTCTTGCAGCGCTTGCTTTCCCGCTTGATCTCGTGGATGTAGTTGTAGTTGGGGTCATCGGGAGAAATCTTCCCCTCGATGTAGCTGGCATAGCCGAGGATTACCCCGAGCGGGTTGTTGATCTCGTGGGCCACTCCCGAAGAAAGGACCCCGAGGGAAGCCATCTTCCCCTGCTGCGCCAGGTTCGCCTCAATCTCCTTGTTGTTCCTGATGATCTGGGTCATCCGGTTGAAGGCGCCCGCCAGCTCGCCCAGCTCGTCCGCGGTATCCACCTCCATCTGCTCTTCCAGCCTCCCCTTCTTGACCCTGCGGATTACCTCCAGCATATGGTTGATCGGATCGGTGAGGACCTTGGAAGCAAGAAATACGAGGATGATTGCAACGATGCAGACGAAGATGGTCAGCACCACCATGCTCTCCAGGATGCGCCCCTTGATCTCGTTGGCCTCATGGTAGAATTCGTCCTCGTAGGAGCCGACCGCCACGATCCAGTCCCAGGGCTGGAAATACTCGTAGCGTACGATCTTCATCCGCGGCGACGTGTCACCCGGGTTTTTCCACGGGTAGCGGATCCACCCCTTCTTCTTTTCGCACATCTCCCGGATGAATTGAAAGCCGCTCGAATCCTTTGCATCGAAGATGTTCTTCCCCTCGCTGGAAGGATGGATGGTCAGATTCCCCTTGCTGTCCATGCAGTAGATATAGCCGGTCTGTGCCACCTTCTTGCTCTTGATCTTCTCCTTCAGCTCGGCGAATGCATTTTTCTCGAAGTTGTCATCCTCGTAGGTCTCCTCCAGATAGCCGCCGGCGGCGACAATCCAGTCCCACTCCCTGAAATAGCGGTAGGCCACCACCTTGTTCCGGGGGTATTTGTCCCCCAGAATCGCATTGCGCCAGGGATAGATGATGTAGAGCACCTCGCCCGGCTTCGCCTTAACCGCCTTCTCGCACATCTCCCGGATGAAGTACCTGCCGTTCTCATCCTTCTCGTTGGCGACGTTCTCCCCTTCGCGGGCGATATGGACCGTGAGGTCCCCTTTGCTGGTCATGGCATAGATATAGCCGGTCTCCCCGACGTTGACTTTTCTCAGGGCGTTGCGCGCCTCGCTTTTCGCCGTGGCCAGGTCGATCTTGCCGCTTTTGTACTCACGGTTCTGTGACTCGACGATATTATAGGAAAGGTTCGTGAGGGTCGCCAGCTGCATGTGGAAGCTTTGCGCCTTGTCGTGCTTGTAGACCTGGAACTGCTGATAGTGGGAGTTGAGGAGGTCGAGGGTGAAGCTCGTCATGTGCTCCAGGTCGTCCTTGCTGGTCTGGGTGATCCCCAGGTAGGCCTGACGGTAGGAAATATAGCCGATTACCCCGCCGACGACGAAAATCGGGAGGACCACCAGGGGAAGGACCACGACGAGCATCTTCCAGCGGAGCTTCAGCTTGTTCATGAAACGGAACAGGTAGCGGTGCATGGGGGAATAGTATTAAAATGTGTTTAAAAATGCCAGAGATTTTTTGCAGATTTGCAAAAAAGGGGAATGTTTCTCGAAATCGGGCGCAAAAAAACCGGGAACCCACATGGTTTCCCGGCTTTCAAATCTTTAGTCGATAAGTGCTGATTCCAGCCTGCCCCGAAAACCTTTCTAACCGCAAAGCACGCAAAGAACGCGCTTGTGCGCCATAGCGCTTCAGCGCGCAGGCGCGAAGAAAACCTGAAACGAAAGGGTTTAACCCCTTAAAAGAACCTTGTCTTTCCCTTGCGTCCTTTGCGTCTTGAGCGACCGAAGGGAGCGGGCGGTTCGAGGTCTTGATTCAAGACTAGCTGAAGATTGACCAATTAGAACGGCCTTACAACACCCGCATCCCCTCGGCCACCACCTCGGCGATGTCCCTGACCCTGGTCTCGCCGGCGTGCAAGTCCTTGAGGCCGTCCTCGAACATGGTCAAGCAGTAGGGGCAGGCCACGCAGACCGTGTCGGCATTCTGCCGCAGGGCTTCCTCCACCCGGTCCCGGTTGATCCGGGTCCCCTCGAATTCCTCCATCCACATCCTGCCTCCCCCGCCGCCGCAGCAGAAGCCGTTCTCGCGGTTCCGCTCCATCTCGACGGGAGCTGCCCCGGTGGCCGCCGCGAGCACTTCCCGCGGCGCGGCGTAGACACCGTTGTGCCGTCCCAGGTAGCAGGAATCGTGGAACACGATTTTCCCGAGGTCGGTCACCATCCGGGGGAGTTTCAGCCGGCCGTCTGCCAGGAGTTCGCCTATGAGCTCGGAGTGGTGGATCACCTCCAGCTCCAGGCCGTACTGGCGGTAGTCGTTCTTCAGGACCGAGAAGCAGTGGGGGCACTGGGCTATGACCTTTTTCACCCCCTTCTCGCTGAACATGCGGGCATTTTCTCTGGCTATCTTGTCAAAAACGTACTCATTGCCGAGCCTTCTCAGGCTTTCCCCGCAGCAGAGCTCCTCCTTGCCGAGAATCCCCCAGGAAACGCCGGCGGCGTCCAGAATGGTCGCCATGGCAACGGTGACATGCTTCTGCCGGGAATCGAACGCGCCGGAGCAGCCGATGAAAAAAAGATATTCGGTCTCATCTTTGTTAAACGGCTTGATATCGAGGGTGGAGCTCCACTTGGTCCGCTCCGAAGGAGCTATCCCCCAGGGGTTAGACCGGTTCTCCATGTTCTCGAACAGGTTCAGCAGCTCCTCCGGGAATTTCGCCTCCATCTCCACCAGGTGCCGGCGCATCTGCACGATCTTGGGCATCTGTTCGATGAAGACCGGGCATGCCTCCATGCAGGCGCCGCAGGTGGTGCACCCCCAGATGGTATCTTCCGTGTTGCTCCCCTCCCCTTCGCCATCGATGAGGGGAACGACCGGCTTTTCTCCCTTGCGGAGAAGCGGGCCGTTGATCAGCAGGTTGGTCTTTATGGCATGTACAACCTGGCGCGGATTGAGCGACTTGCCGGTTGAAGTGGCCGGGCAGGCGTTCTGGCAGCGGCCGCACTCGGTGCAGGAATAGGAATCGAACAGGTCCTTCCAGGTAAATTGAGTGATCTCGCCGACACCGTAGCTGTTGCCCGGGGCGAATTCTTCCCGCGGCTGGGTGTTAGGCCTGGCAAGGCTTGCGAAAAAGCAGTTGGGGATGGCGGTCAGGATGTGCATGTGCTTGCTGTGGGGGAGGTACGTCATGAAGAGCAGGAGGACTATGGCATGGACCCACCAGGAAATCCCGTTGAGGAGTTGAATCGTTGAACTGTTGAAAGGGGCGATGAGACCGGCCACAAACGACGAAACCGGCATGAAGGCGGCGGCCGGCTCCTCACCCAGGGCGATCTCGGCGGCGTGCAGGCCGAAGTAGGCAAGCATGAGAAGCCCGATGAAGGTGAGGATCAGGAAAGCCTCGAAGCTGCGGGGCTTGACGTAGTTCGTCTCCATGTACGGAGGGGCGAAGAAGAGCCGCCGGGCAAAAGCCAGGGCGATGCTGGCCAGGGTCAGAAGCGAGACCAGGTCGAAGGCGATAAGGAGCCCGTGGTAGAGGGGAGCGGGCAGAAGCGCCAGGCGCAGCTCCGGGAATACCCCCCGGACCAGGAACTCACCGTTGGCCAGGAGCAGGATGAGGAACGACCAGAAGATGACGAAATGATTGACGCCGAAGGGCTTCTTGACCACCCGCAGCTGGCCGAAGGCGTAGAGGAGCATCTCCGTGAGTCTCGCACCGGGAGCATTGAAGCGGTCTTCCGGCTTGCCGAGGGTGACCAGGGAAAAGCGCCGGTAACAGCTCACGGCAAACCAGACGAGCGAGGCAATGAGGAGCGGCGTGAAGATGGCTGAATTGGGGGGCATGTAAAACCTCTTTTTCTTCACCACGGAGACACGGAGGCACGGAGAAAAGCATTTTACCACCTGGACAGCAAGACACTAAAAAAGTCAAAATCGTTTATAAAATTTCAAATCTAATAAATATTTTCAGGTTTATTGGTGTCTTGGCGGCAAACAATTCTGGTCTTGATTCTCTCCGTGCCTCCGTGCCTCAGTGGTGGGTTATCCGGCTTTTTGTTGTTTCAGTTCCCGGATTCGTCTCGTGATGGCCGGGACAATCTGGAAGAGATCGCCGACCAGACCGTAGGTGGCGACTTCAAAAATAGGCGCGTCCTTGTCCCGGTTGATGGCGATGATCGTGTCCGAATCCTGCATCCCCACCAGGTGCTGGATGGCGCCGGAGATGCCGCAGGCGATGTAGATCTTGGGCCGGACGGTCTTGCCGGTCTGCCCCACCTGGCGCTCGGGAGGCATCCAGCCTGCGTCCACTGCGGAGCGCGACGATCCGACCACCCCCCCGAGCTCGTCGGCCAGGTCCTGGAGCATCGCGAAGTTTTCGGGCCCCATCATCCCCCGACCGCCGGAGACGATGAACTCGGCGGCGGCGACGTCCACCTGATTCTTGGCGTTTTTGTCGCTGATGATCTCAATGACCCTGGTGAAGATATCCTTCTCGTCTATAGGGCAATTCTCCCGGACCACTGCGCCGGTGCGGGTCGGATCATGTTCGGCCATGACCATCACCCGGGGACGGACGGTCGCCATCTGGGGACGATATTTGTCGCACATGATGGTGGCCATAATGTTGCCGCCGAAGGCAGGCCGTGTCTGCATGAGGTTGCGTTTGTCGTCAATGTGGAGGCCGGTGCAGTCAGCGGTAAGGCCGGTCTTGAGCACCGTCGCAACAGCACCGGCGAGGTCTCTCCCCATGCCGGTCGCCCCCATGAGGATGACCTCGGGCTTGTACGTTTCCACCAGGCGGCTGAACCCCTTCAGGTAGGTCTCAGTCCGGTAATATCTGAAGACCGGGGCGTCGATGAGATAAGCCTTGTCGGCGCCGTAGGCGAATGCCTCACTGCAGAGGTGTTCTACGCCATGACCTATGACCACGGCGGCGAGTTCAACGTCGAGTGCGGTTGCGAGCTCCCTCCCTTTTCCGAGAAGCTCCCAGGAAACCTTGTGCGGTTCCCCTTCAGTCTGTTCGACGAAAACCCAGACGCCACGGTAGGCGGAGAGGTGGGCCAGTTCCTCGTCCACTTCCTCGACAGTCGCTGCTTTCGGCGTACCGGCAAGCTCATCCAGGATCTTCTGTTCCTCGGGAGTGAAGAACATCTCGAGGGCCTGGACCGGGCAGACCTTGACGCACTTGACGCAACCGATGCATTTATCCAGGAGGATGATCGGCTCGCCCGCCTCGTTCATCTCGATGGCATCGGTCGGACAGACGCTCTGGCAGCGGGCGCCGCAGGCTATGCACTTGCCTGCCAGCAGGCACGCCTTGCCGCGCGGTTTCTTGGGCGGTTTATTCGCTTCAGTCATAATTTTTCCTTCGGAAAAATTTGTTCGGAAGCGCGGAAGAACGGAAGTTAAAAGCTTTCAGAGCCTTTCCTTCCGCGCTTCCGCGCTTCCGCCCTAGATGGGCAGCAAATCCTTGCTCAGCAGTCTGTCGATGAGGAGCCGCGCCGCCCCTTCCGGATCGTTCACGCCGTCACCGATGACCTCCCCCTTCTCCCGCTCGGGGGAGAATATCCTGCTCACCCAGGTGGGCGACCCCTTCAGACCGATACCATTGACATCGAGCTGCAGAGTTTCGTTGCTCCAGATCTGCACCTCGGCGTCAATAGATTTAAGGCGCATGGGGACAGAAGGATAACGGGGGCGGTTCAGTTCCCTGACCACGGTCAACATCGCCGGCAGCGGTCCCTCGGCGATTTCATGCCTCCCTTCCAGTTTGCGCCGCACCCTGATTGTTCTGGCCTGCAGGTCAAGGTGCTCGATCCGGTCCACCAGGGTAAACTGGGCGAAACCCAGGCGCGTGGCGATTCCCGGGCCGACCTGAGCGGTGTCCCCGTCAATGGTCTGTTTCCCGCAGATGACCAGGCCGACCTCTTCTTCTTCGTTGAGCCGCCCGATCGCAGCGGCCAGAACTTTGCTGGTGGCAAGGGTGTCGGCGCCCCCGAATACCCGGTCGGACAAAAGGATCGCATCGTCAACCCCCAGGGCGAGGGCTTTTCTCAGGGTGGCTTCGGCATTGGGAGGCCCCATGGAGATGGCCGTAACCCGGAAACCGAAGCGGTCCTTCAGACGCAGGCTCTCCTCGATTGCGTGGGTGTCGTAGGGGTTGACGATGAACGGAATACCTTCCCGCACCAGGGTGTTTGTTACCGGGTCAATCTGGACCTGCGTCGTATCCGGTACCTGCTTGATACACGCGACTATGCGCATGGAATTCCTTTCTTCGCTGGAATTGGTGCGTAAATATATCTAACGTTTACGTAAATATCAATTCCACTGCTTAATCGAAAAATTATTTCATCCTGAATGTTTTTCATAAGTTGAAGCAAATCCTGCGCCAATTCCTTATAATCACTTAATTAAAATGTGCCGCTTCCCTCCACCATCCTAAAGTGCTTCTATATCTGGGATTTATAGCTGGTGAGCCCGATACATACCACACATGAACGGTGGATAACCGACACAAATTCGCCACCGGAAAGGGCATTGTTCTATTTTAATCCAAAAAGCAGTGTGGTCAAATTCCATAGTGACGAATTTTTACCCACATTTATACTCTATAAATACTTTTTTTGTAAAAATTATTAATTATTATTATTCGATCATTATTCTTGGAATGCTGATGGCAATGGACTGGAGGGCCCGAATCACCCTTTAACCGGTCACACCGGCGCTTCGGTTATGGTAAGACGGCAGGAATCACCCCATGCTCCCCATGCTGGCTAGGGCGTAAATTGATTCCGGAGCGTAGGCAGGCAGGGTCCCCCTGTACATAAGGAGGGTGCTCCCCCGGATGGAGAATCCCTTCCCCATAAGGAGGGCTGTCTGTTCCGTATTCCTGATCGGAACGTCCAGCAGCACCTTTACCCCTTTTCCAGCCTCCAGCAGGGCATCATCCAGCAGGGTAGAGGCGCGGCGGTCGAGTCCTCCCCAGGGCCCGAGCTGCATGCCGCCGGAGCAGGACTGGCTGACGAGAAATGACTCACCGGCATGGTATATCCTGCCTCGCCGGACAGCCGCATCGATGATACTATCCCGGCTGTCACCCCACCCGGCAGTGTCTATAGCCAGGAGTGCATCGCGGGAAACGGCCGCAGGCTCCGTTGACACGCCCCATATCCCCTGCCCGACCCAGCGGTTGATGACATCGACCACCATAAAGCCGAGACGTTCGTAGATCGGTTTTCCCTGTTTCGATGCGGTCAGCCAGACGGTTGCCGCCCCTGCCTTGTCCAGCGCCTCCAGAGCCCTTTCCATAAGGGCGCTGCCGACCCCCTGCCCCCGGTATTCCCTGCTGACGATGAGATTGCCGATCCAGCCGCTTGTGTCATATTTAATCGATGTTACGCAGCCGACCAGTTTCCCCTCCCAGCGGGCCGTCAGGCACCCCGAGGGAAACTGTGCCAGAAGGAACTCGAACTCCCACCGGTCGCAGACCCATCCTTCCGAGGCGGCGAGCGCCAGAAAGGGTTCGATATCTTCATGTCTGAACCGGTCAATTTGCATGGGATCTTCCAACATTGATGCTAGCGCAAATTCTTAAAAAAGTCCCCTCCCCCCTCCCGTCAAGGGAGGGGGGATATTTTTTTGCGAGTTCATCAACATTTTGTCACTTCTTTATCGCGCAGCCTGCCTCGGCGAATTGGACATCCTGCCCGATCAGACCGACGGCGTCGGCCCGGCACTGCCGGCAATGCTTGAACTGGCCGATGATCTTTTCATTCGCCGCCCGGATAATCTCCAGCT
>JBGPCQ010000115.1:0-9575 GCA_041481895.1 Geobacteraceae bacterium | reverse complement strand
CTTCTCGGCGAAATACCGCTCCACCATGCGAGTATGCATCGTAAAGCCGAGTTCGAGCGGCCGGTCGATGAGGACCACCTCCTGGGTTTCCGCCGAGGTGAACGGACGCAGACAGCTTCGGGGTTGTGGCGCCGCCAGGCCGAATACCACCAGGGTCCCGTCCAGGCCGTTCATCACGTTGTAGAGCCTGAGTTCTCTGCTGTCAGTGTCGATGCCGGTTTCTTCGAGCAGTTCCCGCCTCCCCGCCTCCTGCCACGTTTCGCCGACATCGATATAGCCGCCCGGGAGGGTGAGAGTTCCTTTCTGTGGTTCAGTATTTCTCCGAATGACGATGATCCCTGTATCCACCGGCAATAGAACAACGGCAACCGGAATGGGGTTTACATAGGTCGTGTTGCCGCAGACTTTGCATGTGCGTGGCCAGAGACCCGTATCGGAAAACCTGCTGCCGCAGAACGAGCAGTGAGAGTTCTTCTCATACATGGCACTTCCCCTTTGTCTTGGATATGCTCACAATCGAATCGTGTTCAAATAATGCAGAATCCATTCCCAATTACCAGGACAGTCAAAAAAACAAAACATTGATTTAATTTTTATGTAGATATATTACCCATTGTAGAAATATTCAACAATACAAGCCGAGCATTGATGCGATGGTTTAGTGCCCAATGTCCTTTTTCTCCACACTTTAACATTCACATGGTATTTAAGAATCAGGCGGATCTAGGCAAATCAGGCATAAATCATTGTTTTATTGTTTGGCATTGGCGTTGCATAATAGATATCAAACAGTAGCATCCTAAACTAGGTGCACAATAAGAACAAGAAAAGGAGAAGAACATGGAAACTCAAAAAATGGCAAACGAAACATGCAATGAAGAGCCCCGAATCCTGGAGGAAATCCAGGTTGAAGAGCTCGCAATCGACGGCATCTGCGGGGTGTACTGAGATGGCGGCGGCAGGCATACAGCTGCACCCCGCCTGCCGCGTGCGGCAAGAGGGGTTCGGTCTCCTGTTCTATGACTACAGGGGGCCGCGCCTCCTCTTTGCCGAAACCGGCATCCTTCTCCCCGCCGACTTCTTTGGAACCGTCCGGAGCAGGGACGAACTTCCCGAGGGACTGACGGAGCAGAAGAAGAAGGCATTACAGAAGTTCGTAGCGCAACTATTAGAAAAAGGATTCCTCTGTGAGCAATCGATATGTTGAAATGGGGCTCTCCGCCCCGGTAAACCTGACCTGGGAAGTATCGCTGGCCTGCAACCTCCGCTGCAGCCACTGCCTTTCGTCTTCAGGAGAGCCCGCCGCCGGCGAACTCTCCACGGCCGAAGCGCTCGACCTGGTAGAGCAGTTGCACACTGCCGGTGTCTTCCAGGTAAATTTCGGCGGCGGTGAGCCTTTCCTCCGCCCCGATTTCGAGCAGATCCTGGCCGCCTGCCATGCAAGGGGGATCATGACCTGCATCTCCACAAACGGCACCCTGATCGGACCGGAGCGGGTAGCACGGCTGTCAGCGAGCCGGTTGGTGGCCATTCAAGTCAGTCTGGACGGCGCTTGTCAGGAAACATGTGACGCCATCCGGGGGAACGGCGTATTCAACAGGGTGATCGAAGCGGTCAAGCTCCTGGCGACCACCTCCATCCCCACCAGCATAAATACGGTCCTGACCGCCCAGAATGCCGGCGAGATCCCGGCCATGCACGACCTGGCCCGCTCCCTCGGCGTATCTCTCCGAGTCAGCCGCTTCCGTCCTTCAGGGCGCGGCGCGGACAACTGGGAAAATCTCCGGCCAACCCCTGCCCAGCTCCTGGCTTTTTCCGACTGGCTGGCAAAAAGCGGCGATGTGCGGACCGGCGACAGCTTCTTCTCACTAACCAGTCAGGAACGCCAGGGCCTTGGACTCAACCTCTGCGGAGCCGCCAAGCTTACCTGCTGCGTCGGCCCCACCGGCAACATGTACCCCTGCGCCTTTCTCCAGACTGACCGGTTCAAGGCAGGCTCTCTCCGCGACAATACCTTTCAGGAAATCTGGGACAGTTCGGAAATCTATGACTCATTCCGCTCACTGCGGATTCATTCCTGCGAGGAGTGCCAGCGCTTCGACCAGTGTCATGGCGGTTGTCCTGCCGTGGCCTGGCACCTGAAAAACGACATCAACGGCGGAGATCCCGAGTGTCTCGAGCGCTGCGTGACATCCATTGCCGACGCCAACCGAACGGCGGTTGCCGCTTGAATCGAAAATGTAGGGGCGCAGCACGCGGCGCCCCTACGCCGGAAATCAATAAAATCCTTTAGGAGCCACCACCATGATGTTCCCGAATCTCTTCTCACCCCTCAAGATAGGCACGGTCGAAGTGAAGAACCGTATTTCTTTCCAGCCTCATTTGACCAACTTCGCGGTGAACTGCCTCCCGAGCGAACGCCAGATGTACTACTGGGGAGAGCGGGCCAAGGGGGGCGCCGGCCTCATCATCACCGAAGAGATGAGCGTTCACCCTACGGACATGGCCTACGAGAAGCTGATCGACGTCTACCACGCCGAGGTGATCCCGGGCTTTAAAAAGATCACCGACTACGTCCACCAGTTCGACGCCAACATCTTCGCCCAGCTCAACCACAACGGCCAGCAGTGCGACGGAGCCATTTCCCGCCTGCCGGTCTGGGCGCCGAGCCCGATCCCCGACGTCCTTTTCCGGGAGACCCCGAAAGAGATGGAGCCGGAGGATATCGAGGAAGTGGCCCGTTATTTCGCCAAAAGCGCTATCCATGCCCGGGAAGGGGGCTTTGACGGGATAGAAATCCAGTTCGGCCACTCCAGCCTCGCCCGCCAGTTCCTCTCGCCCTTAACCAACTTCCGCCAGGACGAATACGGCGGCAGCCTGGAAAACCGGATGCGGGCCCCCCTCAAGTTCATCGGCGCAGTCAGAAAGGCGGTAGGCAACGATTTCACCCTCGGCATCCGGATGTGCGCCGACGAGATGATCCCCGGCGGCCTCGATCTTGCCCAAGTCCAGGAGATCGGCGCCCGCTTTGAAGCCTCGGGGCTGATCGACTTCATGGACCTCTCCATCGCCACATTCTATAACCTCTACCTGGTGGAAGGATCCATGCACACCCCGCTCGGCTACACCATTCCGCTGGCTGCCGGAATGCGTGAGCGGATCAAGCTGCCGGTTTTCTGTACCGGCCGGATCAACGACCCGGTCATGGCGGAGAAGGTACTGGCCGCGGGCCAGGCCGACATGATCGGCATGTGCCGCGCCCTCATCTGCGACCCGTTCCTCCCGAAGAAGGCCTTCGAGGGGCGGATGGATGACATCCGCTACTGCATCGGCGACAACCAGGGCTGCATCGGCAGGATGGGGGTCAACAAGCTCCTCGGCTGCATCCAGAATCCGGCCGTCGGGCTGGAGAAGACGTGGGGCGAAGGAACGCTGGAAAAGGCGGCTGTGAAGAAGAAAGTCATGGTCGTCGGCGGTGGCCCTGGCGGTATGTGGGCCGCAAAGATGGCCGGTCGCCGTGGACACAAGGTGACCCTGTATGATCTGAACGAGACTCTGGGTGGACAGGTGCTGACCGCCATGAAAGGCGCCGGCCGTGACGAGTTCGGCGTTATCATCCGCAACGAGAAGGACCAGGTGGACAAGGCCGGCGTGAAGGTAACGCTCGGAGTCGAGGTGACCCCGGAACTGGTCAAGGCGGAAAAGCCGGACGTGGTGATCATCGCCACCGGCAGTCTCCCCAAGGAGCATCCGGTGGGAGGGGCCGACGGCCCGTCCGTCTACAATGTCTGGCAGGTCCTGAATGGCGAAGCGACGTTGGGGGAGAAGGTCTGCCTCATCGATTACGACGGCCACCACCGGGCCTCCGCCACTGCCGAGTTCATGGCGATCCAGGGGAAAACGGTGCACATGATCACTTCCAGCCTCTTCGTCGGCGCGGAACTCGGACCGACCCAGGACCTCTACCTGACACGTCAGCGACTCCTCCAGAAAGGGGTGACCTTTACTCCTGACATCGCCGTCATGGAAGTGGCAGGCGAGACCGGAGCGAAGACCGTCAAGGGGTTCAACGTTTACTCCAACGTATGGAACGAGTGGGGGCCGTTCGACACCATCGTGCTGGCTATGGGGCAGAAGGCCAATGACTCTCTCTATATGGCCCTTAAGGGTAATGTCGAGGAACTGTACCGGATCGGCGACAGCGTGGCCCCCCGCAAGGTCGATATGGCCATCTGGGAAGGGCACCGGATCGGGAGGGAGGTCTGATGGGCGGCAGCGAAAAGATTCTCGTTTTTGTTGAACTGCCCGGTGGCGAACTCGATGAGACCGGACGGGGGCTTCTCTCCTACGGCTCGCGTCTGGCCGGCATCCTCGGCTCCGGCTGGGTGACGGTCACCCCGGTCGCTCCCGAGGGAGAGCACCTGGCAGGGTTCGGCACCTATGGTGTGCCGGCCATAACCTGCGTGGCCGGGGGAGAGGCTTTTCTCGATATTCCGGCGCTGCTCGGGAAATTCCTGGCCCGACTGGCATCGGAGGAGTTGGCAGCAGTCATCGTCCTCCCCCACAACGATCTGGGCGCAACCCTGGCTCCGGTGATTGCCGCTGCCCTCGATGCCGCCATCCTCACCGAAGTTGTCACCGTGCGGCGCAGCGAGGAGGGGTTACGGCTCTCCCGGCAGGCCCTGGGTGGTCGGATTGCGGAAACGAAGGTGTGGGACGGTTCCCGCCCTCTGGTCATCACCGTCCCGACCCGCTCCCTGAGCCAGGTGCTCATGCCGACCGTCCGCCCCGCTTCACCGGTAGTGGCCACCTGGCATCCCGACAAATTACCTGTCGCCTCGACGGCTAAAATCGTCAACCGGATACCCCCCGATCCCCAGACTGTCGACCTTACCGAGGCGGAGGTGATCTTCAGTGCCGGAAAGGGGTGCGATGTGGCTGTTTTTGAGCAGCTCACGGAACTCTGCCGGCTTATGAACGTCTCTTTCGGCGTCACCCGGCCAGTCTACGACCTGGGGTGGACCGGCTTCGAACGGATGGTCGGCCAGACCGGCCGGACCGTCACCCCCCGGCTCTACCTGGCCCTCGGTATTTCCGGCTCCATGCACCACGTGGGGGGGATCAAGGACTCCCGCCGGATCGTGGCGGTCAACAGCGACGCCAAGGCCCCCATTTTCCCCAATTGTGACGAGGGGTTCGTGGCCGACCTGCGCGAGGTGTTGCCGCGCCTCCTGGAACGGGTTAAATCGACCGTTGGAGGTGCACCATGAGCAAATCATATCAGGCAATCGTCGTAGGCGCCGGACCGGCCGGCTCTTCTGCCGCGCTGACCATGGCCCGTGCCGGGCTGGATGTGGCCCTGGTTGAACGCGGCACCTTCCCGGGTGAAAAAAACATGTTCGGCGGCCTTCTGCACAGGATGCCCTCCCTGGAAAAGATATTCCCCGATTTCTGGGAGCGGGCTCCGCTGGAGCGACACATCGTCAAGAAGGGTGTTACCTTCATGACCGGCGAATCCAGCTTCAGCACCACCATAGAGGCCGGGAACTTCGACCGTCCACCCTACAACGGCTACACGGTCTTCCGTCCCCGCTTCGACCGCTGGCTGGCTGATGAGGCCGTCGCTGCCGGCGCCACACTGATCACCAGCTCCACGGTGGATGACGTGGTGCTCAAGGATGGCCGGGTGGCCGGTGTCACGATCCTGGGACGCACCGGACAACTCAGCGCACCGGTGCTTGTCGCCGCGGACGGTGTTCTGTCGTTCACGGCACAAAAGGCGGGACTCCGCAAGCCGAGTTTCGACCCGGCTCAAATGGCCGTGGGTGTCAAGGCGCTGATCGACATGCCCAGGGAGGTGATCGACGAGCGCTTTGGTCTGGTTCGCGATCAGGGTTTTGCCAACGAGTTCGTCGGCTGCACCGAAGGCGTACGCGGCGGCGGATGCTTCTATACCAACTACGATTCTCTCTCCCTCGGCTTGGTCTTCCACCTGGCCAGCCTGCGCACCAGCGGCAAGACCCCCTACGACCTGCTGAACGCCTTTATGGAGCAACCCCAGGTGGCCAAAATGATCCGCGGCGGCAAGCTGCAGGAATATTCGGCGCATCTGATTCCCGAAGGTGGCTATAATATGATCCCTGAACTGGTTGGGGACGGCATTGTCGTAACCGGTGACGCCGCCGCACTCTGCAATGCCACTGGCTTGAATCTGGAAGGTATCAATCTGGCTTCCCATTCTGGTGTGCTGGCAGGCCAGGCGATTATAGCCGCTCACCAGGCGGGTGATTTCAGCAAGCGGGGTCTCGAAGTATACCGGCGGTTGATGAATGACAGTTATGTCATCAAAGACCTGAAGCAATATCGGAATGCGCCGCACATGCTGCACAACAACCGCATCTACAACGAGTATCCGGAGTTTGCCTGCAGCATCATGGAGCAAATCTACCGCATTGAAGGAGCACCTAAGAAAAACCTGTCCAGGCTGTTCCTGAAGACGGCCAGGGAAAAAGTGGGGCTGTCGAACCTCCTGGGCGACGCCTTCAGCGCATGGAGAGCATTATGAACATCGACGAAATCTTCGACATCACCAGTTTTACCATCGACCGGGAACCCCATATCATCCTTGATACCCAGGTCTGCGTCGGCTGCGACAACCGCGGCTGCGCCAACTCCTGTCCCGCCCGCTGCTATACCTGGTCGGAAGAGGAGCAGAAGATGACCTTCGTCCATGACGGCTGTCTCGAATGCGGCACCTGCTATGTTGTCTGCCACCGCAACGCATTCACCCGCTGGCGCTACCCCCGGGGAGGATTCGGGGTTGCCTACCGGATGACGTGAAACAAAGTATGAAGGATGAAGTATGAAATTAATTCATAATTCATCCTTCATAATTCATAATTTTTTTGGAGTTACCCATGCCCTACGACAACCTTCACATACTCGTCCTCCTCCGGGAGACCAGTGATCCCCGCCCCCCCGCCCGCGTCACCACACGGGGTGCGGCCATCAGCGACCGGGGCCTGCGGCGTGTGCCGAACCCGGCCGATCTGGCCGCCCTGGAAGAGGCCCTCTGTCTCAAAGATAATCTCGGCGCTCAGGTGACCGTCCTTGCCATCGGTCCCGAGCGGCTCGACGACACGCTCCGGCTCGCCTTCTCCATGGGTGCGGGCCGTGGGATACGATTCTGGGACCATGGCCTGGAAGGGGGCGATGCCGTGGCCGACGCCAGGGTCCTGGCCCGGATAGTGGGAATTCTCTCCCCAACCCTTGTCTTCTCCGGCAGCCGGTTGACGGACCGGGGTGACGACCCGGTGCCGGCGCTGGCCGCCGCCGCAACCGACATGCCGTGCATCAGTGCTGCGGTCTCGCTCATTCTCAAGCGGGATGGGGTCGAAGCCCTCCGCAAGGGGGACCGGGGAGCCAGGCAGTCGGTCGTCGCGCCGTTCCCCTGCACGGTCCTCTTCGAGGAAGTACGGTCGCCCCGCTATCCCTCCATCGAAGCAGTCACCCAGTCGCTGTCCGCTCCCGTGGAAACCTGGGATCTGGCTACCCTTGGGCTCCCCTTCTGGGAAGTCGGAGCCACCGGCGCCTGCCTGACTACGGCTGAGTTCGGCGTCCCGCGACCCGACCCGGTCCGGGTGGTGACGCCTGATCCGCAGTTGCCAGCCTTCGAGCGGATACTCTCCCTTCTTTCGGGCGGGATCAAGGCCCGCGCTGGGAGTACACATCTACTCCCGGCCGATGAGACGGCCGAAGGGCTCTGGAGGATTCTCTGCGAAGAGGGGTTGGTCCCTGACGCATAACGATGATTCAGGCAGAGACGAGGTTTTCAGGATGATCTATCGACTGGCGCAGAACGTGGAACTGGTGGAACGGGACGGGGGAATCTTTCTCGTATCAAGGGCACCCCTCCATCTGTTGCGCCTTAACCGCTCCCTGGCCGAGCTCCTCAAGTGCGGGATGGACGGTCCGCTGACCCCCTCCACCGCTGGCGAGACCGGCGTACTGGAGCAGCTTGCCGCAATGGGTTTTGTGGAACGGCTCCGGAACGTGGCAGAGCAACCGGCAACGCTTCCCGGCGTCAGTATCGTCATCCCGGTCAAGGACCGTGCGGAGGAGCTGCAGCGTTGTCTGACTTCCATTGCACAGCTCAACTATCCGCAGGAGAAAATTCAGATCATCGTGGTGGATGACGGCAGCAGTGACCAGTCCGCTGCCGTGGCCTGCCAGTGCAGCGCCCTGGTCGTGCCGTCGGGCGGCACCGGCCGGGGGCCGGCAGCGGCCCGCAATGTTGGAGCAAAGGCCGCCCGGGAAGATATTCTCGCCTTCATCGATTCCGATTGCACCGCCTCTGCTGACTGGCTGGCTGAACTGATGCCGGCCTTTGCCGATCCAAAAACCGTTGCAGTAGGGGGGCTGGTGGATGGCATGTGCACTGAATCGGCCGTTGACCGGTACGAAGCGGTCATGTCCAGCCTCTCCCTCGGCTCCCGGGAGCGATCCGGGAGCAGCGGCGACGACACCTTCTATCTGCCCAGCTGCAACCTGCTGGTACGGCGCAGCATTTTCCTGAACGTCGGCGGTTTTAACGACGAAATGCACGTCGGTGAGGATGTGGACCTGACCTGGCGTCTGCGGGACAATGGCTGGACCATCACCTATCTGCCGGTGGGAAGGGTGTATCACGAGCACCGGAGCACCATCCGTTCGTTCATGTCCCGCCGCTTCGATTACGGCACCTCGGAAGGGATGCTGCAGCGCCTCCATCCCCAGCGGCGGAAGCGGATGGTTATCCCCCCTCTGCTGGCCATCCTGCTGGCACTCTGCCTCACGGCGCCGTTCATGGGGTGGTGGACGTTGCTGCTGTCCGGAGGGGTGCTCGCGGCTGACGTTACGGCCACCCGGTTGCGGTTAGCCCGCCGCGGACTCCCCATCGGTCTGACCTCCCTGTTCGCTGGACGACTGCGAGCCCTCGGAAGTCTGGTATACTATCTCTGTTTTCATCTGATGCGTTACTACGCTGCCGTACTTATCGCCGTTGCTCTGGTCGTACCCCCGTTCTGGGTTGTTCCTGCCGTTGCTCTCGGGTGCGCTGCCAGAGTCGATTATGCAGTCAGGAAGCCGCGCCAGTCATTCATCTGCTTTGCCATCATCTACTTTCTGGAACAGATCGCTTATGGGGCCGGAGTTTTCTCGGGGTGTTTGAGCCGGAAATGTTTCAGCTCCTACCGGGTCGTGATTCTCCGGCACATGGAAGTGGCTGCATAAACGGATGAGGCTCTTGCAAAACGTCATGAGGAGGCCGGAATGCAAGGCGCAAGCAAGCGAGGAAGCGAGGCATACCCTTGTGTACGTTGAGCTTCCGAGCGAGCGGCAACACCGCAGACCGGCCCCGCAGTAGTTTTGCAAGAGCCTCGGATATTTTCAAATTTGGCTGCTCCGAGCCTGACCGCCTAAAGGAACCCTCCCATGGCGCCAGGCCAAAGGGTTTTGCCGGAAACGGCAAGGCCTCCCTTTGGAAAGGAGAATAAACGTGGCGCCAGGCCACAACATTCAAACGAAAGGGCAAGGAG
>JBGPCQ010000114.1:0-9586 GCA_041481895.1 Geobacteraceae bacterium | reverse complement strand
GAAGCCGACGCCGATGGCGCAGGCGCTTGAGCATGCACTGCTGCAGGGGGAAGTGGCCACCTGCGGCGTGATACTCTACGAGCTCATCCAGGGGATCAAGAGTTCAAGGGAAGAAAAGCTTGTTCTCAATGCCTTGCAGGCAGTTATGCACCTTGAGCTGTCCGCTGAACTCTGGATCAAGGCGGGCCGGCTCTCTGCGGAACTGCGCAAGAAGGGGCACACCCTCCCCCTTTCCGATCTCGTCATCGCCACACTTGCCCTTGAGCACAAATTGTCCGTATTGACGATTGACAGTCATTTCGATGCAATACCGGGGCTTACAGTGACAAAGGGATAAGGCATGTGGATTGGGCGTATTAACGAAACAAGTTATACAAGGAAAAAAAAGGGTCGTGTCTCTGCTCACTACGGGATATAGTGAATTGGGACACGACCCCTCTGGTATCATGTTTTAATTGATTTCGGGAAATATGAATTTTTATATTTTACTTTTACGCCTAAAAGTAAAATATGATTTGTCTTGTTGTACATTCCAATACAAAAGTAAAATAGTGAGAGATCAGTTAGAAGTTAAGTGAAGCCTTAATAAACTCTCACTTCACGTGCTTTTCGATATTCACCAGCGCCCGCTCCAACGCCTCCCGGCTGTGCGCCTCGATGGTCAGGGCGGCAGCAGGGGCGTAGCGCTCCATCAGCGAAAAGAACAGTTCGAAGTCGATGTTCCCCTCCCCGATCGGAGCGTGGTCGTCCTTTACGCCGAAATTGTCATGAATGTGGGTCTCGGCGATGAAGGGGCCCAACTCGGCAAACCACTCCTCCATTCCCACCTTTTTGAACATGTTCCAGTGGCCGACGTCGAAGCAGTGGCGCAGATTTGGAGAGGCGAACGTCTCCAGGAGCGCCCTGAGGGTTGACGGCTCCTCCTCGAAAATGTTTTCCACGGCAATGATGCAGCCGATCTTTTCTGCCCGTCCGACGACCATTTCCCAGATGGCGAGGCTCTGCGTGAGCCAGTTCTCCCGGCTGTCGCCGTAGCGCCATTTGTCGAAGCCGGGGTGCAGGACCATGACCCGCGGCTTAAGGATCGCGGCGGCATCCAGAACCTGGCGGAAGCGGTGCAGGGTCGCCTCCCGGAGGAGCGGCTCGGCCGAGCCGGGGTTGAGGTCCATGAAGGGGCCGTGGATAGTTGCCCGGAGGCCCCCTTCGGCCAGGCCTTCGGCAATCGCCCCCAGTTCCTCCGGGATGAGGGTGTCGAGGATTTCGGCTGGGAGAAAAACTTCCGGATTGATCTGCCGCTCGATGACCAGGGGGAGGTTTTCACGGAGGAAGGTATAAGGGATATGGACAAATAAACGGTTATTCATGCAGGTGATTCTCGTCGCGGTGTCTACTGATGACTGCGTCGGCGCTGTCAGCGCAGCCGACCAGCTCTTCCATTTTCAGAATGGCGGACGGTTCGCCCAGGACGATCAACGTGTCGAGGGCTTCGAACTTCACATGTGAATGGGGATTGAAAACCATCGTGGCGGCAGCCTTCTTGATGCCGATGATAATGACCCCGGTTTCCTTGCGGAAGCCCGAGCTTACCAGGTTCTCACCGATGAAACGGGAGTTCGCGGGGATGGCGATTTCTTCCATCTGGAGTTCGAGATGTTCGCGGCCGGTGGCAATTTCGATGAAATCAACCACATTGGGGCGGAGAATCGCCTGTGCCATACGGTTCCCGCCGATATGATAGGGAGAGACGACCTTATTGGCGCCGGCCCGTTTCAGCTTGATTTCGGAGCCTTCCTCGCCGGCACGGGCCAGGATGTAGAGGTCGGGATTGAGCCCGCGGGCGGTCAGAGTGATGTAGACGTTCTCCGTGTCCGAAGTGACCACCGAGATGAGCCCTTTGGCCTTTTTTATCCCCGCTTTCAGAAGGGTTTCATCAACGGTGGCATCGCCGTGGAGGGAAAGATAGCTCTCTTCCTTGAGCTTTTCGATGATGTCGGGGTTTTTTTCCACCACCACGAACGGAAGGGGTTTCATGGCAAACTCCTTACAAATCAGGGAGCCCATCCTGCCGAACCCGCAGATAATGTAATGGTCCTTGAGAGCCTCAACCATTTTTTCCACCTTTTTCCTCCCGATGATGCGCTGGAATTGTCCTTCGAACATGATCTGGGCCAGACTGCCGATAAGGTAGCCGAGAACGCTGACGCCTACAATGATGAGAAAGATGGTGAACAGTTTACCGAAGTCGCTCAGATCGTGGACTTCCTTGAAACCGACGGTGCCGAGGGTAATGACGGTCATGTAGAGGGCATCGAGAAAACGCCACCCTTCGATCCCCATGTAGCCGGCGGTGCCGAGGGAAACGAGTCCCAACAGTACCAGGATTGAAGTTTTCAGGTGCCGGACAGGGTCCATCTGCTGCTCCTTTAACGAGCAGATTACTATCAGAACCGTCAAATGGCAAGTATTTGCTTGAGCGATAATCTCTAGGTAGAGAGAATTTTTGCGTTTATCTTGACAAAATTTGTATACTGTATACAATAACTCACGAAAAACTTTTCGGGAGAATACCGTATGAGAAAAAGCGTTGAAAAGCATCTGACCCTTCGGGAAAAGATACTTGAAACCATCCGCGATGCCATCATAGCCGGCGCCCTCAAGCCGGGAGAGAAAGTTGCGGAACCGGAGCTCGCCGAGAGGTTCGGCATAAGCAGGACTCCCATCAGGGAAGCCTTCCGCCAGTTGGAATCGGAGGGATACCTTACGGTCATCCCGCGAAAAGGGGCGGTGGTGGTTTCTTTTTCCGAAAAGGATGTGGAAGAGTTTTATGCCATAAAGAGCATTCTCGAGGGGTATGCAGCGCGCCGGGCCTGTGAAAACCTCTCCCCGCGCGAGCTGGACAAGCTTCAGGCCATTAATGCGAAGCTCCTCCATCTGGCGGAAGGCGCCGATATAAAGAATTTTTTCAAGGTGCACAACGATTTCCACGAAATGTTCCTCAAAGCGGCCGACAATGAAAAACTGTTCGACCTTATCATGAACCTCGTGGGGAAGTTTCAGCGTCTCCGCATAGCATCCTTGAGCCTTCCGGGACGGATGCGGATATCGGTCGAGGAGCACGAGAAGATCATCGAGGCGTTCCGCGCGAAGAATCCCGATTTAGCGGAAAAGCTGGTCCGCAAGAATGCCGAGTATGGCGGAAAAGTTCTGATGCAGAGTACGGAAGGCTGCCTCCCGCTGAAACCTGCGGAAAGAACCGCGTCCCTGCATATGGACCTGTAAGGCGCTCATCTTCGGGCCATCTTTCGCCGACCTTCAATCGCCAAATCCTCAACGCAGCTCTGTGCTGCGCCTGCGGGTTGGCTCAATCAGCTCGACCAAATCTGACCCAAATATGAGCGCCTTAACGCTTATTTCCTGCCTGGAAAAGAGTGTTTCATGACCCTCCTTAAGAACATTCCGAAAGTCGACAAGGTGCTGGAATGGCCGGAGATTAAGGCCATTCGCGAGCACTATCCCCGGCCTCTGCTGCTCAAGGCGGTGCGCACGGTCCTGACGGGGCTCCGCTCCGAGGCGCTGAGCGGGGAGGCAGACCCGCAGTCATATGCGGAGAAGGGCGTGATCGAACGGGTTGTGCGGGAGCTCGCCGCGGCAGGCACATTCAGCCTGAAGCGCGTGGTGAACGGAACCGGCGTGGTACTCCATACCAACCTCGGGCGGTCGCCCCTCCCGGAGGCGGTCCGGCAGGGGTTGAACGACATTGCCTTCGGCTACTCCAACCTCGAATTCGATCTGGAGAATGGGGTACGGGGGAGCCGTTATACCCATGTTGAAGGTATTCTCTGCGAGCTAACCGGAGCCGAGGCGGCGCTTGTGGTCAACAACAATGCCGCTGCGGTGCTCCTTGCACTTTCAGCGCTGGCCGCGGGGAGGGAGGTCCTGGTTTCCCGGGGCGAGCTGGTGGAGATCGGGGACTCGTTCCGCATCCCCGATGTGATGCGGCAAAGTGGTGCAATCCTCAGGGAGGTCGGCTCCACGAACCGGACCCATCCCGGCGATTACCGGGATGCCGTGACCGACACAACCGCGCTTCTCCTCAAGGTCCATACAAGCAACTTCGCGGTGGTCGGATTTACCGCCGAAGTGCCTGCCCGGGAACTGGTCGTCATGGGGAGGGAGTTTTCCCTGCCGGTAATGGCTGACATCGGCAGCGGCAGCCTGATCGATCTCCGGGGCTTGCTGGGGGTCGGCGAGCCGACGGTCCAGGAGTTCGTCCGGGCCGGCGTGGATGTCCTGACCTTTAGCGGCGACAAGCTCCTTGGCGGGCCCCAGGCGGGGATCATCGTCGGCAGGAAAAAGTATGTCGAACTTATGAAGAGGCACCCGCTGCTGCGGGCGGTGCGCATCGACAAGCTGACACTCGCTGTTCTGGAGAGGACGTTGCGGCTCTACTGCGACGAGCGGCAGGCGCTGGCAGAAATCCCGACTCTGCGGATGCTCACGGTGGCCCCCTCTGCACTCAAGGCCCGCGGGAAGCTGCTGCTGCAGCGGTTGCGGCGGGTTCTCCCTGCCGGGATAACCGTCTCCCTTGTCAGCGACTTCTCCCAGGTAGGCGGCGGCGCGTTCCCCCTTCTCGGACTTCCGACAACCCTCCTGGCCGTTGCCATGGCCGGGGTTTCTCCCCGGCAGATCGAGAGCAGGATGAGAAGTTGCGATGTTCCGGTAATCGGCAGAATAAGCAAGGAGAGGTTCCTCCTCGACCTCCGCACCATGCTCGATGACGACCTCCCTCTCCTGGTTGCGGCGCTCCGTTCCCTCGGGCAATGAAGGATCTCTGGCGGTAAACGGAGCAGCGGGTCATGGCCGGTATGAGTAAAACAGCATGAACTAATCCTGCTGCCCTCTTTTAGACCAGGCGAATAATATTTTGTCTGGTTTTTTTTATCTTCTCCCGGTATAATAAAACGGTTTTATATATATGGCAGAGATGTCCCGGGAGCAGGCAGGAAAAGGACATTTGTTTCAGATGGATATTTGTTTTATTTTTTCTCGGCAGGATTTTAAAAAGAATCGGAATAAGGGAATATGAGGGTTATCGCGATTATCCCTGCCGCAGGCATGGGAAAACGGATGGGAGCGGGGATCAACAAGCAGTATCTGCTGTTGAACGAAAAGCCGATCGTTGCCCACACGATCGCGCTCTTTGAAAATGCTCCCATCATTGACGATATTTACCTTGTAATCCCGGAACCGGAGATTCCCTTTTGCCGTGAGCATGTGGTGGAGCGCTACGGTTTTGCCAAGATCCGCCGCATTGTGCCCGGCGGGGCGGAACGCCAGAATTCAGTTCTCAACGGGCTCAGGGTGGTAGAGGACGCCAGGGACGATGATCTGATCCTGATACACGACGGGGTGCGCCCGTTTGTGCCGATCCATGTGATCGAGAAGGCGCTTGCGGTAGCAAGATCCCACGACGGGGCGCTGGTGGCGGTCCCGGCCAAAGATACCATCAAGATTGTGGTGGACGGGATAATCAGAGAGACCCCCCCGCGGGAAAATCTCTGGCTGGCCCAGACGCCGCAGGCATTCAGGTACGGCGTAATCCGGGCGGCCCATGAAATCGCCGACGCGGAGGGGTTCCTCGGCACCGACGACGCCATGCTCGTGGAGCGGCTGGGCAAGGATATTCACGTGGTTCTGGGGGATTACCGGAATATCAAGATAACTACGCCGGAGGACCTGATCCTGGCCGAGGCGTTCCTGCGGACGGCTCCGGAAAGATTTCAAACAATTAAACTGAGCTAGCGAGGCTATATAAATGCGTATTGGTCACGGCTACGACGTCCACCGACTGGTTGAGGGGAGGAAGCTGATTCTCGGCGGAGTCGATATCCCCTGGGAGAAGGGACTCCTGGGCCACTCGGACGCCGACGTGCTGTTGCATGCCATCTCCGACGCCATCCTCGGCGCCATAGGGGAGGGGGATATCGGCAGGCATTTTCCCGACACCGATCCCCGCTACAAGGGGGCCGACAGCCTCATGCTCCTCGGTCACGTCATGCGGCTGGCCGATGCCAAAGGGTATTGTCTCGGCAACGTGGATGCAACCGTCGTTGCCCAACGGCCGAAGCTTGCCCCGCATATACCGCGGATGCGGGAAAACATCGCGGCAGTTCTCGGCGCCGATCTCGACAGGGTCAACGTCAAGGCCACCACCACCGAGGAGTTGGGGTTCGCCGGCCGCGGTGAAGGGATTGCCGCCTATGCGGTGGTTCTCCTGGAAAAGAAATAGCACACTATCCAATATACCGAGAAAGATAAAGCCCATGACTGAACAAAACCCTGATAACACCAGCTCCACGGCTGTTGCGCCAGCCAACTTTCTGCGCGGCATCGTCGCGGAGGACCTGAAAAGCGGCAAGCACCAGATGATCATTACCAGGTTCCCGCCGGAACCGAATGGATATCTCCACATCGGCCACGCCAAGTCGATCTGTATCAACTTCGGCCTGGCCCGGGATTTCGGTGGCCGCTGCCACCTTCGCTTCGATGATACCAACCCGGCCAAGGAAGAGGTGGAGTACATTGAAACGATCAAGGATAGCGTCCGCTGGCTCGGTTTCGACTGGGGTGAGCACCTGTACTATGCCTCCGATTATTTCGAGCAGCTCTACCAGTGGGCGGAAAAGCTGGTCCTGGCCGGAAAGGCTTATGTTGATGACCTCTCCGCCGAAGATATCCGGGCCTATCGCGGCACACTGACTGAACCGGGACGCGAGAGTCCGTACCGCAACCGCTCCCTCGACGAAAACCTCGACCTGTTCCGCCGCATGCGGGCCGGTGGATTTTCTGACGGGGCCAGGGTACTCCGGGCCAGGATCGATATGGGATCTCCCAACATGAACCTGCGTGACCCGGTCATGTATCGAATCCTCCATGCTTCCCACCCCCATGCCGGGGACAAGTGGTGCATCTATCCCATGTATGACTATGCCCATGGCCAGTCCGACGCCATCGAGAGGATTACCCACTCCATCTGCACCCTGGAGTTCGAGGACCATCGTCCCCTCTATGAGTGGTTTCTCGACAACCTGCCGGTGCCGGGCCGTCCCCGGCAGTATGAATTTGCCCGCCTGAATCTGACCTATACGGTGATGAGCAAGCGAAAGCTCCTGCAGTTGGTTCAAGACGGCGACGTGACCGGTTGGGACGACCCGCGGATGCCGACCCTGGTAGGCCTGCGCCGGCGGGGCTATTCCCCGGAAGCGATCCGTGCCTTCTGTGAGCGGATCGGAGTTGGTAGGAGCGACAGCTGGATCGACATGAGCGTTCTCGAGGAGTGCGTGCGGGAAGACCTGAACGAACGGGCGCCGCGGGCCTTGGCGGTGCTCAGACCGCTCAAGCTCGTCATCGAGAATTTCCCCGAGCGCCTGGTGCAGGAGTTCGAGGCAGCCAACCACCCCCAGCGGCCGGAGATGGGGAGCCGGAAGATCCCCTTCTGCCGCGAGCTCTTCATTGAGCGGGACGACTTCATGGAGACCCCTGTCAAGGGATTCCATCGCCTGGCGCCGGGCCAGGAAGTGCGGCTCCGCTATGCCTTCATCGTCAAGTGCACGGGCGTGATCAAGAATACAAGCGGCGAGGTCGTGGAGGTGCGCTGCACGTACGATCCCGATAGTCACAGCGGCGGGCCGGCGGCCGGCCGCAAGGTGAAAGGGACGATCCACTGGGTTTCGGCGCGGCATACGGTTTCCGCCGAGGTGCGTCTCTATGACCGTCTCTTTACCGTACCCAATCCGTCCGGCGAAGAGTGGAAAGATTTCATCAATCCCGATTCGGTGGAGATTCTGACCGATTGCCGGCTGGAACGGAGCTTGGCGGATGCTTCTCCGGAAAACCGGTACCAGTTTGAGCGACAGGGATATTTCTGCGTTGACGGGAAAGATTCTCTGCCGGATGCCCCGGTCTTCAACCGGACGGCAACCCTGCGTGATTCCTGGGCCAGGATGGGTATCGCGGCAAAAAGCACCTGACCCGGCGAGGCTGGAAACGTGACGCAAATGCATCTGCGCGTTCTCATCATACATGAAAGGGAATCATTCTGTGAGTTCCTTTCCGGCCTGTTGACCGCCGACGGGCATACCCCGGTGTGCGCCCTCGGTTTCCGCGAAGCGCAGCGGTCCGCATTCATGGTGAGCCCCGATCTCATTATCATCGAAATCTCCCGGCCGGACATCGGTGCCCTGGAGATAGTCCAGCGCCTGAAAAGAGTGGAGGAGACACGGAACATACCAATCATCGTCATATCAGACTCCCCCGAACTGGAATATGAGTTCCTGAACGTCTTCGATTTCATGGCAAAGCCGGTGGACCTGCGGAGGCTGCGCGAAGACATCGACGTCCTGGTGAAGGGTCGGGCAAAACGGTCAAACTCAGTGGCGACGGAGTCTTTAACAAGCGATGATCACCTGTTGTTCCACGACTACCTCATGACCCACAGCGGGCTCCATTTCGAGCGCCGCAACCTTAAAATCCTGGAGAGGGGGGTTGCCGCCAGAATGAGTGCACTCCGGATCGGCTCCTACCGGGAATATTTCGATTACCTGACCGGCAAGCGGGATAATCGCCAGGAGTTGCAGAAGCTTTTGCCGTTTCTTACGGTCGGAGAAACCTTTTTTTTCCGCTATCACGCCCACTACGAAATTCTGAGAAATATTCTGGCCATGGGACGTGCCGCTCCCCAACGAAAAAAGATCCGGTTATGGTCCGCGGGATGCTCCACCGGCGAAGAAGCTTACTCCATGGCGATCACGGTCATGGAAACCCTCCCTGACTGGCGGGAGAGGGACATCAGAATATTGGCCACGGACATCGATAACCGCGCGTTACAGAAAGCCCGGGAAGGGGTGTATGGTTCCTGGGCCATGAGGGTCATCGAAAAAAGCTACCTGGACCGTTATTTCACCAGAATAGGGAAAAGTTACCTGGTCAATGCAGAGGTGAAAAGCCTCGTCGATTTTTCACACCTTAATTTGCAAACCGACGAATTCCCTGCCCCGGATGGAGAGTTCAGGGACCTGGACGTCGTCTTCTGCCGCAATGTCATGATTTATTTTTCATTGGCCACGACGAGGAAGATAGTGGAAAAAATTGCTGCCACACTTGCTCCCGGCGGCTGCCTGTTTCTGGGGCACGCCGAGACACTTTCCCAGATTTCCTCCGGATTTGAGCGGCATTCCCATGCCGGGAGCTTTTATTACCGGGAGAAAAAAGACCGGGGCGGGTCTGTGCGACGGGATAAGCCGTCTCTACGAGAGCCGGAAACAGAGTTGAAGCCCGTAAAATCTCCGGCGCCCCGGATGCGCCCGGCGCCGCCAGTCTCGCCGGTATCTGCAGTGTCCCCGCCCGGCCGAATGGCTGCCAAACCCGAACCTGACCTGGCAGAGCTGTTTACAAAGGCTGAAATACTTTTCGAGGCGGAAGAATTCCGGAAAGCATCGGATATCCTGGCGGACGTGCTTCGCAAAAAGCCGGATCATACCGGCGCGCTGGTCATTCAGGGTTTCATCATGGCCAATAACGGCCGCTT
>JBGPCQ010000113.1:0-9590 GCA_041481895.1 Geobacteraceae bacterium | reverse complement strand
GTTCCCATCCCGAACACGGAAGTTAAGCCCCTCTGGGCCGATGGTACTGCACGGGCAGCTGTGTGGGAGAGTAGGTCGCCGCCGGGAATTTTATGCAAAAAGCCCCATCATTCGGTTGAGTGATGGGGCTTTTTTCGTTTGGGCCAAGTATGAGCCCCGCTTCTCATCCGAAAGGCGGGGCTTATTTACGTCTTCATTTTAACTCCTCCATAGTGGGAGCTAGGTTGAAGAAATATCGATATTTTCCTGAAAATAAAGTGTCATTGCATTCAACTCCAGCGCGGTAAGACTTCCCATCCCGGCTTCTCCCGAGTAGACGCAGCCGTTGTCAAGCAAGATCCGATCTCGCGTGAGGCTATGCCTTATCTCCTCACGGTTAAAGGGGGTATGCCCGCCGATCAGCTTCCTGCCGCCGAGAAGTCGTTTATCAATTATCAGGTCGCGGCTCCAGAGCATGGCTTCGGTATCTGTCAACGGATTGTCAATTCTGAAATTCAGCCCGGCATGGACCAGGATAAAATCAGCGAGCTCGATGAAATACGGCCAGCTTTCAATAAAGGAACGATAAGGGAGCGGTATTTCACAGCCATCCTCCACGCCGAAGCTCGCAAGCGTAGTGTGGCCGCCGTTCAGCATCCAGAGATGGAAGTAAGACCTATCGCGGCAGGACTTCAAGAACATATCCTCATGATTGCCGCGCAGGGGGTGAACTTCATACCCTTCAGCCTGGAGATTGAGGATAGTGTCAATTACCCCCTTGCTGCGCGGACCGCGATCGATCGTATCGCCGAGCAGGTACAGAGTGTCGGTCTTCTGCAGGCGGATAACGTCTTTCAGGAGGTGGCTGAAGGTCCTCTCACAGCCATGAATATCAGGAATGACGAAACGACGGGTTCCCATGCATAGTCCTTATATCACCTGAGTAGTCGCATGTAAACCGGGTTTATGATAGAGTAGTGAAGATTCAAAACTATTTGGACGGGAGTGTCTATGAGACTGTTCCTCCTGACGTTCTTTTTTCTCTATGGTGGCACACACCTCTATTTATTCCTGAAGATAAAATCGGCGGTACCTTTCAGTGCCTTTACCGGCGCATGCCTGGCGTTTTTTCTACTTGTGATGATGCTTGCGCCGATGCTGGTCAGAGTGCTGGAAAAGGAAGGGATGGAATTATCCGCACGCTTGATGGCCTATACCGGGTATGTATGGATGGGCTTCCTCTTCCTGTTCTTTTCATCTTCCCTTGCGATAGATGTGTACCATGGGCTTCTGCATGTTGCCGGCTATGTTTCCCGTAGAGATTTTACGTTATTCTCCCTGTCGAACCGCACTGCTTTGGTTATTCCACTTGCGTGGGGGGTGATTACCGCTGTTTACGGCTATTTCGAAGCCCGTAACATCAGGACCGAAAGGATCACTCTCACCAGCCCGAAAATCCCGCAATCTTCCGGCAAGCTGACGATTGTCCAGATTTCCGATGTGCATCTGGGGTTGATCGTCAGGGATGTGCGATTGCAAGCGATCCTCGATAAGGTCAAGGAGGCATCTCCGGATATTCTTGTCTCTACTGGAGATCTGGTAGATGGCCAGGTCGACGGCTTGGCCGGATTGTCGGAGCTTTTGCGGGAGGTCAGGCCACGCTATGGTAAATTTGCCGTTACCGGAAACCATGAATTGTATGCCGGCTTCAACCATTCGCTCAAGTTCATGCAATCAGCCGGATTCAGAGTTCTTCAGGGAGAAGCAGTCATCCTGCCCGGACTTATAACTATCGCAGGAGTGGATGACCCCGTAATCAACCGGTCTTCCGGCTCTGCATCTGAAGAGGAACAGCGACTTCTGTCCGGTTTCCCGAAAGAAATCTATACCGTTCTCCTGAAACACCGTCCCGCCATTGACAAGGAAAGCCTGGGGCGTTTCGATCTCCAGCTCTCCGGACATGTCCACAAGGGCCAGCTGTTCCCGTTCAATCTTGTCACCTACCTTTTTTATCCCGTGAAGGCAGGGATCAATCATTACCCCCGGAATACCGCACTCTATGTAAGCCGGGGAACCGGAACCTGGGGGCCGCCGATCCGCTTTCTCGCTCCACCGGAAATTACCATAATCGAGCTGGTTCATGGATAATGCTTTCAGAGATTCCCGCCATCCTGATGATTGTCAACCAATTGATCTGGAAAGGTTGACTGGCAATGTTGTTTTGTGTTAGTAAATAACTGATCATACTGTAGAAATGGGGAGCGACAGTCGTGACTCGATCGTTTCACGAAGAGCTGGAAGAATTGCATTCGGAGGGGCTTTACCGCCAGATGCGTCTCGTTGGAGGAGCCCAGTACAGCAGGGTGATCCTTGATGGGCGTGAGACGATTCTTCTCTGTTCCAATAACTATCTTGGCCTGGCCAATCATCCTCTGCTGAAGGAGGCTGCAATCAGGGCGGTGGAGCGCTATGGCACCAGCAGCGGGGCGTCACGGCTTGTTTCAGGCACTATGGAACTGCACGAAGCCCTGGAACGGCGTATTGCCGCATTCAAGGGGACTGAGGCAGCGCTGGTGTTCAATTCCGGATATGCCGCCAATACCGGCATTATTCCCGCCATTGTCGGCCGGGGAGACCTGCTCTTCTCGGACCGTCTCAATCATGCCAGTATCGTGGATGGCGCCCTCCTGTCGCGGGCAAAACTTGTCAGGTATCCCCACAACGATATGGTCACCCTGCGGAGGCTCCTCTCGGAAACAGATTCCGGCGGACGGCGCCTGATTGTGACCGACGGGGTGTTCAGCATGGATGGTGACCTTGCTCCGCTCAAGGAACTGGTTTCCCTCAAGAATGAGTTCGGAGCATTGCTGATGGTGGATGACGCTCACGCGACCGGAGTCCTTGGTGCGACCGGCAGGGGATGTGCCGAGCAGTGGGGCGTCAGGACGGGGATAGATATCCATATGGGCACTCTCGGCAAGGCCCTCGGAAGTTTCGGTGCCTATGCCGCTGCCTCACGGGAGATAATTGATTATCTAATCAACCGTGCGCGCAGTTTCATTTTCTCAACATCTCTTCCTCCAGCCGTACTGGCTGCGGGAATCGCAGCCCTTGACGTCGTGGACTCTTCCGAAGGAGCCGTCCTGAGAAGAAAATTGGCAGATAATTCAGAACGGTTCAGAAATGCTCTCCGTGATGCGGGATTCGACACCATGGGAAGCGCCACCCAGATCATTCCGGTAAGGGTCGGCGGAATGAAAGATGTAATGGCGTTTTCCCGGTTGCTTCTTGCCGAGGGCATTTTTGTCCAGGGTATCCGCCCACCGACTGTTCCGGCAGGCAGTTGCCGCCTCCGTTGCACCGTGATGGCGACCCATGAAGCACGAGATCTTGAGAAAGCCGTCACTGCAATTAAAACGGCCGGAAAGAAGCTGGGAATTGTCTGAAGAAAGTCACAAGGGTTTACGTAATGCCGTTCTTTGAGACTACGGAAGGGGTGGGCATTCACTATGAAACGGCCGGAGAAGGTCCCCCGCTCGTCTTTATCCATGGATGGGCAATGTCGGGGAGTGTCTGGCGATTTCAGCAAGGACTTGCGGACACCTACCGTCTCATTATGCCGGACCTGCGGGGGCATGGCTTTTCTTCAGCCCCGGATTCCGGCTATTCCTTTGAAAATTTTGCCGGTGATCTGGATGAGCTGTTTCTCTGCCTTGGTCTCGATAAGGCTGTCATCATTGCTTGGTCCATGGGGGTACAGACGGTGTTGCAGGCTTTCCCTCTTATCAGGAAGCGACTGGCAGCCCTCGTCTTCGTTTCCGGCACCCCAAAATTCACGGCTGCCGAAGATTTTCCGTATGGCCTCCCCTCGTTCGAGGCAAGGGGACTGGGGATTCGCCTGAAAAAAGATTATGAAAGAGCTGTCCGGGATTTTACCAGGAGGATGTTTACCGAAGAAGAACTTGCGGCGGGATGGTATGATCGAATGGTTGCGAGGGGAGCACTCCCTGCGCGGCATGCTGCCCAGGCGTCCCTGATAAG
The DNA here is from genome assembly GCA_041481895.1 of Geobacteraceae bacterium. Taxonomy (GTDB): domain Bacteria; phylum Desulfobacterota; class Desulfuromonadia; order Geobacterales; family Geobacteraceae; genus JAMPXD01. The sequence continues at coordinate 5,570 of JBGPCQ010000113.1, read as the reverse complement.
CCTGGCAGATGCCGACTTCCGTTCTGTTGTGCCGTCCGTAGACGTGCCGGTGCTTCTTGTCCACGGGAGCAATGACACCATTTGTCACTCGATGGCTTCGCGCTACATGGCGGACCTCCTTCCCTGCGCCAGGCTGGAAATTATGAAAGGTGCGGGGCACGCACCTTTCATTTCGAGACAGATCGAGTTTACGAACATATTAGGGAATTTCATTCATGGAATTTATGCAGATGATTGACAGAAGACGGGTCAGAGATTCTTTCGGAAGGCAGGCCGGCGAATACGAAACCCATGCTTCCGTTCAGAAAAGAGTGCTGGCCAGATTCCTGGAATTCTTAAAAAGCGAGGAGAAAGTTCCCCGTCGCCTTTTGGATGTAGGGGCCGGGACCGGCATGCTCCTCCGTTATCTGCGGGTAAGGTACGGTGAAGCCTCTGTCGTTGGAATCGACCTTGCCATGGGGATGGGCCGGAAAGCACGGGAGAACCTGATAGCGGATGGCCGGACGCACATCCTGATCGCCGATGCGGAGCATCTCCCTTTTCCGGCTGCGTGCTTTGATCTGGTCGTCTCCACATCTACATTCCAGTGGCTGAGCGAACTTGATACGGCATTCGGAGAGGTTTTCCGGGTTTTGACCCCGGGGGGGACTTTTTCTTTCGCCCTTTTTGGCGAGCATACCCTGCACGAACTGAAGGCTGCCTATCGCTTCGCACTTGCTGCGCACCATTCTAGTGAGAAGGATCGCACCCATACCTTCCTTTCCCGGGATGCAGTAAAATCTGCCTTGGCAGGGGCAGGTTTTTCGGATTGTCGTGTCAGTTCTCAGATGGAACTTGAGGTACATGAGGATGTACCGGCACTGCTTCGTTCCCTTAAGCGGATAGGAGCAGTGAACGCCTCGCCGATTACTCTGCGCGGCCTTGCCGGGAAGCGCATTATGCTCGACATGATGCAGAGATACAAGGATGACTATGGGACGGATTCAGGCATTCCGGCCACGTATGAGATTGTTTATGGCTTTGGCAGAAAAGCAGAATAAGCTGTATCAATTCAAGTTTGGAAAGAGTTACTCTATTATTTAAATTGCAATTGACTTTGCTCCTTCATTAACTGATAATATTTAATATAATTAACGTATTATAAAATCACATAAGTGTTAGACGATAATACTAAACCATTCGCGAGAGTGGGGCGGAAAGCCTACAGGGTCTCCAGCAGACAGCCGGGTTGCCGAAATATCACGTTATTTTGGGCCTGGCTTTTTTTCTGTTTTTTAGAATTCAGATATTTGAATATGATGTCGAGCGGTTTTCTGCTTCTGGAGATAAACTTTTACCGAGAGGTGTAAATGTTTAATCTTATCCCCTCATTACATTCCATAGAAGCAACCGAGCAGGATGTTATTGCGATTTACCGTTCTATCTCTGCAGCGACTGCTGCACCTCCCGGTATGAAAGATATCCCTTCTGACGGTTTCATCTGTGCAATCAGAGAGGACGCAGGGGTTACGGTTTATCTCGCTCTGCTTGAATCTGCCTCAAAAAAATCGTTCATCTATACCCCGCTGGAAGAGTTCCAGGGGGATGATTTCTATGAAGAGGTGCTTGCAGAAGCTCTTGGCTTTATGGAAGCACTTGGCTTCAAGATGGAAAACATCGGTTTGAATTACAGTCGTGCGTTACGGGAAGTGATAGTCCGTACAATTCGAGTAGTCCATGCTCCTAAAGACGGGAGAAAGTCCTTTCAGGGGAAAGATTCTGCCGCCAGGCGAGGAAGCGACGTCATACCTGCCAGACGAATAACGGAAGAACCTGGCGGCGAAGGACCCGGCCATGGGAAAGGAGAAATATCAGGCTTAGACGCTGGAAAAGCTCTTGATGAAATACGTGCAGCCGAAACCGTTGAAGGTTTACGATTGGCCCGGGAAAAAGCCGAGGCGGAGCGGAGCGCGCGGGAGAGACAGCTGGCGGAAAAGGCTGCTGCTGAACAGCGTGCCGCTGAAGAGGAAGAGGCGGCTCGATTGGCCCGGGAAAAAGCCGAGACGGAGCGGATAGAGCAGGAGAGACAGCTGGCGGAAAAGGCTGCTGCTGAACAGCGTGCCGCGGAACAGGAAGAGGCGGCTCGATTGGCCCGGGAAAAAGCCGAGACGGAGCGGGTCGAGCGGGAAAGGCTGCTGGCGGAGAAAGCTCTTGCTGGAAAACGTGCGGCTGAGCAGGCTGAGACGGCACGGCTCCTGCACGAAAAGGCTGATGCTGAACGGGTTGAACGGGAGAGGCTGTTGGAGGAAAAGGCAGTGGTTGAACAACGTGCTGCTGAACAGGCTCAGGAGGCACGGCTCGCTTTAATAAAGCTCGAAGAGGAGCGGGTTGAACGTGAGAGATTCCTGGCGGAAAAGGCTGAGGTCGAACAACGTGAAGCGGAACTGCTCGAAACTGCCCGGCTGGCCTTGGAAAAGGCAGAAGCGGAGCGGGTAGAAAGTGAGCGGCTTCTTGCCGGGAGTCTGTCAGCCGAAAAAGCCGCTGCCGATAATGCTGAGAAGCTGGCGCGGACACTGGAAGAAGCAGAATTCGAGCGTGCCGAGGCTGAGAAACTGCTTATCGAAAAAGCGCTTGCTGAACAGCGGGCTGTGGACCAGATTGAAGCAGCGAGATCTGCATGGGAAAAAGCCGAGGTCGAGCGTGTCGAATCCGAGCAGCTTCTTGCAATGAAAATTGCCGTCGAGAAACTGGCAGAGGAAACGGCCGGGGAGTCACGGCTTGCCCTGGAAAGTGCCGGGTTGGTGCGGGCAGAGAGAGAAAAAGTCCTGGCCGAAAAAATTGCGGCCGAACAATCGGCTCTGGAGCAGATTCAACTGGCCCGGGGGGCGTGGGAAAAGGCGGAAGCGGAGCGGATCGAGAGTGAGCGGCTGAAAGTTGAAAAGGGCGATGCGGAGATAGTAACTCCGGGCGAGGCCGATGCGGCGCTTATTGCTCTGCAACAGGCCGCGATGGAGCAGTCAGAGCAAAAGAGCCGGCCTGTTGAGATAGACGATACAGTAAAGCCGATACAGGAGCCGGCAAAGTCGGAAATTAACCGGACAACCATAGCCGCTCCTTTAGCTGCTCCCGGGGGAGATACGAGAGATTCGTCTCCCTTTTTGAATCCGTTTCAGCTTGAGCCGGGGGTATCTTTCGTTATCGACAAGTCCCTGACATGTATCGAGTTGGACCAGGGAGACATCTTCAAGGAGTTGTATTCTTCGTCAAATATGGCGCGGGTAACGATGGAGGATTACCCTGCCCAGAATTGTACGGCTTTTCTCTGTGTAGTGGATAAAAACGGGGTTTTCTCTATCTCTGTCGCGTTCTTATTGACTGAAAGCATGAAGGTGCTTGTATACAGACCCGACAGGCAGCCGGAAACTTTCGATGAATGTGACGGGATCATTCGTGAGGGGATAGGGTTTATCGAGACCGTTGGGTTAATAATGGACAGGGTTGAAATGGGTGAAAAAGAAGAGCTGGCAAAAACCATGAGAGCACTACCCGCCTTGCGCCGGATAGTCTGCACACGTGAGGCAGACCCTTGTAACAGCGTCCGGGTTTCAGATGAGTGAGAGATTCCCGGGTTTAAAGAAATGATATCGTTGTCTTTTCATAGTACTTGGAGAAGAAAGCATTTCAGATATTCAGTTTCCGGGACAGCAAGCAGGACGGGGTGATCATGGGCCTGGGCACGGCTTTCCAGAACGCGAATTTCTTTTCCGGCAAGCCGTGCCGCCTTTGCCAGGAGCTCGCGAAACATTTCCCGCCCCATATGGTATGAACACGAGCAGGTAATAAGGTGGCCTCCTTCTCTGAGAAGTTCCATTGCCCTGCGGTTTATGGTCAAATAACCCTTTTCTGCTTCCTTTAATGCCTTCCTGCTTTTGACAAAGGCTGGGGGGTCAAGTATGACAACGTCAAATCTTCTGCCTGTGATTTTCAGGCTCCTGAGCCGGTTAAATGCCTCTTCGGCTTCGAATTGCATCGACTTCGTCAAACCGTTAATTTCCGCATTTTCCCGGGCGAGAGTCAGGGCCCGTTCCGATGAATCGATACATGTGACGGAAGCAGCGCCATAATAAGCGGCATGAAGTCCCCAACTCCCCGTGTAGCAGAAGCAGTCGAGAATGTCTCTATTGCTGCTTATTCCTTTCAGCAGCAGGTGATTCTCCTTCTGATCGAAAAAATGCCCGGTCTTCTGCCCCCTTAGAATATCGACCCTGAAGCGGAGCCCATGCTCCACCACTTCTACAATTCCAGGGGTTTCTCCGTAAAGTGTTGCAACAGTTTCTTCAAGTCCTTCCATGATGCGCACACCTGCATCGTTTCGCGCAATAATTCCACGAGGGGAGAAAATATCGAGGAGTGCGGAGATTATCAAATCCCGCCTGGTATCCATTCCTTTGGTGAGAAACTGCACGGCGAGAAAGTCTCCATATTTGTCAACGATGAGACCCGGCAGAAAATCTCCTTCGCTGTAAACCACCCGGAAGCTTTCCATGCCAGGATAGATGGAGCGGCGATAATCGAAAGCTTTTTCTATTCGTTCCCGAAAGAAGGATACGGAGTCTATTTCAACCTGCTCACGTGATACTATACGCACTGAAATAAGTGATGAAGGATTATAATAACCGGTGCCAATAAAGCGGCCTTCGAAGTCCCATACTTCAGCGGCGGTACCGGGGATTTTTTCGCCTTTTATTTCTTGGATTTCATTGCTGAAAACCCACGGATGTCCTCCCCTGATCCGCCTATCCTCACCTCGACCAAGAATTATCTTCAGCATAACGTTCCTCTATGACTTGGAATTTCGAGTTTAAATAGTTTTCATCCGGAACTCCGGATGAGAAACTACTGGTTTCCGAATCGGAAAGAGGGGATTTTTTGTCCTGGCAAGGAAATCAAGGGATTGCGCGGAGGCGTACGACCGTACGCCGCACAAGTAAGCCCGCAGATTGACACCGCCAGGGCGGAAAAGCACCCTTTCCGGACGGAAACTAAATAAAAATCCCCTCTGCTTGAGGGGATGTAATGATGGGTAGATATCACGGTCTGTTTACTAGTGCAGGATGCCGATAATTTTTATTGCAAGGGGGTGGATTACGCTGTAGTGGACTTCGACGCCGTCGCGCTTGCCTTCGATGATCCCTTTGTTTTTCAGGAGGGCCAGATGTTGGGATACCGTGGCCTGGGGAAGTCCCAGGCATTCCCATATATGCTTAACGTTGCATTCCCTGGTATAGAGTCCGGCAACTATCTTGAGACGCACCGGATGCCCGAGTACTTTCAATACTTCGGCTTCGTCATCAAATTTTCTACTTTTGTCAAATTCTTTCGATTCCATGGATGGCCCTATCATAGTGAATTTCTGAATCATATATATGGTTGAATGAAGTATTTGTCAATAGAAAGCTTATTGTAAACGGCGATGCGATAAATTTTCTTTAAAGATGCGATAAAACGCCGCGAAAAAACGCTTGACCACATCAAAACAATTTTGATTTCAGGATAACAAAAGGGGGCTTTCGCCCCCCTTTTTATTCGCT
>JBGPCQ010000112.1:0-9844 GCA_041481895.1 Geobacteraceae bacterium | reverse complement strand
CGTGGCGGGGGGGTACAACGTGGACCTGCTCAGCTACCTTTTCGGCAATATCCTCTCCATCAGCTCTACCGAACTCCTGATCGCCGCAGCCCTCTTCTGCGTCGTCATGCTCCTGGTAAGCCTTCTCTATAACGATCTCTTCGCCATCACCTTTGATGAAGACCTGGCGAAGAGCTCCGGAATAAAAACCGGCGCGATCAATGCCGCCCTCGTCCTGCTGACCGCCCTGACCGTGGTGCTCGCAATGAAGGTTGTGGGGATCATGCTGATCTCCGCACTCCTCATCCTCCCGGCTGTCGCGGCGCTCCAGGTGGCACGGGGGTTCAGAACCACCCTGTTTACTGCGGCCGGATTCGCGGTGTTTTCCGTGGTCTCCGGCATTTTCGGCTCGTTCGTCCTGAATCTGCCGACCGGCGCGACCATCGTGATCATCAACATTTTCCTGTTCGTCCTGGTGTTTGCCTTTAAAAAGTCATTTATGAAATAGATGCAGAGTGCAAAGAGGTGAGGCATGGGAGAGACGGTCCGATTCGGCATTTCGATCGATGGAGAGCTGCTGGAAAACTTTGACAGCCTGATCGAGCAGAAGGGGTACGTGAATCGTTCCGAAGCGATTCGCGACCTGATCCGTTCCGCCCTCGTGGAGATGCAATGGGAGGGAGGCGATGTGGAAACGGTCGGCACCGTCACCCTTGTCTACAATCACCATGTCCGGGACCTGTCCGACAAGCTCACCGAGCAGCAGCACGCCCATCACCACGAGATCATATCCACACTTCACATCCATCTGGATGCCCACAACTGCCTCGAAGTCCTCGTGGTGCGCGGCAGGGCGAGGGACGTGAAAAAAATCGCGGATGAACTGATCGGCGTCAAGGGGGTGAAGCACGGCAAGCTCGTCATGACCACGACCGGCGAGGAACTCCACTAGTTTCCGTCCGGAAAGGGTACTTTTCCGCCCTGGCGGTGTCAATCTGCGGGCTTACTTGTGCGGCGTACGGTCGTACGCCTCCGCGCAATCCCTTGATTTCCTTGCCAGGACAAAAAATCACCTCTTTCCGATTCGTAAACCAGTAGTTTCTCATCCGGAGTTTCCGGATGGAAACTAACTAAAAAGCCCCTTGTGCAGGGGCATCATATGGCTATTCAATTAATGCAAAAATAGCGTGCAATTTTTTTATGCAAACAGTTAAATCACCTAAACTTTAAGCCTGTTCTGTTACATTGGCGTATCTTTCCCACAGAGTTATCCACAATTTTTGTGGATTGAAAGCCCACCCCGCGTGTCTTTACCGTCAACCTCATGGAAGTTATCCACTTTTCTGTGCAAAATCAGATGATAGACAAAAAATTGACGGGTCCCCCTTTGTTATTTCAAGGTTTTTTCCTTTACAACTCCTCCCGCACTTTCCGGGGTGAAAACCTCACCGCTATGATTCTGACACAGGCCAGGGAGAGAACAAGGGCAATTACCATGGCGATCTCCTCCCATTCCATTTCCTTGTACCAGAAGGCCATAACTTCGGTCAGCACGGTGACGATGACCGTGTCGATGATGTAGGTGACCTTGACCCTCCCTTCAGAAAAATAGGCCAGGGCGGTCCGGAGTACCTCGACGAGCGCCAGGACAGTGAGAATATCGACCAGGATGGTCTTGAAGGCCCCAAGAAAATCGATCCGGAAGATGAGCCGCATGTCGTACCAGGTGTAGATAACCCCTGCCAGGATCGCCACAAGTATGGCGCCGATGAGCAGGGAGAGCAGGGCTCGTGCCGACAGTTCGAAGAACCGCGTCAGTTTCAGGTCGAGAACTTCTTCTTTCCACATTGCATACCTCCTTTTCTTTGCCAGTGTTCTGTGCAGTTAGTTCACCGCATAAATTGCGAGGGATAAAAGCCGGGAGCCTAAAGACCCGCAATTTAAAGGAATGAATTAACCGCTCAGGACACCAGGATAACAGAAACGTGTGACGGTCCCGTCAAGAGGGTGTGAAGAAATAGAAAATATTTCTGTAATTCTTGATGAAATCTTGACGCTTTCCGCGCCCATTTTGAGCCCCCCTTTATGCAAACCCGGCTACAGTGATAATCAGGAGAAACAAATTCCGGAATCACGTAGGGGGGCTGCCGTGAAAATTTATCTCTTCAATCCCGAAACGGGCATGTACCTGGGTGAGGACTTTGCCGATGACAACCCGATGCAGCGGGGCGTCTTTGTGCTGCCGCCCGATGCGACCACGATTGCGCCGCCGCAGGCCGGAAATGGCCAGATAGTGGTCTTCAATTTCAACGAGGAACGGTGGGAAGTGAGACCCAAGAAGGTGCGGAGTAACGATTGCCGAATCATTATGCTTCCCTTCGTTGCAGCGCTCTTTAAGTTAAGTATACTTCATTGAATATAACAACATGCCGTCAACCGGAGAGTACATCATGAACCTGTATGAATGGGTGGAAACAATCCTCTTGTTTGTCGTGCTGCTGACCCTGGTCAAGCCGCTTGGCGCCTTCATGGCGAGGGTCTACCAGGGGGAGCGGACCTTCCTGTCGCCCGTCTTAGTCCCCTGTGAAAACCTCCTCTACCGGATCTGCGGGGTGAACAGGGACGAGGAGATGGGGTGGAAGCGCTATGCCGGGGCCATGCTTCTCTTCAACCTGGTGCTCTTCCTGGCGCTTTTCGCCATGTTGATGCTGCAGCACCTGCTGCCGCTCAACCCGCAGAAGCTGCCTGCCTTCACCTGGCAACTGGCGCTCAACACGGCGGTCAGTTTCGTCACCAACACCAACTGGCAGGCTTACAGCGGTGAATCTGCGGCCAGCTACTTTACCCAGATGGTGGGGCTCGCGGTGCACAACTTCGTCTCCGCCGCCACCGGCATGGCGATCGTAATCGCGCTGATCCGCGGCTTCAGCAGGCGCAAGACCTCGATGCTGGGGAATTTCTGGGTCGATATGACCCGCGGCACCCTCTACATCCTCCTGCCGTTGTCGCTGATCAGCGCAATCGTCCTGGTCTCCCAGGGGGTGATCCAGAATTTCAGCGACTACAAGACGGCGCCGCTCGTACAGGCGGTAACCTACGACAAGCCGAAGCTGGACGACAAGGGGAACCCGCTCAGGGATGCCAAGGGGAACCCGATCACCGAGAGCGTGACGGCGAAGGATGTCACTATCCCCATGGGGCCGGTCGCTTCCCAGGAGGCGATCAAGGAGCTCGGGACCAACGGCGGCGGCTTCTTCAACGCCAACTCGGCCCACCCCTTTGAAAACCCGACCCCCCTCTCCCACTATCTGGAGATCCTCCTGATCCTCCTGATCCCCGGCGCCCTCACCTGCACCTTCGGCGTCATGGTGGGGAACCCCCGCCAGGGGTGGACGCTCCTGGGAGTCATGCTCCTCTTGTTGATAGCGTCGTTCGGCGTGCTGCAGGGAGTCGAGGCGAGCGGCAATCCGCTATTGGCCAAACTCGGCGTGCAGGGGGCCAACCTGGAAGGGAAAGAACTCCGCTTCAGTCTGCCCGGCACCAACCTCTTCGAAGTGGCCACCACCGGCACTTCCTGCGGCGCGGTCGCCGCCATGCACGACTCCCTCACCCCCCTCGGCGGCTTGATCCCGCTCTCCCTGATCCTCCTGGGGGAGGTCGTCTTCGGCGGTGTCGGCTCCGGTCTCTATACCATGCTCGCCTTCGCGGTGATCGCGGTCTTCGTCTCCGGCCTCATGATCGGGCGGACCCCGGAATACCTGGGGAAGAAGATCGAGGTGCGGGAGATGTGGATGTCGATCATCACGATCCTCACGGCCGGGGTCGTGGTCCTGATCCTGTCGGGTATCGCCATGCTCACCCCCGCCGCAGTGTCATCCATGGCCAACCCCGGCGCCCATGGGCTCTCCGAAGTGCTCTATGCCTTCGCCTCCATGGCCAACAACAACGGCAGCGCCTTTGCGGGGCTGAATGCCAACGTCAACGTTTACAACATCCTCGGCTCTCTGGCCATGACCCTCGGCCGTTACGTTCCGGCGGTGGCGGTGCTCGCCATGGCGGGGTCGCTCGCGGAGAAGAAGTACGTTCCACCCAGCCTCGGGACGCTGCCGACCGACAAGGTGCCGTTCGCCCTCTGGCTGACCCTGGTCATCCTGATCGTCGGGGCGCTCACCTTTTTCCCGGCCCTCTCTCTGGGACCAATCGTCGAACACCTGACCATGCTGGGAGGTAACTGAGAATGACACAGCATAAGCCTGAACCGATTTCCATTTTCGACGCGCGGATCATGCGACCCGCCCTGGTCGATTCCTTAAAGAAGCTCGACCCGCGCGTCCTCTGGCGCAACCCGGTCATGTTCTGCGTGGAGATCGCCAGCGTCATCACCCTGGTAACCTTCGCCATGTCGCTCACCGGCGCCAACAGGGAGCCTGTCTGGTTCACCGGCCTCGTGTCGCTCTGGCTCTGGCTGACGGTCATCTTCGCCACCTTTGCCGAGGCACTGGCGGAAGGTCGCGGCAAGGCGCGCGCCGCCAGTTTGCGGAAGTCGCGCACGGACGTGACTGCCAAGCGTCTGAAGAAGCCGGAGTTCGGCGCCCCATTCGAGGCGGTGCCGGCTACCGGACTGCGCAAGGATGATTATATCCTGGTGGAGGCCGGGGAGATGATCGCCGGAGACGGGGACGTCATAGCAGGCGCGGCGCTGGTGAACGAAGCGGCCGTGACCGGTGAATCCGCGCCGGTGGTGCGCGAGTCGGGAGGCGACCGGAGCGCCGTCACCGGCGGCACCGAGGTGATCGCCAGTGCCATCATCGTCAGGATCACCGCCAATCCGGGGGAGACTTTCCTCGACCGGATGATCTCCCTCATCGAGGGGGCGAAGCGGCGCAAAACCCCCAATGAGATCGCCCTGGAGGTCCTCCTGATCGCCCTGACCCTGGTCTTCCTGCTGGTCTGCGCCAACCTGAGCCCTCTCTCCATCTACAGCGTGAAGGCAGCGGGACATGGAACGCCGGTATCGCTGACGATCCTGGTGGCCCTGTTCGTCTGCCTGGCGCCGACCACCATTGCCGCGCTCCTGCCTGCCATCGGCATCGCCGGCATGGACCGCCTCTTCCAGAAGAACGTCATCGCCCTGTCAGGAAGGGCCATCGAAGCGGCCGGCGACGTGAACGTGCTGCTGCTCGACAAGACCGGCACCATCACCCTCGGCAACCGGGAAGCGGTCGCCTTCGTTCCTGTGGGGGGGCACAGCGAACAGGAGCTGGCCGAGGCGGCACTCATGGCGTCGCTCACCGACGAGACCCCGGAAGGGCGAAGCATCGTGGTGCTGGCAAAAAAGAACTACGGCCTGAAACTGGAAACGCTGCCCGCTGATGCCGAAACCATCGCCTTCAGCGCCGAGACCCGCCTCTCCGGGGTCAACACGGGGGGGAAACAATACCGCAAGGGGGCTTCCGACTCGACGGTCGCCTTCGTCAATACACTTGGAGCAAAGGCCCTCCCCGGCAACCTGGAGGAGGAGGTGGACAAGATCGCCCGGGGCGGCGCAACCCCGTTGGTGGTCAGCAGTGACGCCGAAATCCTCGGGGTCATCAACCTGAAGGACATAGTCAAAGGGGGGATACAGGAGCGGTTCCAGCAGTTGCGCAGCATGGGGATCAAGACCGTCATGATCACCGGCGACAACCCATTGACCGCCGCCGCTATCGCCGCCGAGGCCCAGGTGGACGACTTCCTGGCCCAAGCGAAGCCTGAGGAAAAACTGCGGCTCATCAAGGAATACCAGGAGCAGGGCTACATGGTGGCGATGACCGGCGACGGCACCAACGATGCCCCGGCCCTGGCCCAGGCCGATGTGGCAGTGGCGATGAACACCGGCACCCAGCCGGCCCGCGAGGCGGCCAACATCATCGATCTCGACTCTAACCCGACCAAGCTCCTCGACATCGTCGAGATCGGCAAGCAGATCCTGATGACCCGCGGCAACCTGACCACCTTCAGCATCTCCAACGACATAGCCAAGTATTTCGCCATTATCCCGGCAGCCTTGTTATCCATCTATCCGCAACTGGGGGTGCTGAACGTCATGCACCTGGCAAGCCCGTTCAGCGCGATACTTGCGGCAGTCATCTTCAACGCCGTCATTATCCCCCTGCTGATTCCGCTGGCCCTCAGGGGGACCAAATACCGCCCCATGCCGGCAGAAAAGCTCCTGATCTACAACCTTCTCATTTATGGGGTGGGTGGAATCATCGCGCCGTTCGTCGGGATCAAGGGGATAGATATGGCGATAGGGCTGTTTGTGTCGTGAGATGTGAGACGTAAGACGAGAGATGTGCACAATGCCTTACGTCTCCCGTCTGACTTCTAACGTCTAACTTAAAGGAGAAACCCATGAAAGATATAAAACCCGCAATTCTGATGTTAATCATGTTTACCATCATATGCGGCGGGATCTACCCGGCCGTCGTCACCGGCATTGCCTCGGTCGCCTTTCCAAAGCAGGCCAAGGGGAGCATCATTGCCGATAACAGCGGGAAGGAGACAGGTTCGGCACTGATCGGCCAGCCGTTCTCAGATGCGAAATATTTCTGGCCGCGCCCGTCCGCCACCGCTGACTTCGGTTACAACCCGATGGGCTCCGGCGGCTCCAACTCCGGCCCCACCAATCCCGATTACCTGAAGACCGTCGGCGACCGGGTCAAGGCGCTCCGGGAAACCGGCATCTCCGGCGGAATACCCGCCGACCTGGTCCAGGCTTCGGCCAGCGGGCTCGATCCCCACATAACCCCTGAATCAGCAATGATACAGGTTCCACGCGTCGCCAAGACGCGCGGGATGACCGAGGATGCAGTGCGTAAGCTCGTTGCCGCACACACAGCAGACCGCCAATTCGGCTTATTGGGAGAACCAAGGGTAAATGTGCTCGAATTGAACCTGAAACTGGACTCGTTGAAATAAGCGACAGCACCCGGGAGGACACCAATGAGACTATGGATCATTCTTGCAGCTTTATTAATAACAACAACAGCGCATGCGGTATCATATCCCGTCCAGATTCCGAAAGGGGTCGAAGAGTTCACCACCATCGAGGGAATAAAGATCCAGGATGCCCACGGGACGGTCAATCCTCCATCGATTCCGAAGTCATGGAAATTGATCTGCGTTTCCACCGGTGAAAAATCGAATTCAAACAACCTCTGGTTTCAGGATGCGGATGGCTCTGTCTACCTGCTCCAGGGAATCATGTCCCAGAACAGGTTCATAATTCACGAAAACGTTTATAAAATTCCTGCGAAATGATAGTATGGCGGGCTGAATAATGATCTGCACCGGGAAAACGCATGACCGATAACGACGAAAAGCGCCCCTCGCCGGAATCCCTGCTGAGGCTGGCCCAGGCTGAAGAAGCTGCGGAAGGATGCGGGAAACTGAAGATTTTCCTTGGCTATGCCGCCGGGGTCGGGAAGACCTATGCCATGCTGGAAGCGGCCTGGCAGCGGAAACTGGAGGAGCGGGACGTGGTGGCGGCGTACGTCGAGTCCCATGGCCGGTTCGAGACCGATTCGCTCTTGGCGGGGCTGGAGATCCTCCCCAAGGCCGAGATCGAATACATGGGGGTGAAGCTGCCGGAGATGGACATCGACGCGGTTCTGGCGCGCAAGCCCCAGATCGCCCTGGTGGACGAGTTGGCCCATACCAACGCTCACGGCTCGCGGCACGAGAAACGCTGGCAGGACGTGGAGGAGCTCCTTGCCGCCGGCATCGACGTCTACACCACGGTCAACATCCAGCATTTCGAAAGCCTGAACGATACCGTGGCGCAGATAACCGGAATAATAGTGCGGGAGACCGTCCCCGACCGTCTCCTCGATCATGCGGTCGAGATCCGGCTCGTGGACATCCCGCCGGAAGACCTGCTCCAGCGCCTGCATGAGGGAAAAGTCTACATCCCGGAGAAGGCCGCCCTGGCCATGGACAAGTTTTTCAAGCCGGGCAACCTGATGGCCCTGCGCGAACTTTCATTGCGCCGGGCAGCTTCCCGCGTGGACGACCAGATGCGGGCCTACATGGAAACGCGCTCCATTGCCGGCCCCTGGCACGTAACCGAAAGGCTCCTTGTCTGCGTCAGCGGCAGCCCTTTCAGCGAGCGGCTGATCCGCTCGACCCGCCGCCTGGCGGATGAGTTGAAGGCCCCCTGGCACACGATCTACATTGAAACTCCCGGCGGCGGCAGTCATCTCCGCGAGAACCGCGAGCATATCTGGCGCTACCTCCGGCTGGCCGAAAGCCTGGGGGCGCAGGTGGCTTCCATTACGGCGACATCGGTTGCCCGGGCACTGATCGACTATGCCGTCAGGTGCAACATCACCAAAATCGTCGTCGGCAAACCGTCCCGCCCCCGCTGGCGGGAATTCCTCCGCCAGCCGCTTGTCGACCAGGTCATTCGCCTGAGCGGAGCCATCGACGTCTACGTGGTCAGCATAGAAACTGACGAAAAGAAGCCGGGGGACCATGCTGCGAAGCCTAAAAAGTCGATTCCCCTGACCGAATACGTAAAAAGCCTGGTTGCGGTTACCATTGCCACCCTTGCCTGCGAGTTGGTCCGACCGCTTTTGGCGCCGACGAATATGGTGATGATCTATCTCCTGGCCGTAGTCCTGGCCGCTCTGCGTCTCGGACTGAAACCGGCCATCCTGACCGCGTTCCTGAGCGTGGTGGCTTTCGATTTTTTCTTCGTCCCTCCACGGCTTACCCTGGCGGTTTCCGACACCGAATACCTCATCACGTTTGTTGCCCTTTTTACGGTCGGTGTGGTTATCAGCACCCTTGTTTCCCAGGCCCGGGAGCGTGCCGAGGTGATACGGGGGCGTGAAGTCCAGACGGCCAGCCTCTACTACCTGAGCCGGGACCTCGCTGCCGCCGGCGATGTCGAAGGTATCCTGCATGCCGTTATCATGAATGTCGAGGAGAGCCTGGAAGCCGGTCTGGCGGTTCTCCTGGCAGAGGGGGAGCGCCTGGAAATAAAGGGTGCCAGCAGGAACCTGCACCTTGACATGAAAGAGCTGGCGGTGGCCGACTGGGCATTCAGGAACCGGCAGCCGGCGGGGCGCGGCACGGAAACCCTCATTTCGGCCGGCCTGCTCTATCTTCCGTTGCAGACCACCGGCGGAGTACTGGGTGTTTTCGGCATCAAGCTGAAAGATGAGGCGGATTTTGAATCTCCGGACCAGCGGAAAATGCTGAATGCCTTTTCCATGCAGGCCGCCCTGGCTATTGAGCGTGTCCAGCTCGTCAAGCAGGCGGAGCAGACCCAGATCCTCCAGGCCCGGGAGGGGCTGGAGCGGGCTCTGCTCAATTCCATCTCCCATGACCTGCGCACCCCCCTGGTCTCCATAATCGGCGCCCTGGACACCCTCCGGGACAAGGGTTACAAGCTGGATGGCGAGGCCCGGAAGGAGCTGCTCGATACCGCCCGGGAAGAGGCGGAACGCCTGAACCGGTTTGTCGGCAACCTGCTCGACATGACCCGCCTGGAAGCAGGGGGGGTCAACCTCCGGAAGGAGCAGAACGACATTCAGGACTTGGTCGGATGTGCCCTGGCTGCCCTCGACAAACGGATCGGCACGAGAAAAGTTGACATACAGCTCCCCTCCGACCTGCCTCCGGTTAAACTGGACATGGCCCTGATGACCCAGGTGCTGGTAAATCTGCTGGATAATGCCCTGAAATATTCGCCGCCCGACTCTGGTCTGGATATTTCCGCCCGGGTGGATAAGGGGAGACTGTCACTGGAAATTACCGACCGCGGTCCGGGAGTTCCCGACTCCGACCTGAAAAGAGTATTCGATAAGTTTTACCGGAT
>JBGPCQ010000111.1:0-9910 GCA_041481895.1 Geobacteraceae bacterium | reverse complement strand
TAAGGGCGGTGGAGAAGGAGCCGTCGGGATTGACCGTGACCGGGGCGCCGTTGACGGTGACCGACTTGATCCCGTCCGGATCGCTGGCAGTGCCGCTGATGTTGAGCGTTGCTATGTTGGTGAATGAACCGTCGGCCAGCATCGACAGGGTAAGGGTCGGTGCGGAAACAACGGGCGCGGCGGTGACCGTGAAGGCACTGGAGGCGCTGCCGCCGGCCGTGGTGACGGTGAGAGTACGGGCTCCCGTTGTCGCACTGGCGGCAATTGTGACGGGAACGGTGATGGAAGTGGCGGTAACCGTGGCGGTGCCGGTGGTGATGCCGGTCCCGCTGAAAGCTATGGTGCCGCCGGTCAGGTTGTTACCATTAATAGTAAGAGTGCTGTTCGTTGCCCCCTGGACCATGCTGGTCGGGGAAATGCTGCTGATGGTCGGTGCTGCGGTGGCTGCCGCGACAGTGAATGAGGGGAGGTTGACCTTCTCCCATCCGTGGGCCGCATTTGCCGTGCCTGCATTGGTGTTGTTCGGGTCGGGGGTCCAGCCAGCGCCGAAAACGCCCGACGATGCATCAACTTTGTTGCCGTACCACGCTATTACCCAGGTATAGGTGCCCGGAGTGGTCGGCGCAGGAGCCGTGAGGGTTGCCGGATAGGTGGCCGAATTCCCCATGCCGCTGGCGGTGCCCTTGGACCGTGCCAGTTCGGTCGTCCCGTTCTGGTCGAACAGGGTGGCCCGGAACCAGTCGGTGCGGTAGCCGCCGGTCATGGTCACCGTTACGGTCTCGCCGGGAGCATAAGAAGTCTTGTTGGTCGTCCCCGCCACATTGATCGAACTTTTAGCGCTCGTCGGGTGAGTGCCGTGTGAGTGGCAGCCGTTGCAGGTGGCAGCTACCGGGGCCGCATGGCAGTTGACGCACCCCATGCTTGAAAAATAGTTCGACTGGGCCTGAGCCTCAGTGCCCCTCAGCTGAAATACAAAAGCCATTGCCACGGTGAAGAAGAATACTACGGATACCCTGAAGGCATTTTTCATAACATCTCCTTTCCTTTGCGTGTTTGGGACAGAACCTTTCCCGGTTCGTTCACATCTCTCCATTCCTGATAAATCTCCTTTTGCTGCTTGTTCGGATCAATCCCTGGATCGTTA
The DNA here is from genome assembly GCA_041481895.1 of Geobacteraceae bacterium. Classification (GTDB taxonomy): domain Bacteria; phylum Desulfobacterota; class Desulfuromonadia; order Geobacterales; family Geobacteraceae; genus JAMPXD01. Next base: position 8,766 of record JBGPCQ010000111.1, on the reverse strand, counting down.
ACAACTCTTTCTCATAATGCGGATGTTGAATTTCCATCTGCGTGCTGTTCGGTTTCCATTTAGATTTTGGGCATAAAAAAGCCGGGAACCAAATATCTCGTGTGATATTTCGGCAACCCGGCTGTCTCGGTGAGACCCTGTGGGCTTTCCGCCCCATCCTCGCGGATGGTTGAGTTAGTATCGTTTACTACGACTGTTTTAGTTTGGAATTGTTTTGATTATACTTGAGTAAAATAGTAAAAGTCAAAATAATTTTTTCTAATAAAACCGGGACGCTCCATCCTCATCCCGGACACTCCTCGAACTTCTCCACGCCGGAAATGACCTTCACGGCACCGGGTCGACACCTTGGGACCTGACTCACTACTTTCGTCCCCCATTTGTAATCTGCCGGACCAGATTCTTGCCGGCAAAGTTCATATCTAAACCCGCCGCGACTGTTCTATAATAGCACACTTTGTTCATATTATTAACTGACACCCCTTGTCACGCCATTAAATACTGCGTGTTTACGGATAGTTAGCATTGGCACATTTTTGGCTCTACTTTAATTGTCAAGAACGGCATGCGGATATTTTTTATAATCAGGATTACCAGGTTTTTCCCTGTGAAATGGCTGGAAAAGTACGCCGACCAGTGCGGCAAAGGAGCAATGTCATGGTATCGAGAACCCAGATCGGCAATCTGCTGGTGAAAGCAGGCATCATTTCGGTAAAGACCCTGGAACGGTCATTGGAACTGCAAAAGGGGAGCGGCAAGCGATTAGGATCATTGCTGAGAGAGATGGGACTGGTCACCGAAGAAGAGGTCCTCGATGCTCTCGCCAGACAATGCAACGTGAGGACTGTCAAGAATTTTGCAGGGCAGGCCTTCCCGAAAGAACTGCTCGATCTTATACCGGCCAGAATGGCATTGGAAAAACTCGTTTTCCCGCTTAAACAGTATCGGGATATGCTGGCGGTTGCTACACTCGACCCCTTCGATAGCGATACCTTCAAGGCCCTTGCGGTGAACACCGGCATGAATATCCATATCGCCCTGGCCACCAGGGATGACATTTTAGCAGCCATCAAGAAACACTACATGATTCAAAGATCGGCCCGGGGCGAACGGCAGACATTACTGTTGATAGACCCCTCCCCGGTCGTTACGAAGTATTTGCAGGCACACCTGGAAAGGGAAGGCTATGAGGTTTGTATCTCCCATGACGGCATTGATGGATTGAAACTGGCGTATGCCCGTCATCCCGACCTGATACTCTGCGATCTGATGATTCCCCGCATGGATAGCTACAGGTTCATGTATGCCTTGAAAACAAACCCTGCTACGGGCGATATCCCGGTAATTCTCATGTCCTGGAAAGACACGACTGAAGAAGAGCATCGCGCCCATAAAGCAGGTTTTGTCGACTTTATCGCCAAACCTGCCATGCCTGTCCGGGTGCTGGTCAGCATCAGGAAGGCTTTAGCTATGGCGGGAAACAGGAATCAAGCTTCTGTGGCCCCTCCCACCTCCCCACAGTTGAGATCCGCTCCACTTCAGAGTCACAGATATTTATCAACAATGCGGCAGGGGAGGCTTTAGTTTGTGTCCATCCGGAAACTCCGGAGGTGACACTAGCCGTTATCTTCCTTTTCGGGCCGCTTTTCCCGCATCTGCCGTTCGAGCCTGCGCCTCCTGCGGCCGCCGAGGAAAGTCTCCTCGATAATGATGGCAATGAAGCAGACAATGAAGAGCAGAAAGATCACAGCGACAATTTTAAACAAGAGCATCGGATTCTCCCCTGCAAACGATTCACTGCTGGCCTGTTTCGCCAAAGTACACTCTGCAGAAGACTCCGCGAAAAAGAAAAGCCTGCTTCGGCAGGCTTTTTACAGTACGTCGTCAATGGTTTATATACTCAGGTGATCTGGCCTTCCTGCCAGACTTTTACCGGGGTGCAGACGTTATCCGCTGAGTTGGCCTTCGCCCCGCAGACGCCGCATTCCACCGTCGGTTTGGCAGAGAGGAGCTCGATCTCGGCAGTCTCACCCGATGCCTGCAAACTGCACATGTGGCGACGATGTTTGTCGGTTTCACAGTTCATTTTCTGTTCGCTCATGGCCCTTCCTCCTTTGTCCTTTGTAATTATTGTACCCCGCTTCCCGGAGACGTCAAGTCGTTTCCCTGTCAATCTTCCGGGAGGGTCTTTGGATGGAGTGGAGAGGTTCCTGCACGGTGATCAGGTCGCGGCAAGCCAGTCGTCAATTTTCTGCACCTCATCCTGCCACCCCCTCCCGAAGCGTACGGCGAGGAAGGTCGCATAGAGGCTGTCGAACATCTGCTGCCCGACTTCGAGCAGGTGCATCCGCTCGTAAAAGACCGCTTCCTGCTCGCTAGCCTCATTCACTGCAGCATCCCGCTCAACCTTGACAGGCGGCGCCTTGAACGAGGCGAAATGAAACATCTCCCCCCTGAGGGTCATCTTCCAGAGATGCTCTCCCCTTTCGAGATGGAGGGTCGACTCGGTGATCTGCTTTCCGTTCCGCAGGGCTGTGCGGACCTCGCCGAAGCGGTCCTGGGGACCGGACGCGGTAATCTTCTGTGCGCCGTTCTCGCCGGCGCCGCAGAGCACCATCCGGTCGTTGAGGTATGCGATGAACGGCTCCTCTGCCGTTGCCGGACCGGGTTGGTTGACCCGGTATTCCGATGATTCGTTCATGGTCCGGTACATGACCCAGCGCAGAAAATCCCAGCCAAGCCACTGGTTGCTTTTGACGAGATCGAGGACGGCCTCAGTGGCGGCCTTGTTCGCCTGGCGCAGTAGAGGCTTGAACTGCGCGGGCACAACCGCTTCGGCGCGGGCATAGGGATGGATGGCCACCAGTCGAAACCCCTCAAAGCTCTTCTTGAAGTGGGTCTCGAACTGATCGAGCGCTTTTCCACTGAGGGTCGCCAGCGTAAGGACGCTGCTGTCGATATCCCAGACCGCATCAAAGACCGACGGTACCGGCAGGGTTCTGGCCAGCAGGGCATTCCGGACGGCATCGCGCAACTCCTCCCGCTTCTGTTTCGGGACCCTTGTGTAGCCGGGGTTGGCGGCGATGAAATCACGTTCCGCCATTTTCAGATGGGCACGCAACAGCGCGGCTGGAATGGTGCGCCGGTCCTGGCGCAGCGTCAGGGCCAGGTAGTGATCGCGCCAGAATGCCGACGGGACGGCAAAGCCGCTCTCCCGGTGGTCGTCCATCTCGACCCAGCCGATGGAGAGCTCGGCGGTCCCCTGGTCGATCGGAATGAAGCTGTTTTTCGCAAGGCGCTCCGCAACCCAGGGGAAAAGGTCCGTCGCGGGAAGGGTGCCGACGACCCTGAACTGGCAGATGCTGACGCTGTTTGAGAGAATGCCCATGGTACCGCTCCTTGTGGTAATTTGAGAAGTGCACATGGATACATCTTTTTCGGGAAGAGGGCAAGTTAATAATGCATCATGAATAATGAAAATATTGCTTGCAATCCAGACAAAAAAGGACTATAAAGAATAATTCAGCTCATCAGCCTGGCAGGAAACGGGAAACAGCCTCGAACCTGCCGGCACTGACTTCTTTTTGTTTCATCGTTCACTAACCCCCCCTGCTTTCAGTTTACTCCCCTGAAATTGCAGTAGCTCAAACGGTTGGCGACGATGTATTGATGTCGGTCACTACCGTGCTACTGCCGTCCTGTCTGTGGGCCATCAGTTTGTCCCCGCGGCGTTCGCATTTACACCACGTTATACACTTTACGCAGCTGCATTCCCCGTGCTGATGACGCTGCCGGCAAGGCCGGCATTCGAGTGCGCATGCGTATCATAAGGAATCACTATGTCTTTTGCAGAACTGCAGTTGCATCCCTCTATCCTCAAGGCCATTGAAGCGTGCGGCTACACCGAGCCGACGCCGATCCAGGAACAGGCCATCCCGATGGCCCTGGCCGGCCATGACCTGATCGCGACCGCCCAGACCGGCACCGGCAAAACCGCGGCCTTTGTCCTCCCCACGCTCCAGCGTCTGACCGTCCCTTCCGAAGCCAGAGGGCGCGGTCCGCGGATGCTGATCCTGACGCCGACCCGCGAACTGGCCAACCAGATCACCGACGCCATTCGCTCCTACGGCAAATTCATGCACGTCAAAAGCGTCGCCATCCTCGGGGGAATGCCCTACCGGGAACAGCTCCGCCTCCTGTCGCAACCGGTGGATATCGTGGTCGCCACGCCGGGCCGGCTGATCGACCACCTGGAAAACCGGCGCATCGACCTGGGCCGCCTGGAAACACTGATTCTCGATGAAGCCGACCGGATGCTCGATATGGGCTTTACCGAAGATGTGGACAAGATCGCCGCCGCCGCTCCGGCCAACCGCCAGACCCTGATGTTCACCGCCACCATGGACGCCACCATGGCCCGGCTCGCCCAGCGCCTCCTGAACAAGCCGGAGCGGATCACCGTTGCCGGCAGGAAAACCACCCTCGACAATATCGAGCAGCGTCTCCATGTGACCGACGACCTGCGCCACAAGAACCGCCTGCTGCAGCATTTCGTCTCGGACGTCAGCGTGACCAAGGCGATCATCTTCTCCGCCACCAAGCGGGACGCCGACGCCCTGGCCCAGGAACTCTACGAACAGGGGCACCAGGTGGCGGCGCTGCACGGCGACATGAACCAGAGTGCGCGCAACCGCACCATCGCCGACATGCGGCGGGGCAAGGTCCGGCTGTTGGTCGCGACTGACGTGGCCGCCCGCGGCCTCGACGTGAGCGGCATCAGCCATGTCATCAACTTCGACCTCCCCAAGTTCGCCGAAGATTACGTGCACCGGATCGGCCGGACCGGCCGCGCCGGGGCTGCCGGTATTGCCGTATCCTTTGCCTCGCTCAATGACCAGAACTACCTGGACAAGATCGAGCGCTTCATCGGCCAGACACTCCCGCAGCACGTAATTCCGGGGCTGGAACCGACCAGGGGGATGCGTCCCAAAAGTACCACCGGCAAGGGCCCCAAGCGCAATGGTCCGCCGGCGGGCCGGAAAAGCAACGGCGTCACTGCACAGCGGCACGGAGACAACCGCGCCGGCACCAGCCGGGCGGATGGCGATACCCGGGTCAAAAGATGGGGCGCGCCGAAAAGCCAGCGGCCGGTGACCGTCGAATACCGCAGTTCAGCTTCAGGGAAGCCGAGCAGACGGGTGATCTAACTTCGTTTGCTTCTTTTCAGGATTCCCGGATGGAAATCAGATCATAACAAAAAGGCCCTCTTTCGTCGAGAAAGAGGGCCTTTTTGTTCCGGAAATTTTTCCAAACTGTCTGCATCTAAATTACTTTCATGCGGGCTTTATTTATGGGTGTTTTGGTTCAGCGTGAATAGGACTTTTTGTTCGTTTTTGATAAACCCCTGTCTCCTATTGTGGAGTTAACCGTCAGCGCAAGCCCGATTTGTCTCATGTCGGGGTCTGACCCCTCTCTTCGCTTTCAGGTGCATCCGTTTTCGTTGGCAGACTGCTTTCTTCCTTATGGCGATCGGAGGAGATCTCAACGGCAATGGCTGCGGCCTGCTCGGCGGGCATACCTTCGGCCCGGCGCTCATACTCCTCTTCACCGCGGTCGTCACGTTCCCTGATCTCCACGTCTTCTGCCTGTTCCTGCTGCCCGGGCAGCTCGACGCGCAGTTCCTCGATGAGCATCAGCACCGCCGCCGCCACCGGAAGGGCGAGAAGCGCCCCGGGGATGCCCAACAAAACGCTTCCCGCCAAAAGCGAAAAAAGGATCACGGACGACGGGAGGCGTAACGCGCGGCCATAGACCCTGGGCACGAGCACACGGTTCTCGAATACCTCATAGATGAGCATCAGCACGAGCACGACAACAATGATATCAGGGCCGCGGGAGAGCGCTGCCGCCACTGCGGCCCCCACCGAAAGCAGGGCACCGATGTAGGGAAGGACGTCGGCAACGCCCGCAAAAACCGCGATGGCCAGGGCGTTTGAAACATCACAGGCTTTCAGGAGAAAGAACACGAAGATGGCCATGAAAGCAGAGGTGATCACCTGCCCGCGGATGTAACCACCGACGATAGTTTCCAGGTTCAGCATGACCCGGGAAAGCCGTATGTGGTGGGACCTGGGAACCACCAGGAAGAGGCCTCCGCGCAGCCGATCCCGGTCGATCATGATATACAGCGCAAGAAATATGGAACTCAGGATATACGCGAAGATCGCGACGATGCGGCTGGAGAACTCGATGGCATTCGAGGCGGCCATCCTTACAATATCACCGGAGTGCACGTTGCGAAGCAGTTCCGCCAGGGGGCTGGTCAGGTGGGAGCCCACCAACCATTCCGCCAGGCGTGCCCGCAGGGCGGGTTCCTGGTCCAGAAGGTTCGTCGCCTGCGCCATGAGTGATGGAATCGTCAGTGTGATGATGAGAACGGTGACCACCACGAGCGCGGTGAAAACTATCGCAATGCCCAGCCCCCGGCGCATGCGTCGCTCTTCAAACCACCGGACCGCGGGACTTATGGCGCCGACGATAATGAGAGCCGCCACGAGTACCAAAACCACCGGTAGAAGCCGGTTCAGCACCCATAGGCCGGCGATGATGAGCAGCACAGCGATGATGGTGCCGGGAGAGGGCTCGAAGCGAATCACGCGGGGACGGTTTTCTTTTGAGGGGGATCCAGCGGATCCTTGATTCGGCATTATGTCGTCTCCGTTCCGGCGTTAGCCCCATCCGACCCCGAATCCACCATGGAACCCCGGTCGCTGTGGTCTCGCCACTTATTCATGCTTCTCAACTCTGGAGGCACGTGGATCAAGTCTTGAAAAATCACTTCTGGATTCTCTTAGCTCTCAAAACCTCTCCCTTCATGGCTTGATATACGCGATGAAAGACATGTAATGGTTGAAGGATGAATTATGAAATTTCAACCTTCAACCTTTTACTGCGGGGATGCACAATGCCGGTTTCCCGGCGAAGAGATCCCTGTCTATTTTGCCGGGTGCATTTCCTCTTCGACCTTTTCCGCCAGCAGCACCTTCAAGAGTGACTGGTACGGGACATCCCGTTTGTTGGCCAGCGTTTTCAGTTTGTCGATGAGTGTCTCGGGAAGCCTCACGGAAATGGTGCGGGTCGTTGTTTTCAGGTTGGGAAACAGGGCTTCCTGCGCGGCGGAGAAGTCCATGTAGTCGGTGGCGTCATGGTCCGCCCAGAACTCCCGCTCTTCTTTTTCATTTTTGAACTTTGGCACTTTTCTTAAGGCGGTCACGATAAACCTCCTGTTCCCGGATTGTCATGTCCCGGGAGGATATCACGCGGATAGTGTCGTTGCGAAGGGTAAAGGAAACAAAGAGGGGACGTCCTTCGTCTGTCATTCCGAGTGCGTAGTAACGAACCTCATCACCGGAATGGACGGGATCGGGCCGCACCACGAACGGTGCATTGAAGAAAATTTCTTCGCTCTCGGCATTGGATACCCCATGCTTCTCCCAGTTCTTGTTCAGGTTCCCCTTATCCCAGTCAAAACCGACGATGTGCGAAAATGGACTCATGCCGGCTCCCAGTAATGTATATGTTCATTATATACATAATAATGGCTGACGTCAAGCGGACTTTAAATTTTCCTAAGCCACGAGACAGGAATTCATAAAGCAGATATGCAGCAAATGGATCACTTGGAAAGGGCTGCAAAGATCATCACCATATTAGCTTGACAATGAATTACATCCTGAATTAATATGGTAGTATTGGGATTTTTACATATCAACTTTCTTGCACAGATTTGAGTGAGGGACCCAAAAATGGAAATTAGAAATTTTACTAGGGTGGATTATTCTGGAGGTGCTTCACTACGGTACAACGATCAGGTCGTTTGGGGTAATATTGAAAGCTTGAGTTTACAAGGCTTCTATATAAAAACCTCAAATGTTTTACCGCTAAATGTACCATTGGAAGTTACAATCCATCATTCTCTATTTTCTTCTATATATTTGCATGCAAGTGCGATCTACTATGAAAAAACAGGTGTAGGTATTAAAATAAATGAAATTGATGTAAATTCATTTGTAATGTTAAGAGATGTTATTTTGTCAAAATGCCTTAACCAATATCTTATGATGAGTGAGACTTTTAAAATGGCTCATGCTATTCATTGATTATGTTCATATCAATATACAGCAGCTTATTATTTAAATAATTTTGCGGCCTGGGATGGGATAAATAGTTATCGTCTATCTCTCAACACCTCTGAATTGAGCTGGAAGTTGACCTTAAGGATGAATACCCGTTTCCCCCATACCGGCCATTCTCAGCCAGGGAATAATGAGCAATTCAACTATTGATGAGGTCCTTGAGTATCTGACTTGGCTTAAACGTAAGAACCTTCCTGCCGGCAATATTTAATGTCTCTCCAGTCTGTGGATTCCTACCTTTGCTGTCAGACTTCTTTTTTACTTCAAATCCCCCAAAACAGGATATCTTCATATCTTCACCTGCTTCAAGGGTACTCTTCATTATTTCCAGTACTGATTCAAGCAGCTCTACAGATTCTTTCAATGGGAATCCGAGTTTACACTTCCTGATGAAAATAATGAATATTATTGCTTGGCCTTCTTTGCTACGTTGGTTTTAGCTGCTTTAGCAGGTGCAGCTTTCTTTACCGGAGTTGCCTTCTTAATTGGAGCAGACTTCTTAGCCTTCAGATTAGCAGACCTTACCTCTCTGGCCTTTGCTAGGACAGCACCTAACCCTCTCTCCTCGGCC
>JBGPCQ010000110.1:0-9945 GCA_041481895.1 Geobacteraceae bacterium | reverse complement strand
ATAAACACATCCTCCAGCGACGGCTCCCTGAGACATATCTTCCTGATATCCTCGCTGCCGATGGCGTCCATGAGCGGCTTGAGCGCCTCCTCGCCGTTCAGGGCCAGCCGGAAGAGATTCCCGCTCCTTTCCATCGACTCCACAAAGGGGAGGACCCGCAGCACCTCTTCATAGCGGTCGGCGTTCGCCCGGAATTCCAGATCATAGAGGTGGGAGTGGGCGAGCGCCTCTTTCAAACGGGCGGAGGTCCCGTCCACAAGCGTTTTGCCATGGTCCATGATGACGATCCGGTCGCACAGGAGGTCCGCTTCATCCATGTAATGGGTGGTGAGAAAGATGGTCATTTTTGTTTTGAGGGACTGGATGTACTCCCAGACCGCCCTGCGCGACTGGGGATCGAGGCCGGTGGTCGGCTCGTCGAGGAAAAGGATCTGCGGCTTGTGGATAAGGGCCCGCGCTACCACGAGCCGCCGCTGCATACCGCCGGAATAGGTATCGGGGAAATCGTGCTGCCGGCCTCTGAGGCCCGTGAGCTCCAGCAGCTCGTCGATGGCCGCGTTATAGTCCGCGGGATGCATGCCATGCATCCGGGCATGAAGGACGAGGTTTTCCCGGGCGGTGAGATAGCGGTCCAGGTTGTTTTCCTGAGGGACCACGCCGATCAGGCGCCGGACTTCCTTCCCCTCGGTCAGCACATTCCGTCCTTCCACGAAGGCAGTGCCGGCGGTGGGACGCAGGAGCGTGGTAAGGACCCTGATGAGTGTAGTTTTCCCCGCTCCGTTGGGACCCAGAAGCCCGAAGATGCCCCCTTTCTCCACCTCGAGAGAAAAGTTGTCCACCGCCGTGAGCTCGCCGTAGATTTTCGTAATTCCTTGCAGTATGATCGCTGGTGTCATAAATTAATTTCGGGCAAGTTATTCCAGAGGAAAGAGGAGAAAAAAGGTGCTCCCCTTCCCCTTGCCGCTTTCAGCCCATATAAACCCCCTGTGCGCATCCATGACCTTGCGGCAGAAGGTGAGACCCAGCCCGGTCCCCTGAGATTTGCCGAGACGGCGATTCTTTGCCTGGGTATAGCGGTCGAAAATATTTACCAGGTCCTCTGCCGGAATCCCGCTCCCGCTGTCCCTGACACTGAACATCAGATATGCCCCCCCCTCCGGCAGGGCAGCAGCAGGATAGAGCAGCTCGGGGATCCGCTCCCTGAAGGCCGCCACATCATCCACTACCTCCGCTTTCAGTTCAATCTCTCCCCCTTCTGAAGTGAACTTGACGGCATTCGACAGGAGGTTGTTAAGGAGCCGTGAAAATTTGTACCGGTCAACCGGGATCGAGGGGAGATCGTCTGCAATGGTCGCATAGAGTTTGAGCCCGGTCCGCTTCGTTACGGAACGGAATTTTATCAGTGTTCGTTGAACAAGGGCTTGGGGTTCTTCCTGTCTGAACGCCAGGACCATTTTGCCGGCCTCGAACCGGTAGACATCGAGGAGCGTATCGATCAGCCCCACCATCTCGCCGCAGCTTTCCACGGCCATTTCCAGATAATCCTTCTGTTCTTCGTTGACTTTCCCGAGCCGCCCCTCGCGGACCAGGTCGAGCGCCCCCACAATGGAGGTGATCGGGGTCTTCAGGTCGTGGGAGAGCATGCCGACAAAGTCTTCTTTTTCCTGTTCCAGGGCCTTGAGCTTTGAGATATCGCGGATTATCTCAACCGCACCGGCAAGTTGCCCGGCGCTGTTGAACAGTGGGGTGGCGCTCGCCAGAACCGGAATACCCTTTTCGGTCACCAGGAAAGAGTAGGCAACATCGAGACAGGGAGCAGTAGTCTGCAGAACGACCCTGCAGGGGAGCTGTTCCGGAGGGATATCGGCCTTGAGCGCCTCTTCTACCCTCATTCCCACAAGCATGTCGCGGCTTGCGCCCAGGACCCTTTCCGCCTTGCGGTTAACGGTCACGACTTCACCCCGGAGGTCAACCACGATGAGCAGGTCAGCCATCCCCTCGAGGATGGCCTCCATCTTTTTCCGCTCCTCCTCGAGCGTTTGCTGAAGTACCAGGTTTTCCCGCCGGGTGCGGTTGAACCGGATAGCATGTTCCACCTTTTTGACGATCTCTTCGGTGGAAAAAGGTTTCGCTATATAGTCGATCGCCCCCTTTTTCATGGCGTCTACGGCAATATCCTCGCTCCCGTGAGCGGTCATCATGATTACCGCATCGTTGTCGTTCCTTTCCATGATCTTGTTGAGGACCTGCATGCCGTCCATGCGGGGCATTTTAATATCGAGCAGGATCAGCTCGAACTTCTCCCGGGCCAGGCACTCCAGGGCAACTATGCCGTCCCGGGCCCGGACGGTCGTGAAACCGGCATCCTCGAGCTGCAGCTTCAGGATCAGAGCGATATCGGGCTCGTCGTCAACAATGAGGATCTTATCCTTCATCATGGTGCTCCTCGTACACAGGGATCTTGAAGGTAAATATATTACCACCCCTCACGCCTGCCTGGTAATAAATCTTGCCGTGGTGCTTCTCGACAAGCTCTTTGCAGATGGCCAGGCCGAGACCTGTTCCGCCGCGCTCGCCGGTTTCTGAGCGGTCCAGTTGATGGAATTTTTTGAACAGCTTGTCGCGGTCGGACCACTGGATCGACTTACCGTCGTCTGTCACGGAAATCGCCACATAATTGCCTTCCTTGGCTGCGGAAACCGTTACGACCTCTCCTTCCGGGGAAAATTTCACGGCATTGGAGAGAAGATTCGTCATGACCTGGACAAGCCTGTCGTGGTCGCCATAGACACGCGGGACGTCATCCCCTATATCATTGATGACCGTAATCCTGCGACTCATGGCAAAGCTTTTTATTTCTTCCATGGAATAGGTCGCCAGGTTCCCTATGGCTTGGGGCTTGAACATAAATTCAATACTGCCCGCCTCTATTTTCGAAATGTCGAGAATGTCGTTGATCAGCCGGATGAGACGCTCGGTGTTACGGAGGCAGACGGAAAGGAGTTCCCGTTCCGTGAGGGTGAGCCATTTCCCCTTGCTCATAATGAATTGCAGCGACCCTTTCATCGAGGTGAGGGGGGTTTTCAACTCATGGGAAACAGTTGAGATGAACTCCGTCTTCATCCGGTCCACCTCTTCCTCGACGGTTACGTCACGGATCGACATGACCACCCCGGCGAAGATTTCGGCCTCATCCATCAGAGGAGAAAGATTGACCTTCAGTTTTTTCCCTTTTACCTCCAGCTCCCCTTCCAGTCCTGCAGCAGAAATCCCGCCGGTCCTGACCTTGTCGATATAGTCGACCAGAACGGAAACCCCTCCCTTCTCGCAGACTTTATCAACCGGCTGATGGATAACCCGGTGGGGAACGAGATCAAAAATCTTCTGGGCCGCGGGATTAAACAGGATTACCCTGTTGGAGCTGTCGGTTACCACAATCCCTTCAACCATGCTCGTCAGCACTGTTTCCAGCCTCTCCATTTCAATGCGCAGTTCTGCGGTTCGTTCCGAAACCTTCATCTCCAGGAGTTCATTAAGCTCCTGGAGCATCTGATTCTTTTTCTTGATGGTGCCGTCGCGTTCGACGAGGGAGCTTGCCATCCGGTTGAAGGATTCGGCCAGCATGCCGAATTCATCCCCCGAAGACACCACGACTTTCTGGTTCAGTTCCCCCTCCTCGATTTTCTTAACTCCCCGGGAAAGGGCCTGGAGCGGCTGGGTCATGTGCCGTGTCGCGATATAGGCGATCCCGAAGGAGAGGAGGATACCGATGCCGGCGGACGCCAGCATGTTGATTTCACTATCCCTCCGTATTTTTTTGAAATCTTCCTTGGAGAGCGCCACCGAAAGGGACCCGACCATTCTCCCGCTGCTGTCGGTTATCTTCTCAAAGGCGGTCTTGTATGATCTGTTGCCGATGGTAGTGTCACCACGGTAATGGCCCTCTTTCTCAAGCGCGGCAAGTATGTGTGTGGACAGGTTGGCGGGAAAATCGGCTCCTCGTTTGATACTGCTCGCGATTTTCCGCCCCTTCTGGGTTATGGTAAGCTCCACCTCCTTGCCGAAGATCTTCTGCACCTGGTAAGGATAGTAGGGGTCCTTGTTGACGATATCCCCTGCCACGATTGCTCCCAACAGCTCTCCGGAAGGAGCAATTACGGGAACGGCAATGGTTATCATCATCACCTCACTATCCTCGGGAAGCGGCTTGCAGAAATAATTCATCCCTTCCCGACAGAAGAAGGTGCTCGAAACCAGTTCAGTGGCAACCACCGCTTTCCTCTCTCTGAATACCCTGTCCACGATATCGGCAAGGAGGTAGGCGTCGCCGTAGCCGTTGCTGCCGCGCCGCGCCAGCACCTTTTTCCTGGCGTCCAGAACCGACAGGGTATCGACGAAGGGAAAGGGCCACCGCTTCAGGGCAGCCTTTAGCCACTCCCTGTTTTTCTCCCGGATATTGCGCTGTGTAAGAGGAGCGGTGGCAGGCTGCATGAGGGCGAATTTGATCTGGTCGGCGCGGGCAAAATACTGGCTCCTGGCCAGGTTGAGGCTGGCCTCGAGATCTTTATTCACCTCCTTCTCAAGAAAAGAGTCAAAGGTTTTTATCGTCGTGTATAAAAGAATGGAGTAAGAAACGAGCAGGATAAGGAGGATGGACAAAAACAACTTGGATCGAATGCTCAGGTGAGGTTTCATGATGCCCCTTTACCGGGAAGCAGCCTTTAAATTCCTTCGGCCTTCAAATCCCTCGTCATGAGCTCAACAACCGCCTCGCGGGCCGGCTTCTCCTCATACAGGACACTGTAGACCTTCCCCGTGATCGGCATGTCGACACCGAGCCTGGCGGCCAGGTTGCGGGCGGATTCGGCGGTCTTGACCCCCTCGGCAACCATGCGCATCTCGGCAAGGATTTCCGCCAGGCGCATCCCTTTTCCGAGCTTAATGCCGACGGTCCGGTTGCGGGAGAGGTCCCCGGTACAGGTAAGGACCAGGTCGCCCATCCCTGCCAGTCCGGCAAAGGTTTCGCTCTTAGCTCCCATGGCCCGGCCGAGACGGGCCATCTCGGCAAGTCCGCGGGTTATGAGGGCTGCCCTGGTATTGTTGCCGAAACCGAGGCCGTCGGATATGCCTGCAGCCAGGGCGATCACGTTTTTTATTGCCCCCCCGAGCTCGACCCCCATGATGTCCGTGTTGGTATAGACACGGAAGGACGGCGTGGTGAAAATCTCCTGGACGCGCCGGGCCACATCTACCTCGGCAGCGGCGGCGACCACGGCGGTCGGCATCTCCTGGGCCACTTCCCGGGCAAAGCTCGGTCCGGACAGGACGGAAAACCGCTTGAAGAGCGCCGGGGAAATCAGCTCCCCGTAGACCTGGGAGACGGTCATGAGGGTATCGAGCTCTATCCCCTTCGAAGCGCTGACGATGACGGCATCTGTCGGGAGATGCGGCAGGGCGTCCTTAATGACGACCCTCACCACCTGGGACGGTACGACGAACAGGAGGAGTCCCTTCCCTGCCACCGCCTCCCGGAGGGAATTGGTGAAGTGCAGCCGGGGGGAAAGCGGGATGCCGGGAAGAAAAATGCTGTTGATCCCGGTTGCCGCCATCTCGCTGACCAGTTCCGGCTCGTAGGCCCAGAGGGTAACCGCGTGCCCTTTTTTTGCCAGCAGGTCGGCCAGGGTCGTCCCCCAGCTGCCTGCCCCGATGACGCCTATATTTTCAGCCATGAGTTCCTCGAGAGTTCACGTTCATTCCCAATCGTCCTCATCCTCCGGGAACAGTCTCAGATCGTACCCCTCTGCAAGCGCCTCCCTGGCCATATCCATGCTCTCAAGGGCAAGCCGTCTGAGAAAAGGATGGTGGCGGCGGTGAAACCGTGGAGCGTCGAGACTCACGGCGGCTGCCAGGGTCCTTTCCACAACCAGCCGTTCTTTCCCCGTCTGCTGCATCAGGTCGGCGGTCAGGAAAAGTCTTCTCCTGATCCGCTCTATCTCGGGGACAAGAAGTTCTCCGCAAAACTTCTCCAGGAGGGTTTCCCTGTTCCGTGTCGGATTCCTTCCTTCAGCCGCCTTTCCCAGTTCGATCCATTCTTCGGCATAATCGCAGACACGCCCCTTGGCCACCCCCCATCCGACAAAAAAATCGTCGTCGAGAAGAACGGCGCTGCCGGCAATGAGCCGCTCCGAAGCACCCAGAGTCTTCAGGTCAAACCCTGCGAATGCCGGCATATAGGGTTCCGGCGTGACCTCTGCGGGGGCAAGCCGCCGCTGCCACACGTAGAATTCGGCCGGGAGAAACGTTTCGCGCTCCCCGCTTCTGTGAATGGCATCCCTGACCAGCGCCAGGGCATAGTCCGGCGTGACCTCGACCATACCTTCATCAGAGCCTGTGTCGGCCAGAAACCCGGCAAACTCTTCGGCAGTGATCGCGCTGCTCCCCCAGGCCGCCCTCATCCCGTCCGACTCGTGCACCTGGAGGTAAAGTGCGGAGAGACAACAGTTTTCAGCTTGCCGGGAAACCCAGAGAGTCCTGCAGCCGGTGCCATCGATGGGACTTGCATAAGCTGCGTGAAACGGGAAGGGTGGGGCCACCGGCTGCGGCGCACCGGCATCGATCCCGAGAAAGGAAAGCCGCCGGAGACTCCGTGCGGCCGCCTCTCTTACCTGCTCGTCCGCATCTTCGCGCAAACAGCAAAGGATGGCGGCCGCTCCGCTCTCTCTCACCCTGCCGAGAGCGGCAACAGCTTCCGCCCGTATCTCCCGGTCTCCAACCCCCAGGAGAATTTCCAGGAGCGTCATGATGCGGAGATCCTTCACCCGCGGAAGCTCGCGGATCAGCTCCAGCCTGGTTTCCGGCGGATAGAACAGGACATCTTCTACGAAGCAGACAAGCCCTTCTTCCCCCTTGTCTAACAGCTTCGGGAGGGTTGCCTGGAGAGAGGCGCCGTCCCGCGCCAATAACATGGAAAAAGGGGGGCCGTTCACATCGACGCCATATTCCTCCAGTGCGTCGAGAAGGGCCTCTTTTCCCTCATCCTCCAGGTCTTTCCGTCTGATGGCAATCTGGATGAGCTGATCTATCCAGACTTCGTCATCGAAAAAATCGAGGAGATACGTATACTTGGAAATCAGGTCGCCGCTCTTTTCCCGCCACAACTGCCGTACAATGGGGGGAAGCGCACGTTTCCCCGATTTCTGGAGCTTGACGCCGATCTCTTCCATCTCGGCGATGCTGATGTTGTCCTTCTTCATCCTCTCCAGGAGGTGGAGGATGCCGTGACGCTCTGTGAGGGTCTCATCAATTTTTTTGTGTCGTTCCATAATCAATCCAGGCGCTAGGCTCTGGGCACTAGGCGCTAGGGACCAGTTTTCCCTAGAGCCCAACGCCCAGTGCCTCGTGCCTTATTCCTCGTCAGCTTCAACCATTTCCTCTTCGACGATCTCTTCGTCGGCATCGTCCGGTTCATCGGTCTCTTCTTTCTCGGCAAGCTTGGCCACCGCCACGATCCGTTCCGCCTCCTCGGTCACCATCAGCCTCACTCCCTGAGTGTTGCGGCCGATCACGGAGAAGCCGGCCACCGGCATCCGGATGATTTTCCCCTGATCGGTAATGAGCATCAGGTCATTTTCATCGGTCACCTGCTTGATATCGACCACGCAGCCGTTCCGCTCGGTGGTCTTGATGGTGATGACCCCCTTGCCACCGCGCGACTGGCGTCGGTACTCGGTAAGCTCGGTCCGCTTGCCGAAGCCGTGCTCCGTCACGGTGAACAGGGTGGAGCCGGTCATGTCGTTGACGATCTCCATGCCGATCACCACGTCGTCGGCCTCCAGGGTCATCCCCCTCACCCCGCGGGTGACGCGCCCCATCGGCCGGGCGTCCGCCTCCCGGAAACGGATCGACTTGCCGTTGCGGCTCGCCATCAGCACGTCCTGCTTGCCGTCGGTCAGGGCCACGGTGATCAGCTTGTCCTCCTCGTCCAGGTTCACCGCAATGATCCCGCCGACCCGCGGGTGGGAGTATTCCAGGAGCGGCGTTTTTTTCACCACCCCCAGGCGGGTCGCCATCATGATGAACCTGTCCTCGGTGAACTCCTTCACCGGCATGATGGCGGAGATCTTCTCGTTGGGCGAGAGGTTCAACAGGTTGACGATCGCCTTGCCACGGGTGGCGCGCCCACCCTCGGGGATTTCGTAGACCTTCAGCCAGTAGACCCTGCCGGCGTCGGTGAAATAGAGCATGTAGTCCTTGGTGGAGGCGATGAACAGCTGTTCGACGAAATCCTCCTCTTTGGTCTTCATGCCGGTCTTCCCCTTGCCGCCGCGGCGCTGGGCGCGGTAGAGGGAAACAGCGCTCCGCTTGATGTAGCCGGTATGGCTGATGGTCACCACCATGTCCTCTTCGACGATGGTATCTTCCAGGGTGATCTCGGCGGTCTGGCCGATAATCTCGGTCCGGCGCGGATCGCCGAACTTATCCTTTACCTCGATAAGTTCCCCTTTGATGATCTTGAGGATCTCCGACTCGCTCCCGAGGATCTCCTTGAGCCGGGCGATAATGCGGAGGATATCCTCATACTCCTGCATGATCTTGTCCCTCTCCAACCCGGTCAGACGATGGAGCCGCATTTCGAGGATCGCCTGCGCCTGCAGATCGGAGAGGCAGAGCAGCGGGTTCGCCGCAACATCGTCCAAGGAAGCAAACCGGCCCGCCATCAGCCCTTCCTTTGCCTCGGCCGGCGTTTTGGAGGCCCGGATCAGGGCAATGACGCTGTCCAACCAGTCGAGGGCAATCTTGAGGCCGAGCAGGATATGCGCCCGGGCCTCCGCCTTTTTCAGCTCGAAGACGGTGCGGCGGGTGACGATCTCGCGCCGGTGGTCGATGAAATGACGGATCACCTCTTTGAGCGTGAGGACCTTCGGCCGGTTGTTGACGATGGCGAGCATGATGATGCCGAAGGAGGACTGCATCTGGGTATGTTTATAGAGCTGGTTGAGGAGCACCTGAGGGTTCTCGTCCTTCTTCAGCTCGATGACGATCCGCATCCCGTCCCGGTCCGATTCGTCACGGAGATCCGAGATTCCTTCGATCTTCTTCTCCCGCACCAGCTCGGCGATCTTCTCGATCAGCCGCGACTTGTTCACCTGGTAGGGGATCTCGGTGACGATGATCGATTCACGTTCGGTCTTTTTCTGTTTTTCCACCCGGGCGCGGGCGCGCATCTGGATGATGCCGCGGCCGGTCCGGTAGGCGGAGAGTATCCCTTCGGTGCCGTAGATGAAGCCGGCGGTGGGAAAATCCGGGCCGGGAATCCGTTCCATCAGCTCTTCCAGGGTAAGGGCGGGGTTCTCGATCACCGCGATGATCCCCGCTACCACCTCGGACAGGTTGTGGGGGGGGATATTGGTGGCCATACCGACCGCGATCCCGGACGAGCCGTTCACCAGCAGATTCGGAATCTTGGCGGGGAGAACCAGCGGCTCCTGGAGCGAGTCGTCGTAGTTCGGCCCCATGTCCACCGTTTCCTTGTCCAGGTCCACCAGCATCTCGTGCGCCATCTGCGACATGCGGATTTCGGTGTAGCGCATGGCCGCCGGGGAGTCGCCGTCGACGGAACCGAAGTTCCCCTGGCCGTCCACCATCGGGTAACGGAGCGAAAAGTCCTGGGCCATCCGGACGATGGTGTCGTACGCGGCGGTGTCGCCGTGGGGGTGGTACTTGCCGATTACGTCGCCGACCACGCGGGCCGACTTCCTGTACGGTTTGTTCCAGTCGTTCCCCATGTCGTACATGGCATAGAGGCAGCGGCGGTGCACCGGTTTGAAGCCGTCCCGCACGTCGGGAAGCGCCCGGCCGATGATGACGCTCATGGCGTAGTCCATGTAGGACTTCTTCATTTCGTCTTCGATGTTGACTGAGATCTTGTTGGTCTGGTTGAGCATT
>JBGPCQ010000109.1:0-10412 GCA_041481895.1 Geobacteraceae bacterium | reverse complement strand
GAAGGGAGCGCCCCCTCCATCCCCGCCACGACGATGATGACCGATGCCGTAAACAGGAGCTCCCTGCGGGCCAGCAGACGATGTATTCCCGCTACCCCCACGTCATAGAGGTGCTCCACCTCGTTACCCATCATCCGGGCTGTTATTACGGCCTCGGCTGCCACCGGGATGTCTGAGGTGCCGGCCGAGATTACCAGGATTTTTCCCCTCCCCGTCATCTCCACCGGCTTCTGCTCGATCGTCAGACAGCGGGCATCACCGTGATACACAGCAGCGGGGAAGCCCTGCTTGATCCCGAACGCCTTGGCCTCGTCAAGCCGCGTCACGAGTATATTGTCCCCATTGTCATGCATCGCGGTAATGATCTTCTCAATCTGGCCGACGCTCTTTCCTTCGCCCAGGATGACTTCCGGAAAGCCCTGCCGCAGGGTGCGGTGATGGTCGACGGTTGCGCATTCAATATCTTCAAAGGGGAGGTGCTTGAGGCGCTCCAGGACATCGTCAATGTCTATATCGCCGTTTTTCAGGTTCTGGAAGAGGTTCTTGAGTTCTCTGGTGTCCATGCGGTTACCTTTATGGTCATGAAATAAAACTCCCGGGGAAGCTTATATAAAGAGGAAAAGACGACGAGAAATTATAGCACGTCAACGGGCAAAGGAAAGTAGAAATAGAAGGGAAAAGATAAATATGATCTGGCGGTGGGCGGCAGGAAATCATTAGATCTCTATCTGAGCTTTTCCAGGTACGCGGTGATTTCCGCTGCCATCTCCGGGGAGTCGATCCGGACAGAGAGTTCGTTATTGTGCCTGAGGGCGCTTTGGGTCAGGTTATGGCTCCCCAGGTAGACGTAGCGGCCATCGATCACCGCAACCTTCGCGTGGGTAACGACCGATGGCGAATCGAAGTAAACCTTCACCCCTTCACGGGAGAGGAATGCGGCAGTGTGGCGATTCTCTTCACCGAGGCGGTCGTTTGTGCCTGACTCCCTTTCCAGAACCACGGTAACGGCAACCCCGCGCTTCCCCGCCCTGACAAGTTCTTCGGCGATCCTGAGCGGCTGGTTACCTGCGGAGCCGGTTATCTTGAAGAGATAAAAAGAACAGACAATGCTAATTCGAGCGTCCCGTATCCCCTGGACCAGGGCTTCCCCGTATTCCCTGTTCTTCAGGAGAACGGTCTTCGCCTGGTGGCTGCCGCCGGCCTGGAGAGGAAAAGGCGCTATGCAGATCAGGGCCGCGACAAGGAAAAGCAGCACTATGCGTATACGCTTCATAGCCGCACCATCACATCCCGGAAGAGAGCTGCCCCCTGCCGGGTAAAAGGGGTCAACTAAGGATATCCATCACCTTTTCGAAAAAGTTCTTTCTCAAGGGATGGGCGTCTTCACCGCTGATGCGGGCAAACTCCTCGAGGAGTTCTTTTTGCCGCTTGTTGAGATTGGTGGGAGTTTCCACCCTGACAATCACCAGATGGTCCCCCCTGCCGTAGCCTTGCAGAACCGGTATCCCCTTGCCGCGCATCCTGAAAATCCTGCCGGACTGGGTCCCTTCGGGGATTTTAATGGAAATCTTGCCGTCCAGAGTCGGAATTTCAAGCTCGCAGCCGAGGGCCGCCTGGCTGAAACCAACCGGCAGTTCGCAGATGATATCGTTTCCTTCTCTCTTGAAGATGGAATGCTCGCGTACCGTTATATAGACATAAAGGTCGCCGTTCGCTCCCCCCTTGAGCCCCTGGCCTCCCTCTCCTGACAGCTTGAGGCGGTTGCCGGTTTCCACTCCGGGCGGTATTTTCACTGACAGGTTTTTTTTATCTTTCCTGCTGCCGGTACCGCGACAATCAGGACAGGGATGGTCCACGACCCGCCCTTCGCCGTTGCACTGGCCGCAGGTCTTGCTGACGCTGAAGAAACCCTGCTGAAAACGGACCTGTCCGGTGCCGCGGCAATTGGGGCAAGTCTTCGGCTCCGTCCCCGGCTTGGCACCGCTCCCGCCGCAGGAATCGCAGCGGCGGGCATAGGGGACCTGGATATCCTTCTCCACGCCGAATGCCGCCTCTTCAAAGGCGAGGTCCATGTCGTAACGGAGGTCATCGCCCCGGCGACCGCGGCCGCGCTGTCTCGTACCGCCGAAAATATCACCGAAAATGTCGCCAAAGATGTCGCCGAATGGGCTCCCCGCGCCAAAGCCGAATCCGCCGCTGGAAAAACCTCCCCCTTCCAGGCCCGCGTGGCCGAACTGGTCGTACTGGGCCCGTTTCTGGGGGTCGGAAAGCACCGTATAGGCCTCGGTGAGTTCCTTGAACTGTTCCTCCGCCTCTTTATCGCCCGGATTCTTGTCCGGATGATACTGGACGGCCAGCTTCCGGTAAGCCTTCTTTATCTCGATTTCCGAGGCGTTCCTGTGAATGCTGAAGACTTCGTAATAATCTCTTTTTTCGCCGTTTGCCAAAATAAATCCTTTCAGGCACGAGGCTCGGGGCACGAGGCACGAGGAAAACCGCCACAAAAACTAATGCAAAAGGCTAATGGCCTGAAGGGATAATCCCTCCTCTGCCCTTAGCCCTTTGCTGCAGGTTTGTTTTACCTAGTGCCTGGAGCCTGGTGCCCATTGCCTGGGTTATTTCTTCTCCTTGTCTTCCTTTACCTCTTCGAACTCGGCCTCCACCACCTTCTCTCCTTTTCCCTCTTCCTTGGGGGCTTCAGCCGGTTCCCCTTCCTGGGGCTGGGCCTTGGCATAGACCGCCTCGGCCAGCTTGTGGGAAGCCTGCATCAGTTCATCGCTCGCCTTCTTGATGGCATCGGCATCGCTCCCCTCCATCACGTTCTTCAGGGCAGCCGCGGCATCCTCGATTTTCTGTTTTTCGGCGGCGTCGATCTTGTCGCCATGCTCCTTGAGCGATTTTTCCGTGGTGTAGACCAGGCTGTCGGCATGATTCCGCGCTTCGATCAATTCCCGTTTCTTCTTGTCTTCCTCGGCATGGGCATCGGCCTCCTTCACCATCTTGTCGATCTCTTCCTTGGAGAGACCTGAGGAAGCAGTGATGCGGATCGACTGCTCCTTGCCGGTCCCCAGGTCCTTGGCAGAGACATGGACGATCCCGTTGGCGTCGATGTCGAAGGTCACTTCGACCTGGGGAACGCCGCGGGGCGCCGGGGGGATGCCGGCGAGATTGAAGTTCCCGAGGGTCTTGTTGTCGGAGGACATCTCCCGCTCACCCTGGAGGACGTGGATAGTCACTTCCGACTGATTGTCTGAGGCGGTGGAAAAAACCTGGGACTTCCGGCAGGGGATGGTGGTGTTCTTGTCGATCAGTTTGGTCATCACCCCGCCGAGGGTCTCGATCCCGAGGGAGAGGGGGGTGACGTCGAGGAGGAGGACATCCTTAACATCCCCCCTGAGCACCCCCGCCTGGATGGCGGCGCCGATGGCCACCACCTCGTCCGGGTTGACACTCTTGTTCGGAGCCTTGCCGAAGATATCCTGGACCTTCTTCTGCACCACCGGCATGCGGGTCATCCCGCCGACCAGGATCACCTCGTCGATATCGGCAGGCGACAGGCCTGCGTCCTTCAAGGCAGTCCGGCAGGGGCCTTCCAGCTTGTCGATCAGGTCGGCGCAGAGAAGTTCCAGCTTGGCCCGGGTCAGCTTCATGAGGAGGTGCTTGGGGCCGGTGGCATCGGCGGTGACGAAGGGGAGGTTGATGTCGGTCTCCATGGAGGTGGAGAGCTCGCACTTGGCCTTTTCGGCAGCCTCCTTGAGGCGCTGGAGGGCCATCTTGTCCTTCCGCAGGTCGATCCCCTGTTCCTTTTTGAATTCGTCGGCGATCCAGTCGATCACCTTCTGGTCGAAGTCCTCGCCGCCGAGGAAGGTGTCACCGTTGGTGGACTTCACCTCGAAAACCCCCTCGCCCAGCTCGAGGATGGAGATGTCGAAGGTCCCTCCCCCGAGGTCGAAAACCGCGACCTTCTCCTCCTTCTTCCTGTCCAGGCCGTAGGCGAGCGCGGCGGCAGTGGGCTCGTTGATGATGCGGAGCACGTTGAGGCCGGCGATCTTCCCCGCGTCCTTGGTCGCCTGGCGCTGGGAATCGTCGAAATAGGCCGGCACGGTGATCACTGCGTCGGTCACGGTCTCGCCCAGGTAGTTCTCGGCGGTCTGTTTCATTTTCTGCAGCACCATGGCGGAGATTTCCTGCGGGGAATAGCGCTTGTCGCGCACTTCCACCCAGGCGTCGCCGTTGTCGGCCCGGACAATCTTGAAGGGAGAAATGGCGATATCCCGCTTCACCACGTCGGTGTCGAACTTGCGGCCGATCAGGCGCTTTATGGCGAACAGGGTGTTCTCCGGGTTGGTGACCGCCTGCCGCTTGGCCTGTTGGCCCACCGGCCGCTCACCGCTTTCGGTGAAGGCGACCATGGATGGAGTGGTGCGGCTCCCTTCCACGTTTGCTATGACAACGGGCTCCCCCCCTTCCATGACGGCCACGCAGGAGTTGGTTGTGCCGAGGTCGATACCGATAACTTTACTCATATGAAAAATTCCTCCTTAGGTGATATAGAATACAAGCTAATCATCCCTCCCCGGAAAAACAAGGGGAGGCTTTAAAAAAATGAAACGTGACAGGGGAGAGGTGAATAGCGACGAACCAGAAATTTCCAGGTTTTGCTTACCATTCACTCTTCACTGGTTTTCGGGGCTATCGCCACGGTCACCATTACCGGCCGCAGAAGTCGCTCGTTCAGAAGATACCCCTTCTGGAACTCTTCCGCCACCGTATTGGCAGGGAGGTCGTCGCACGGGACTTGCTGCATCGCCTGGTGGAAAGCCGGGTCGAATGCAGCTCCCCGGACGGTTTCAATCGGGGTGACGCCGAACTTTTTCAGTGAGGAGAGGAGCATGCCATGGGTGAGACGCACTCCTTCGATTACAGCCGTGAGGCTCTCGCTGTCCGCATGGGAGAGTGCCCGCTCCATGTTGTCAAGGGACGGCAGAATTTCCAGAATCATGCTCTCGTTGCCGTATTTAAGGATATCATCCTTCTCCTTCTGTACCCGTTTCCGGTAATTCTCAAGATCGGCCCGCTCACGGACGAACTTGTCCCAGTTCGCAGCCGCTTCAGCCTCCTTTGCTGCCAGGGCCTCCTCCAGCTGGTGTATTCTGTCATTCGTTTCCGTCCCGGCATCTGCAGCCTGCTCATCCGGTGAAAAGGCTTCCGCAGGCGTCTGGTTCATATGTTCCGCATCGCCCGGCCGGCCGGCGTTCTTTTTCTTGTCCACGATATACGACCTCCTTTTAACAAAAATCTCGGTTCAGACAATCATCCGCAATTCATAGTGTCCAGCCGGAAACTCCGGATGTATCACGAGCAGTTTCCAGATCGGAAACGAGGATTTTTTCGTCCTGGCAAGGAAATCAAGGGATTGCGCGGAGGCGTACTACTGTACGCCGCACAAGCAAGCCCGAAGATTGACACCGCCAGGGCGGGAAAAGACCGTTTCCGGATGGAAACTATTCCAGCTCCAGCAGTCTGCTGACCAGCTTGGCGGTGTAGTCCACGATGGGGATCACCTTGGCATAGCCCATCCTGGTGGGACCGATGACCCCCAATACGCCCAGGGTATTCCTCCCCGTCATGTAGGTGGCGGTTATCAGGCTCATCCCTACCATCTGGCTCAGATGGGCCTCCGCGCCGATGTAAATGTTCACCCCCTGCGCTTCCATGCAGCGGTCCAGAAGCGACAGGAGCTGCCCCTTTTCCTCGAAGGCCCGGAAGATATCCTTCATCCGCGTTACGTCGGTAAATTCAGGCTGCTCCAGGATATTGGCCTGCCCTTCGATGAAAACCTCGGAGTCGCTTTCGGGGAGGGTTTGTTGGGAATATTCCAGCGCTTTTGCCATCAGGGTGTCGTACTTTATCTTGTCGCTCTTCATCTCCCCGATTATCTTCTCTTTCACCTGGGCGATAGTCAGCCCCTTGAGGAGATGGTTGAGATAATTGGACATCTTGACGAGGTCGGCCGGACGCATCTCATCCCCGGTCTCGATGATCTTGTTCTGAACGGTCCCGTTCCGGGAGACGAGTATGGCGAGAAGCCGGCTCCCCCCCAGCTTGATGAATTCGATGTGGCGGAAGACATTGGCGGTGAAGCGGGGCGCGAGCACAATCCCCGTGTAGTGGGAGAGGGACGACAGCATCCGGCTCGTTTCCTTGAGGGCCTCGCCCAAATCTCTCCCGGCCATGTTGCAGCGCTTCAGGATCTCATCCTGTTCACCCTGGGCGATAGTGCGCACCTCAAGGAGCGAATCGACATAAAAACGATACGCCTTGTCCGTGGGGACCCGGCCGGCTGAGGTATGGGGAGAGGCGAGAAAACCCATATCTTCCAGGTCGGCCATGACATTGCGGACCGTGGCCGGTGACAGGGAAAGGCCGTGGCTGCGGCTGACCGTCCGGCTCCCGACAGGTTCGGCCGTCACGATATAATCCTCGATAATAGCCTCGAGGATCTGCTTGCTCCTCTCCGTCAGTTTATCCCGCATAGGCCCCTTAAAAAATATTAGCACTCACCATTTCCGAGTGCTAATCCTTCTGTCCAATCTAATAACAACCCCCCCGTTTTGTCAAGGGAAATCCCAAAAAATCCGGCATTTCAACATGATTCTGAACAAGAGCTACATGAACCGCAAAAATACCTGATTGGAAAATTCCACCCCCCGTGCGGTGAGCCGCAACCGGCCGGCCCGGCATTCGAGGAGCCCGTCTGCAAAGAGCCCCGGCAACACCCCCTGGTAAGCATTCTCCAGGTCAATGCCGAATTCCTCGTAGAACAGCGCCAACTCCACCCCTTCCAGCATTCTCAGCCCGAGAAAGAGGAATTCCGCCATGGCATCGCGTTCGGTGAGGCTCGTCAGCTCTTCCTCGGGGAGCGTGGCGCGGGCAACTGCATGTTGATAGACTTCAGGAGAAAGCGTGTTGCTCCACCGCACACCGGAACCGGACGATTTCAGAAAAGAGTGGGCGCCGGCGCCGAAACCCGCATAGTTCCCCCTGTGCCAGTAGACCTGGTTATGGCGGGAGCGGAACCCGGGAAGGGCGAAGTTCGAAATTTCGTAATGCTCGTACCCCCTCTCCCGGAGGAATCGCGCGGTCTGCCGGAACATCAGTACCGCTGCCTCCTCGTCGGGGAGGTGCAGTCTCCCCTCTTTCTCCTGATCATGAAAGGGTGTCCCCTCTTCGATGGTCAGGCCATAGGCGGAGATATGCTCGGGACCGAGACTGACCCCCCGGGCAAGGTCCTCCAGCCAGGCAGCCCCGGTCTCGCCGGGCAGCGAGTGGATGAGGTCGATGCCGATGTTGCCGAATCCCGCGTTTCGTGCCATGGCAAAGGCTTCTCGCGCCTCGCGGGCCGTATGGATGCGGCCGAGCAGCTGCAGGAATGAGTCGTTGAACGACTGCACGCCGAGCGACAGCCGATTCACCCCGGCGACCCGATAGCCGGCAAGTTTCGCGGCCGTAAGAGTGCCGGGGTTCGCCTCGAGGGTGATTTCGGCATCCGCGTCCAGAGCATAGCGCCTGGCGGCAGTCTCGACGATCCGCCCAACCAGCGCCGGGGGCATGAGCGACGGGGTGCCGCCGCCGAAGTAGAGGGTTGAAGCAGACAACGGCGCGTCAAGCCGCCCCGCGCGCAGCTCCATTTCCCTGAGGAGCGCAGCGCCATACTCTTCCACTGTGACCGGGGCATCGGCGACGGAATTGAAGTCGCAGTAGAAGCATTTCTTCAGACAGAAGGGGAAATGGATGTAGAGGGCAATCTGCATGGGACCACGTTCTTTCATCTTCAGCTTACTGTTGCGCCGCACGTAAGGATCACCGGTTCAAGAAGGCTACCAGCTCCTGATGAAACCGCTCCCGGGCCTCGAAATGCGGGATATGGCCGACATTGGGCAACTCGACGAGGCTGGCGCCGGCAATGAGGCGCGCGGTTTTCCTCCCCAGCTCGGGGTACTGGCCGACGAGCGGGAGCAGTTCCTTCTTCACCCTCGCCTTGCCGACGACCGTCCTGTCGGCCTGACCGATTACCAGCAGGGTTTTCGCACTGATTCTGGCGAATTCATGGCACACCGGCTGTTCATAGATCATCTGGTAGGTAAGGGCAGCGGACATTGCCAGGCGCGGATACTCTCCGCTTGCCTTGCCGCGGGCAGCGACACTGACATATTCTTCATACTCGGGCCGCCACTGCACGTAGTAGGTTTTCTGGTACTTACGGATCCCCTCCTCGGTAGCATTCAACTCATTGCGGTAGAGTTCTTCAGTGGAGACGTAGGGAGTGATTGTCCGGTAATCCTCCAGGCCGATCGGGTTTTCCAGGACAAAATGCGCTACGGCCTCAGGGTACATGAGGGCAAACCGCGTCGCCACCATCCCCCCCATGGAATGCCCGACCAGGTCTACCTCCTTCACCCCGAGGGTATCCAGGAGCTTTTTGGTGTTGGCGGCCAGCAGGTGAAAGCTGTAGTGAATGTTCGGCTTTGACGACTTGCCGAAGCCGATCTGGTCGGGGACTATAACCCTGAAGCCGTTCCGGACCAGGAAGCGGATGGTCTCCTTCCAGTAGGCGCCAAAGAAATTCTTGCCGTGCAGGAGCAGGACCGCCCGACCGTTCCCCTCCTCTTCAGGCCGAACATCCATGTAGGCCATGCGCAGATCCTCCCCTTCGATGGTCAACGGCAGGAAGGCCACGGGGTAGGGGTAGTCGTAGTTTTCCATGGAAATCGACAGCGGCCTGGTCTCCCCGGCAGCACCGATCAACGGGAGGAGGAGCAGACAGGCCAGTCCGAGAGCAAACAACCTTATTGCCGGGGGTGGTGGAAACAGGGAGCGTAATTTCATCGGTCATTCTCCTTTCTGCATATGTGCACCCTCTTGACTCTGCTTTTACCAGGGAAACAAGAGCCGGTGAACCAGGCAACACCCCCCCTGGCCTCTTCCGACACGGTCAAAGCCCGGCGCTCTATCCGCACTGGATATCAGCACGGGATCGTTGACAGCCGCTCATCCGGGATGTATGCTTTTCCCCAAACACTAACAAGTTCCTGTCATCTCCTGCCCCGGAACAGCATATTCCCGGCACCAATGTAACCAGGAGTCATTACACCATGGAAATCAATCCCCTGGATTCGGTAGAGACGAACAATGATACTCAATCCCTCGATCGCCGGGCGGCACGCCTGAACATGCTGGTTGCGGTCACCGTCGCTATTCTTGCGACGTTTATGGGAGTTTGCAAAGTCAAGGACGACAACATAGTCCAGGGAATGCAGCAGGCACAGGCCAATAAGCTGGACCATTGGGCTTTTTATCAGGCGCGCAATATCCGGGAAGAAGTCGCCAAATCGACCATTGTTCAGTTACGGCTCGCCGCAGCAGGCCGCTCGTCCAGCGAGCAAGCCGCCTATCGCGACGCTATTCAATACTATGAACGGATGGCTGCCGATCAGAGCAGGAAGAAAGAGGAACTGCGCAAGCAGGCTGAACAGGATCAAAAAGATTACGATGCCGCGAATTTCCGGGACGATCAGTTCGATCTTTCCGATGTGTTGCTGGCGATTGCAATCGCGCTCTTGGCTGTAACCGCCTTGACGCATCAGCGCTGGCTCTATTTTACAGCATTGATCCCGACCGGGTTCGGAACATTCATGGGGCTGTGCGGATTATTGGGATTGAAGATTCATCCTGATGCGTTGATACGTTTGCTCTCCTGAGCAGGGATGACCATCAGGTTCAGAACGATGCTTGAGCGCAGGGACGAATGTTTCCCCTCATCCTGTCCAGACAGGACCGGGAGAAGGATTATAACAGCTGCCATGAAATCTTTTCTGCTATCGATCCCGGTGCTGCTGCTCTGTCTCCTCTTTGCCACTCCGGGCTTTACCACCGATGAGTATGCCCGCGCCACCGGGAAAGCTTGCAGCGCCTGTCATCTCGATCCTGCCGGCGGGGGGGAGCTGACCGCTTCCGGCATGCACTACCGGGCAGCCCGGGCCGGAAACGCAGGCCCTGCCACGCCGACCGCTCCGAGACGCATCGTGCGCTGTGCGGTCGGCTATCTCCACATGATCACCGCCTTTCTCTGGTTCGGCACGATTCTGTATGTCCATCTCGTTCTCAAACCGGCGTATGCCGCGCAGGGGCTGCCGAAGGGTGAGGTGCGCGTCGGCCTGGTGTCGATGGCCGTCATGGCACTCACGGGATCGGTGCTGACCATGATGCGCGTTCCCTCTCTTGACATCCTTTTCCAGACCCGCTTCGGAATCCTCCTTACGATCAAGATCGCCCTCTTCCTCATCATGGTCATGTCGGCGCTGGTGGTCGTGCTGATCATCGGCCCGCGACTGCGCCGCAGGATCGGCGGG
>JBGPCQ010000108.1:0-10554 GCA_041481895.1 Geobacteraceae bacterium | reverse complement strand
GGGCTGCCGCTCCTGGAGAGCGGCAAGGTGATCGTGACCCGCACGCCGGAGGAACTGCCGGTTCTTGATGAACTCTTCCGTCGCGCCACGGCCAATGGCGCCAGGGTGGATATCATCGACGAGAAGCAGCTTGCGGCGATCGAGCCGAATGCCCGGACCGTGGAGCGTGCCCTCTTCTCCCACTACACGGCGGTGGTCGATCCGAAAGCGGTGCTGCAGAGCCTGAAAGTCGATTTGGAAGAAAGCGGCAAGGTCAGGATTCACTTCAATTGCCGGCTGACGGGACTGGCAGGAAGCGGGACCGCCGTGACCAGCCGGGGGGAGATCGGCTTCAGCCGCTTCGTCAATGCAGCGGGGGCTCACTGCGACAAGGTGGCGCGCCTGTTCGGAGTTGGGGAAAAGTTCCGCCTCATCCCCTTCAAGGGGCTCTACCGGCAGCTGCGCAAGGACGCCCCCTACACGGTGAACGGGAACATCTACCCGGTGCCGGACATCCGCAACCCATTCCTCGGGGTCCACTTCACCCGGAGCGTCCACGGCGATGTCTACCTCGGCCCCACCGCCATCCCTGCCTTCGGCAGGGAGAACTACGGTCTGCTGGCCGGGATCGACGCAGAGGGGTTCGGTATCCTTCTGGAAGACCTGGTCATGTTCCTGGCAAACCCGCAGTTCCGGAGCGTTGCCCTGACCGAGCCGAAGAAATACATCCCCTCGTTTTTTTTCCGCGACGCCGCCCGGCTGGTCAAGGTGTTGCGGCCCGCGGACGTGGAGCCGTCCGCCAAGGTCGGTATCAGGCCGCAACTGGTGGACTGGGAGACGAAGCAGCTGGTCATGGACTTTATGGTCGTGGCGGACGGCCCTTCCCTGCACGTACTCAACCCCATATCCCCCGCGTTCACCTCATCGATGGACCTGGCCCAGGGGATCGTGCGGGAGCATTTCTAACAACGTCATCTTTGAGCGCTGCCGGCGTTGGCGCGTCGTCACCTCCTCGACGTACTGTATGTACGCCTCCGGAGCTTCCTCCTTGCCGCCTTGGCATCATCTCAAATCTGACGTTGTTAACTGGTATGGAGTTACAAGAAAGGCCCGCTTTTGGCGGGCCTTCTCTTTATCAACCAAACGGCACAGCAGAGTGGTTCTGATTCAAGTCTTTTCCCATTCGGAACGAGGAGTTTTTCGTTCTGGGTTTGGCAATAGAGGGATTGCGCGGAGGCGTAGCAGCGCTACGCCGCACAAGCGAGACCGAAGAGTGACGAAGCCAGGGCGGAAAAGAACCGTTCCGACTAAGCGAGGACGATGACCAGGTCTTCTTTTTCTACCTTATCCCCTTCCTTAAACTTTACCTCGGCGATCTTTCCATCCTCTTTCGCCTTGATGTTGGTCTCCATTTTCATCGCCTCGGTCACCATCAGCACGTCGCCGCTCTTTACCTCGTCGCCGGCCTTGACGTTGACCTTGAGTACCTTGCCCGGCATAGGGGCGCCGATCTGGTTGGATTTGGCCTTGTCAGCCTTCTCCCGCACAACCTCGTCGGTGACGACGGACTGGTCGCGAATGACCACCGAGCGGTTGTTGCCGTTCAGTTCGAAGTAAACAGTGCGGGTGCCGTCAGCCTGGACCCGGCCGATGGCGTTCAACTTGATGATCAGGGTCTTGCCCGGCTCGATGTCCAGGGAGGTCTCCTGCCCCGGCTCCAAACCGTAGAAGAAGATCGGCGTGGGGATGACCGAGGTGTCGGAGTACTCCTGGCGATGTTTGTCGAACTCGGGATAGACGTGGGGATAGAGGATGTTGGAAACCAATGCCCTGTCGTCCACCTTGTGGCCCACCTTCTCCTCCAGCTTGAGTCGCTCCTCGATGAAGTCCACCGGCTCCAGGAGTTCGCCGGGACGGCAGGTAATCGGCTGCTCTCCCTTGAGAATGACCTTCTGCAACTCCTGGGGCCACCCCTGGTAGGGCTGACCCAGCATCCCCTTGAAGAAACCGACCACCGATTCGGGGAAGGCCAGTTCTTCCTTGCTGGTGAAGACATCCTCAGGCTGAAGGTTGTTCTTGACGAGGAACATGGCCATGTCACCCACCACCTTGGAGGAGGGGGTGACCTTGACGATATCGCCGAACAGCATGTTGACCTGGTGGTACATCTCCTTGCACTCGTCCCAGCGCTCAATCAGTCCCAGGCCGGCCACCTGCGGCTTATAGTTGGAGTATTGGCCACCGGGGATCTCGTGGTGATAGACCTCGGCAGTGCCGGACTTGAGGCCCGACTCGAAGGGGGCGTAGTAGTCGCGCACCGTCTCCCAGTAGTTGGCCAGCTTCTGCAACCCGGAGGCTGAGACCATTGGGTCTCGCTCGCTCCCCTCCAGGGCCGCCACCAAGGCGTTCAGGTTGGGCTGGGCCGTGAGTCCCGACAGGGACGAAAGGGCGGCGTCCACGATGTCCACCCCGGCCTCGCTGGCCTTGAGCAGCATGGCGCTGCCGTTGCTTGATGTGTCGTGGGTATGCAGGTGCACCGGGATGCCGATATTCTCCTTGAGCGCCTTGACAAGTTTGTAGGCGGCCAGGGGCTTGAGCAGGCCGGCCATGTCCTTGATGGCCAGGATATGGGCGCCCATCTTTTCCAGTTCCTTGGCCATGTTCACGTAGTATTCCAGGGGATACTTGTCCCGCTTTGGGTCGGTGATGTCGCCGGTGTAGCAGATAGCCGCCTCGCAGACCTTGCCGGTCTTGCGTACCGCATCCATGGCCACCCGCATGCCGGTAGTCCAGTTGAGGGAGTCGAAGATGCGGAAGATGTCTATGCCCGAGTTGGCTGCCTCCTCCACGAACTTCTCGACCACGTTGTCCGGGTAGTTGGTATACCCCACGGCGTTGGAACCGCGCAGGAGCATCTGGAATAGGATGTTGGGAATCTCCTCGGAGAGCCGTTGCAACCGTTGCCAGGGGTCTTCCTTGAGGAAGCGCATGGAGACATCGAAGGTGGCGCCGCCCCACATCTCCAGGGAGAAGATGTCGGATGCCAGGTACGAGGTGGGTGCGGCGATCTTGAGCAGGTCGTAGGTGCGCACCCTGGTGGCCAGGTTGGACTGGTGGGCGTCGCGCATGGTGGTGTCGGTGATGAGCAGTTTGTTCTGCTCCAGTATCCACTTGGAGAGCCCCTCGGCCCCCAGTTTCATGAATAGGTCGCGGCTCCCGGCGGGGCGAGGCTTGGTGATATCCACCTCCGGCACGCGCGCCTCCAGCAGGTCGGCCGACTTGAGCGGTTTGGCCACACCGGGCGAGCCGTTGACGATCACCTCGCCCAGGAAGGTCAGCACCTTGGTGGCGCGGTCCTTCTTCTCGCGGATCTCCAGCAGTTCCGGGTGCTTCTCGATAAAGGAAGTGTCGCAGTCCCCCTTGAGGAAGACCGGGTGGGTGACCACGTTCTCCAGGAAGCCGATATTGGTTTTGACCCCGCGCACGCGGAACTCCTGCAGGGCGCGGTTTATGATGTGGGCCGCGTCCAGGAAGCTCAGGCCCCAAGAGCTGACCTTGACCAGCAGCGAATCGTAGTGCGGGGTTATCTTGGCGCCGGTAAAGGCATTGCCCGCATCGAGGCGGATGCCGCAGCCGGCCGCTGAGCGGTAGGTAGTCAGGGTGCCGAAGTCGGGGGCGAAGTTGTTGGCCGGGTCCTCGGTGGTAATGCGGCACTGGATGGCATAGCCGCGCATGTCAATGGCCGACTGGGAGGGGATGTTGATCTCAGGATCGGACAGCTTGTGGCCGCAGGCGATCAGAATCTGGTTCTGCACCAGGTTGCGGCCGGTGATCATCTCGGTCACGGTGTGCTCCACCTGGATGCGGGGGTTCATCTCGATAAAGTACCAGTTCCCCTCCTGGTCCAGCAGGAACTCCACGGTCCCGGCGTTCCGGTACTTGACCTGGCCGGCAATCTTGAGTGCCGCGGTGCATAGTTCCTCGCGGGTCTTCTGGGACAGGGAAAGGGAAGGGGCGAACTCCACCACCTTCTGGTGGCGACGCTGGATGGAGCAGTCCCGCTCGTAGAAGTGCACCAGGTTCCCGTAATTGTCACCCAGCACCTGCACCTCGATATGCTTGGGATTAGCCAGGTAGCGCTCCAGGAACACGGCCGGGTTGCCGAAGGCCGCCTTGGCCTCGCTGCCGGCGGCCACCAGCCCTTCCAGCAGCTCCTTCTTGTTCTGGGCCACGCGCATGCCGCGCCCGCCGCCGCCGGCAGCTGCATTGACGATGATCGGGTAGCCGTGCTCCTTGGCGAAAATCAGGGCCTCCTCCTCCTTCTCGACCGGATCCTCGGTGCCGGGCACGGTCGGCACGCCGGCGGCATGTGCCACCTTGCGGGCCGCCACCTTGTCACCCAGGGCGCGCTGCATCTCGGCCGTGGGACCGATGAAGGCAATGCCGTTGGCCTCACACTTCTCGGCGAATTCGGCATTCTCCGCCAGGAAGCCGTAGCCGGGGTGGATGGCGTCCACATCGGCCTTCAAGGCCAGAGCGATGATCTCGTCGATCCCCAGGTAGGCATCGATCGGGCTTTTCCCCTTGCCGATCAGGTAGGCCTCATCAGCTTTATAGCGGTGGAGCGACAGCTTGTCCTCCTCCGAGTAAAGCGCCACTGTACTGATGCCCAGTTCGGTACAGGCGCGGAATATACGGATTGCAATCTCGCCGCGGTTGGCCGCCATGATCTTCCTGAATTTTCTCTTCGCCATACACCAGCCTCCAAGGAACGTGTTTTAAATAAAATAAAACAATTACATTATCGATAAAACTTTAGCGTAACTAAAATTATTTAGACATTTTAAATAGTTATATGCATTATCACTAATCTCACATAAAAACAAATATTAAAAACAATGTCAACGATAAAATCTTGTTATATAATTTGCAGTAAAAAGATCAGCAGATTAGACTTTGATAAAAAGCAGAAAAATGATAGAATTTTACAATTAACTTCCGTACAAGGAGATATAGTGATGAAACTGCTCAAGAAGAGTGTTGCCCCCTCGATCCTGACAGCTTTTACCGTGCTGAGCTTACAGGCCGTAATTGCTTTTGCCGACACACCGAAGCCCCCTGAATCAAAAAGCGAACCTGTCCCGGCCAAGGAGGCATCCGTTCCGCAAATGTCACCATCCGACGTAATCGCCAAGGTCAACGGCACCCCCATTACCCGTGCCGAAGTGGATCGTGCGACCAAGATCCTTGCCGCCCAGAACCGCATGCCGCAAAATATGGACCCTGAAGCGAAAAAGCAGATGGAGAGCGCCGCCCTTGACCAGCTCATCAGTGCCGAACTGGTCTACCAGGCGGGACTGAAGCTGGAAATCAAGGACCTGGACAAACAGGTTGCAGATAAAGCAGCACAGGGGAAGGCCCGTTTCACCACTCCGGCAGAGTATGAGGCGGCGCTCAAGGCCAACAACATCACTGATAAGGAAGTACTGGAACTGATTCGCAAGGACGTTGTCATCGGCAACCTCCTGGAAAAGGAAATAGTCAGCAAGATGACTATTTCCGATGCAGATATTAAAAAGTTTTACGAGGAAAACCAGGATAAGTTCAAGCAGCCCGAAAGCTACCATGCGAGCCATATCCTGATTGGTGTCAAGCCCGAAGCAACGCCTGAAGAGAAGCTGAAAGCCCGGGATAAAGCTGAGGCACTAAGAAAAAGAATTCTTGCCGGCGAAGATTTCGCTGCCCTCGCCAAGGCCGAATCATCCTGCCCCAGCAGTGCGCAGGGTGGAGATCTCGGCTTTTTCGGCAAGGGAGAGATGGTCCCCCCCTTCGAGAATGCGACAGCAGCCCTCAAACCGGGTGAAATTAGCGGCGTGGTGGAAACCCAGTTCGGATACCACATAATCAAGCTTGTTGAAAAGAAGGAGGGAGGCGTCGCCAAACTCGACGTCGTTAAGGGTGAAATCGAAACCTACCTCAAACGGCTCAAGATGCAAAAAGCCGTCAGTGATTATGTGGCCAAGATGAAGAGCAGTGCAAAAATCGAGAAGTCGGACAAGTAACCGATCACCTTTCCACACCATAAAAGAAAAAAGCCCGATAACGGGCTTTTTTCTTTTTCCAGGCAATTACTTCATTTCCTCCGGTAAAGCACGCTCAACGCTTTATCCTTTTTTATCCAGAAACATCTTTATAAGATCGATCGGCACAGGGAAAATAACGGTGGAATTTTTCTCTGCGGCGATTTCAGTAAGAGCCTGCAGGTAGCGGAGTTGCAGCGACATAGGTTCAGTCGCCAGCACCTGGGCAGCCTGAGCAAGCTTTTCCGAAGCCTGCATCTCACCTTCGGCATGGATGATCTTCGCCCGCCGCTCCCGTTCCGCCTCGGCCTGCTTGGCGATGGCCCGCTGCATCTCCTGGGGAAGGTCGATATTCTTCACCTCCACATTGGCAACCTTCACCCCCCATGGACCGGTATGGCGGTCGAGGATCTCCTGGAGTTGCCTGTTGATTTTCTCCCGGTTGGCCAGCAGTTCGTCCAGTTCCACTTGCCCGAGCACGCTCCGCAAAGTGGTCTGGGACAGCTGGCTGGTAGCATACAGGAAGTTCTCCACCTCGATGATTGCTTTGTCCGGGGCCATGACCCGGAAGTAGATAACCGCCGACACCTTGACCGTCACGTTGTCGTGGGTGATGACGTCCTGGGGGGGGACATCGAAGACCACGGTGCGCAGGGATACCCGGACAAGCCGGTCGACCCCGGGAATGATGAAGAAGAGTCCCGGCCCCCTGACCCCGGCGTACCGTCCGAGACGGAACAGTACGCCACGTTCGTATTCAGGGAGAATCCGGACGGCACTGGCGGCAAACATGATACCCACGACAACTACGAAAATGAGCGGAACATAATTAAAAATGTCGAACATTTCATTCCTCCTGTTTCCTGTAGGGGCAAACGTTTGCTTCGCCCCTACGACGATCTTCTCACCTTGAGCCGCATCCCCTCCACCGTCGCTACCACTACCTTTTCCCCTTTGGTGATCCGCTCGTCGCTCCTGGCATCCCAGTATTCGCCCCGGACAAAGACTTTACCTTCCGGCGTCAGGTCGGAGTCGGCCCACCCTGCTTCTCCCACCAGTCCTTCGGTCCCGCTGACCGGCTTTCTTCGGTGCGCCTTTACCGCCTTGGCAACAACTAAAACGAAAAACAGAGCGGTCACGAGGACCGTTATCAGGACCACACCGAGGGAGACGCGCAGATAGGGTTCCGGTGACTCGAACAGGAGAAGAGAGCCGAAAATCATGGACACGATTCCTCCGATTGTCAGCATGCCGTGGGAGACGATCTTGATCTCGGCGATGAACAGGATGAGGGCAAGAAGGATCAGGAGGACCCCCGCATAATTTACGGGCAGAGCCTGGAACGCAAAGAATGCCAGGATCAGGGATATCCCGCCGATTACGCCCGGGAGAATCACCCCGGGATTGGACAGCTCGAAGAAGAGGCCGAGCACACCGAGCATCAAGAGCACATAGGCCACGTTGGGGTTGCTGACGGCATTCATTATCCTTTGCCGTCCGCTCATTCCGCAGGTTACAACCCGTGCCCCGGCCAATCGCAGCGTCATACTCTTCCCGTCCCGGCTGATGACCCGGCCGTCAAGCATTTTCAGCAATTGCGCGCGGTTCGTAGCGATCAAATCGATGACTTTGGCTTCAAGAGCCTTTTCCGCAGAAAGGGATATGCTCTGTCGAACCATGCTCTTTGTCGTCTCGAAATTCCGCCCCCGTTTCCGCGCGATCCCTTCAACATAGGCTTCTGCATCATTGAGGATTTTGTCCTGCATGACCTTGTCAGGCTTCACGCCGATGGCAACCGGATGGGCAGCCCCGATATTGGTGCCGGGCGCCATGGCAAGAATATCCGCGGCAATGCCTATCACTGCTCCGGCCGAAGCTGCGCGCGCTCCCGGGGGGGTTACAAAGACAACCACGGGAACGGGGCTGGCAAGCAGATCCTTGACAATGTCACGCATGGCGGTATCGAGGCCACCCGGGGTGTCCATCTCGACCAACACGAGCCTTTCCTCCCTGCGGGCCGATTCTTTGATATTTTTACGGAGGTAATCGACAGTTACCGGGTTGATCGGACCGTCTATGGTCAACACCCGGATGTCGGGAGATTCGGCCCGGCAGACGACGGATATGGCCAGCATCAGAATTGTGAACGAAAGTGCCCTGCCCACGCGGTCCTCCATACTGCTATGCCTGTAAAGTATACACCTTCGGGAGCTTGCGTCAATCAAATCCCGTATTGCCAATCCTGGCCAAACATGGTATTACAGTCCCGGAGATGTGTGCCGCCATGAAAGAGCGTACTAAAATCCTTTTAATCGATGACGAGGCGCCGAGCAGGGAAGCATTGACCCTGCTTTTAAAAAGCGCCGATTATGACGTCAAAAGTGCAGGTTCAGGCAACGAGGCTTTCGAGCTTCTGGCTGAGGACGGCTTCGACATAATCATCACCGACCTCTTCCTTCCCGACCTTGACGGCATCGACATCCTCAAACAGGTCAAATCAGCCTCTCCGGCAATGGAAGTCATCCTTATTACCGGTCACGCCTCAGCAGAAACAGCGGTCCGGGCAATGAAGGAAGGGGCGTTCGATTACATCACCAAGCCCCTTAATATCGATGAACTCAGGATAATCCTCGGCAAAGCCGTGGAAAAACGGCTGCTCCTCAACGAAAATGTCTACCTCAGGAAACAACTCCGCGATAAATTCGAGTTCGCCAATATCATCGGCGCTTCACCGGCCATGCAGAAGGTCTTCAATCGCATGAAGCGGATCATCAAGACCGACTCCACCGTCCTTATCATGGGGGAGTCGGGCACCGGCAAGGAGATCGTGGCAAAAGCGATCCACTTCAACGGGCACCGCAAGGACAAACCCTTTGTCGCCGTTCATTGCGGCGCCATTCCCGAAAACCTGCTGGAAAGCGAACTCTTCGGCCATACCAAGGGCGCCTTTACCGGCGCCATCAAGGACAAGATCGGCAAATTCGA
The DNA here is from genome assembly GCA_041481895.1 of Geobacteraceae bacterium. GTDB lineage: Bacteria > Desulfobacterota > Desulfuromonadia > Geobacterales > Geobacteraceae > JAMPXD01. The sequence continues at coordinate 1,510 of JBGPCQ010000108.1, read as the reverse complement.
GTCAGCCAACAAGGGGACCATATTTCTCGACGAAATAGGAACAATGCCGATGCACCTGCAGACCAAGCTCCTCAGGGTTTTGCAGGAACAGGAGGTCGAGCGGGTCGGCTCGACGCGGCCGATCAAGCTTGATGTCCGGGTCATCTCCGCCACCAACCAGAACCTGGAGGAGGAAGTGAAGGCGGGCAACTTTCGGGACGACCTCTTCTACCGGCTCAATGTCATCCCCCTCAACCTCCCCCCCTTGCGGGAAAGAGTAGAGGACACCCTCCCGCTCATCAGATATTTCCTCCGCAAAAACTGCAAGGAGATGAAACGCCCGAGCATGACCCTCACCAAAGAAGCCTTCGAGGCCCTGGAATTCTATCACTGGCCCGGCAACGTGAGGGAGCTGGAAAACATCGTGGAACGGACCGTAGCGCTCACTGATGGCGACCAGATAACCCTCGACGACCTCCCTTCAGCTATCAGGGCGGGAGCATCGACGCGTGTTATCGAGCGGGGAGTTGATCTCCCGAAAACCATCAGCGACATAGAACGGAAGATGATTATCGAGGCCCTTGCCCTGTCGAACGGAGTCAAATCCCGGGCCGCGCAGATGCTTAACCTGAACAGGACGACGCTGGTAGAAAAAATGAGGCGCCTTGGCATGGACCGTTAGTTAACGTTGAAAAACGCCCATCTGCGGCGTTGCCTTCGTCGCTCCGCTGCTCACATACTGATGTATGCTCCGCTGCTCGCGCCTCGACGCCTTGCATCTGGGCATTTTTGAACGTTAACTTTTCGGTCGATAGTTATTTAAGAAAACCCAGATTCTTCACCATTCATACTTCATAATTCATCCTTCATACTTCGTCACTTACTGCCTCTTCATCTTGAACACCGACATAAAACTCGCCACATTGACCCCATTCTCGTCGAACACTTCAGCCTCGCCCCGAATCGTCCGTCCCTCCTGTTCCGCGACATGTGCCACGGCCTTGACCGTCCCCCCCTTCACCGGGGCGTGGAATTTCAGGGACATTTCCACCGTGGCGAAATGGGTCTCCTCCGGCAGGATGCTCTTGATCGCCATGGCCACGGCCGTGTCCGCCAGGGCCGTGACCGCCCCTCCGTGCATGAGCCCCTTACCCTGGGCCAGCTTCACCCTGAACGGCATGGTAAGGACCGCCTTGCCATCCGCCGCCGCCTCGATCCGCATCCCCAGGTATTCCTCGAAGGGGGCGCAGGCTATCCAGTCAGGCAATTCAAAGGGGAGCGGAGCGCCTTCCACCATCGGCTCTTCATATGCTTGCGTGTACACGGCTTCCTCCGTTTGCGATGAAGATAGAATATACAGGAGCACACCCGCATGTGCTCCCGTGTCAAAGGTACCAACACTTCAATCGATCTTTTTTTTGGGTACTTCCATCCCCAGCAGTTTCATCACCTGCTGCATATCCTCCCACACCTCCCGCTTCATGCTGGCGTTCCGAAGAAGAAAGGCCGGATGGAAGGTCGGCATGAGGGG
>JBGPCQ010000107.1:0-10720 GCA_041481895.1 Geobacteraceae bacterium | reverse complement strand
TATTTCATCAGTATCTCCATCAGCCTGAATCCCTCATCCACAACGTAACCGGCAGCTTTGGCCGAATCCTCGTCGTATCCCGCCTGGGAGATTTTTTCCGTGGTCTCGCCGCTGTAAATGATGAACGGGACAGGCGCCGCGGTATGGGTCATCAGCTTTACCGGCGTGGGATGGTCGGGCATGCAGAGGATCCGGTATTCGCCCAGCTTTTTGATGCCGTCGAGGACGGTCCCGACCACCAGTTCGTCGAACTGCTCGATCGCCGTGATCTTCTCCTGCAGGTTGCCCGAATGGGATGCCTCGTCAGGGGCTTCCACGTGGAGATAGACATAATCGACCCTTTCGAGGGCCTCCAGGGCTGCTTCGGCTTTTCCCCGGTAATTGGTATTGACATAGCCGGTGGCCCCTTCGACTTTTACGATCTCGAGCCCCGCATAGACGCCAATCCCTCTGATCAGGTCCACTGCGGAAATGACCGCCCCCGACAAGCCGAACCGCTCCCGGTAGCTCTCCATTTTCGGGGCCTTGCCATGTCCCCAGAACCATAACGAATTGGCCGGCAGCTCGTGTAACGCGGCGCGCCGTTTATACTGGGGATGGTTGTACAGTACCATCTGGGAGGCATTCATCAGGTAGATGAGCCGTTCAGACCCCTCGCCCCGGGGAAGGTATCCGGCGATCTCCTGGCCGGTTATGTCGTGGGGCGGCGTAACGGTCATGCTGTCCTCACCGCCGTGCCAGACCATGAGATGACGGTACCCTACGCCGGGATAAAACTGGAACTCATCGTTGCCGAGCTCATGCTGCAGCGCCCGAACAAGCTCTTTTCCGTCCTCGTCGGAAATATGGCCGGCCGAGTAGTCCTGCATGAAAACCTTCCCCCCACGGGGCTGGAGATTCACGAGATTGACCCTGAACGCAACGTCGCGCGGTCCCAGCGCCACGCCGATGCTTGCCGCTTCCAAAGGTGATCGGCCGGTATAGCAGGTGTGCGGGTCGTAGCCGAACACGGACAGGTTGGCCACGTCGCTTCCCGGCGGAAACCCTTCGGGAACTGTTCTGGCAAGGCCGAGCCGCCCCCTTCTCGCCATAAAATCCATGTGGGGGGTCCGTGCCGCCTGAAGAGGCGTCTTCCCCCCGAGTTCATCTAGTTTTTTATCGGACATGCCGTCACCGAGCAGCACGATATATTTCATGGTTCTATCCTTTCGTTCTAAATTGTGAATTATGAATTATGAATTATGAAATTTCAACCTTTAAGCTTCATCCTTCATAATTCATCCTTGCCTTTCACCCTCTTGGATGGAACTCTTCATGCAGTTTCTTCAACCGTTCCCGGGTGACATGGGTATAAATCTGCGTGGTCGACAGATCCGCATGCCCCAGCATTATCTGGACACTGCGGAGATCTGCACCGTTTTCCAAAAGATGGGTGGCAAATGAATGCCGCAGGGTATGCGGCGAAATATTCTTGACGATACCCGCTTCGATCGATCTTTTCTTGATGATGTTCCAGAACGCCTGTCGCGACATCCGTTTCCCGAGCCTGCTCAGAAAGACATGTTCACAATCGCCGGAACCGCGGGTCGTCTGCCGTACCGTAGTATAATATTCCGACAAGGCGCGTCGGGCCGAATCCCCGATCGGCACCAGCCGCTCCTTTTCCCCTTTGCCCAGCGTCATAAGATACCCGGCATCGAGGCTGACATCCCTGACCTTCAAGGAGACCAGTTCCGATACCCGCAAGCCCGTCGCGTAGAGGATTTCGAGCATGGCCCGGTCGCGGACCGCTACGCCGTTCTCCCCCCCGGGTGCGGTAAGGAGCCTTTCCACCTCCCGGGCGGAAAGGATGGCGGGGAGCTTGCCCGGCGTCCTCGGCGACTCGATGATGGTTGTCGGGTTGATGTCGCAGTAGTTCTCGATCATCAGGAACCGGTGAAACATCCGTACGGCGGAGAGCGCTCTCGCCCTGCTGCGGGGACCCAGGCCCCCGTCCTTGAGTTTTTGCAGGAATGACGCCACGTCGATCGGCCGGATGCTCGCGGGGGCCGGGCAGCCAATCCCTTCTAGGAAATCCAGGTACCCGCCGACGTCACGGCTGTATGCCTCGAGGGTATTCCGCGACAGCCCTTTCTCCACCTGCAGGTAATTGAGAAACAGGTCCAGGTAGTCATCCATATCATTCCTGTTCATCTATGGCCTTGAGCAGTCGTTCCCTGATCTCGGACAGTTTTTCCTGACTCGTTACCTTGTGGGCGAAAATGTCCCGGACATAGAAGACGTCCGCAACCTGATCGACCTTCGTGGAAATTTTCGACACGCCGATATAGAGCCCCAGGTCGGTGAGGGTGCTGGTTATTCTGTAGAGAAGGCCGACCTTGTCGTGGGTGTAGATATCTATTACTGTATAATCTTCCGAGACCTCATTGTCAATCTCAACGCGGGTGGGAAACCGCGGCTTTGGTCTCTCGACCAGCAGCGTCGGCCGGTGCCTCTTGTCCACCAGCGTGCCGATCTTGACTTTACCCTCCAGGACCTTCCGCATATCCTCCTGCACCCGCTGCCAGCGGCCTGCGTCGGTAATCACGAATCCCTGCGGAGAATTGACCTGCAGGATGTCGAGCGCCTTGCCGTTGGAGCTGGTATGAATCTGGGCGCCGAGGATGTTGATCCCGTTGGCGGCCATCACCCCCGTTATCTTGGAAAAGAGGCCGGGTACGTCATGGGTGCAGATAGTAAAGCTGGAATACCCCTTCTCGATTTCGTGGGCCACGCTCATGACGATGGCGTTCTCCTCAAGGGAGAGAAGTATCCGCACATGCTCGGCCAGCACGGCAGGGTGGTTGGAGAGGAGATGGCGGGTCATCATCGCCTTCAGTTCTTCCTTCACCTGGGCAACGGGATATTCATCGCCAAGAATATCGATTACCTTTCGTTTGACCTTTTTCACCCTTTCACTGCTCGCTTCCAGCTTGAAGTCGCCCCGTTCCAGAACCTTGAAAGCCTTTTCGTAGAGCTCCTGGAGCAGGAGAGCCTTCCATTCGGTCCAGACATCGGGGCCGACCCCCTTGATATCGGCATAGGTGAGGAGATAGAGCATTTTCAAGTTTTCGCTCGTGCCCATCTGCCGGGCGAACTGAATGACCATTTTTTCGTCATGCAGGTCGCGGCGCTGGGCGATATGCGCCATCAGGATATGGGTCCGCACCAGAAACTCCAGGCGCTCGCTGTCCTCCCGAGAAAGCCCCATGCGTCGGGCCATGGTGGGAACAAGGTCCGCCCCGATATCGGCATGCCCCCCTCCTTCGCCCTTGCCGATATCATGCAGCATCACGGCAAGCAGCAGCAGTTCGCGCTTGTCCACTTCATTGGCGAGCCGGGTCAAGAGCGGCAGTTCTTTCCTGAACGCTCCCTGCCGGAGCCTGACGATCTCTTCCACCGCGAACAGCGAATGGACATCGACCGTATAAATGTGGTAGAGGTCGTGCTGCACCTTGCAGTAAATCCGCTCGAACTCGGGAATGAAGCGGATCAGGAATTCCAGGTGGTGCATGAGCCTCAAAGTCTCGGCGACACCTTTCTCGGAGCGGAGGATGGTGAAAAACGAGGCATTGACGTCCCTGTTCCGGCGAAATTTGTCATTCACCAGATCAAGGCTGCTCCGGATAAGTGATTTGACCTTGATATTGAGGGATACACCCTGTTTCTGGGCGTACTCGAATATTTTCATGAGCCGGGCAGGCTCTTGTTCGATTATCTTTTCATCAGGGATCACCAGCTCCCCCCGGATGACGTAAAAACCCTCCCCTACCGGCCGCCGGATGAAATAGCCGAGCAGTTTCCGGGTCCCGTCCTCCCGCACAACGCAGCGGGAAATCAGACTCGATGAAATATGTTCGACCTTCGTTGCGTGGAGGTAGTAATCCCGCATGAACTCTTCCACCGCAAGAGATTTCCCCTTGTCGGCATAGCCATAGACCTGGGCCAGTTTATTCTGGGCATCAAAGGTAAGCTGATCATTTTTGCGGCCGGTATGGTAGTGGAGTTCATTGCGTATGCGCCAGAGGTACGAGAGGGAATTTTCGAACTGGGCGAGTTCCTCCTCCGTCGTAATACCCTTGACGATCAGTTCCCGGGGGTGGGATATTTTGTACTTGGTCTTGACTACCCAGAAGGCCGTGTGGAGATCCCGCAGAGCCCCCTCCCCCTCTTTGATGTTCGGCTCGAGAAGGTAGACGGAGGAGCCGTACTTTTCGCGCCTCTTTTTCATCTCTTCGATCTTTTCGTTGATAAATGAATCGCTCCCCCGGGCAAGGATCTGGGTGAGGAGCATTTTCTCGAACGTGGCATAGAGCTGCCGGCTCCCGGTCAGAAAACGGCTGTCCAGGAGCGCAGTCTTGATGGTCATGTCCGCATTGGCCATTTCCTGGCAATCGCTGAGCGTCCGTACCGAATAACCGACATCGAGGCGCATGTCCCAGAGAAAATAGAGGAGCTTCTGGGCGATATCTTCCATCCGTTGCGGAGCCTTGCCGCTGTGGAGAAACATCAGATCGATATCGGAAAAGGGATTGAGCTCGCCGCGGCCATAGCCGCCGACCGCCACCAGGGTAAGCTGTTCGCCTGACGTGAGTGATTCGATCATGTCCCCGGTTATGCAGCTGAAAAGTTTATTGATCAGCGTATCGGACATGGCCGTGATCTTCTTGACGACCTCATCGCCACCGGCGCCCGCATGGTGGCTTTTTTCAATCTCTTTCCGGTAGTGATTGAGAAAATGCTTGCTGGCGGCGAGGTAGAGGGGCCTCTTCTCCTCGAAGGAAGCCCGGCCCGAGTCGCCCGCATCGTAGCTTTCGTCCGGGAAATATCTATCTATGTCGAATTCCATAAATCTCCAGAATCATATAAATTATGAGCAGCTTTCACTTCACCACCGTCATGTAGCTCCTGATACCGTCCATGATCCCTTCCGCGGTCTTATCCAGATAGTGCGGATCATTCAGCCGCTCCTCTTCTTTTTCATTGCTGAGGAAAGCGGTTTCCACCAGGATGCTCGGCATGGTGGCTCCGACCAGGACATAAAAAGGCCCCTGCTTCACGCCGAGGTTTTTCACTCCCGAATAGTGCCCCCCCACTTTCCGGTGGAGGGATTTTTGCACTTCATCCGCCAGAAGGGCCGAATCGTTCAGCTTGTAATTGGCCATAAGGTCGAAGAGCACAGCCTGGAGCAGGCTGACCTTTTCGAGACTCGTACCGTTTTCCTTGGCGGCAAGCTGGGCAGCCTTTTCCGTCTTGGCGAGATTCAGGTAATAGGTCTCTATCCCGGACGCCCCCCTGTTGAGTGAGGCATTGGCATGCACCGACACGAAGAGATCCGCGCCGACCTGGTTGGCGATGGCCGTCCGTTCCTGCAGTTCGATAAAGACATCCGTGCTGCGCGTCAGAACCACATCGAGGCCAAGATCGTCCCGGAGTCTTTTGGCGAGTCTCAGGGCTATGCCGAGAACGACATCCTTCTCCTGCGTCCCCCGGGCGCCTACCGCCCCCGGATCATGCCCGCCATGCCCGGGATCGACGACGATCCGCCGCAGCCTGCCGATGACCGGCTTTGCTGCCGGCGCTTTCTGCTTTTCTGCCTCACGCTCGGGCCTGACCGGGATGACCGGGATGACCGGGATGACCGGGATGACCGGCTTGACCGGCTTGACCGGGACGACCGGGACGACCGGGACGACTGGAACGACGGGGAGGGGCGAGATCACGCTATCCCTCGCCCGTGAAAGTTCCTGACGCCGTTCACCCTTCACATCTATGATGATCCGGAACGGGTCCGAGAAGTTAAATATCTTGTAATCCTTGATGCTGTCCATATCCAGGACAACGCGAACGGTGTCCGTCTTGTACTGGCCAATGCGCGCCGTTTTGAGCAGTCCGTCGCCGATGGCGATATCTTTTACACCCGGACCCACCCTGGCCGGGCCGATATCGATATAGATCCGCGGCGGCGCAGCCGATCCGGAGAGTTGCGGCAGCTGGTGGTATTCAAAACTCACCTCGCGGTCGAGGGTAACGGCAATCCGGGTATAGTCGGGATTGGACCAGTAGCGCATCTCCCTGACGAGCGCCGCACTGCCCGCCGGAGCGTCTGACTTTACCGTGACTGCAACAACTCTGTCTCTCCCCGGCCTCGCTCCGACAGTTTTCCGGGCAAGGGTTTTGGCTGCGCTTTTCTTTTTCGGTTTTTTTGCCTTAATGTTCTTTTCCGGATTTTTTTTGGCTGCGGCCTTCGTGCCGGACCGGGCTTCCGCTGCGGCGGAGAGCCGCGGGACCAGGGCCGCCAGAAGAGAGAGGCAGGCGCAAACGAGCAGTATGCGGCAGATCGCTTTCATGCCATCCCCCTCAGTTCATCGAGTATGTTCAACGCTTCGAGGGGGGTAAGGGTTGCCACGTTTACCCCCTGCAGACGTTTCCTGAGCAGATCTTCCCCGCCATCGAAAAGCGACAGCTGGGTCGAAGCGGGGGCGACCCCCCCTTTTTTTCCTTTCGCTATGCGCGGCACCCCCCCCTCGCCGAACTCCCCTTTTTCCAGGTTGCGCAGTATTTCCCTGGCCCGGTCGATCACTTCCGCGGGGAGGCCCGCCAGCCTCGCCACCTGGATCCCGTAGGAGTGGGAGGCCCCGCCCGGAATGATCTTCCTGAGAAAAATAATCTGGTCGTTCCATTCTTTTACCGCAATATTGAAATTCTTGATCCTGCCGCGGGTGACGACCAGTTCCGTCATTTCGTGGTAGTGGGTGGCGAAAAGTGTCTTGGCCGCATGGTCGCCGCAATCATGGAGGTATTCGGCAACCGCCCACGCAATGGAGACGCCATCGAATGTCGAGGTCCCCCTGCCGATCTCATCGAGGATTATCAGACTTTTCGGCGTGGAAAAGCGGAGGATGTTGGCGGTTTCCGTCATCTCCACCATGAACGTGGATTGACCGCGCGCAAGGTTGTCCGCCGCGCCAACCCGGGTAAAGATCCTGTCCACCACGCCTATCTGCGCCGCCGCGGCAGGCACGAAACTGCCGACCTGCGCCATAAGGGTTATCAGGGCCACCTGGCGCATGAAGGTCGATTTGCCGGCCATGTTCGGACCGGTTATGATCAGGAGCTGGTTGTCGCTGTTGTCGAGCAGGGTGTCGTTCGGGACGAAGCGCTCGCCCAGGTTCATCGCTTCAATCACCGGGTGGCGCCCCTCACTGATGAAAATGGTGTCGCCATCGTCCACCAGCGGCCGGCAATAGCTGCGGTCATCCGCCAGCTCGGCCAGGGCGACGAGCACATCGAGCAGTGCCAGGTTGTCGGCCGTCCGGGCGATGCGCGCTCCCTCTGCCGCCACCCTTTCCCGTATCTCCTGGAACAGGGCGTATTCCAGGCTCACGATCCGCTCTTCGGCCCCCAGCACCTTTTCTTCATATTCCTTGAGTTCGGGGGTGACGAAACGCTCGGCGTTGGCCAGGGTCTGGCGACGAATGTAATCCTCGGGGATGCCGGAAAGGTTCGTTCTGGTGACTTCGATATAATAGCCGAAGACCTTGTTGAAGCGGATTTTGAGGGACCCGATGCCGGTGCGCGTCTTTTCCCGGGCCTCCAGGCGGGCAATGAACCCCTTTCCCTCGCGGCTGATGATGCGCAGCTCGTCCAGTTCTGCATTGTAGCCGTCGGCTATGATCCCTCCCTCACGCAATACAAACGGCGGGTTTGCCACGATCCCCTGCCGGACGAGACGAGAGAGATCTTCCAGGGGGTCCGTCCCGGTGTGGAGACCCTGCAGCAGGAAAGATTCCGCGCCGGCCAGGGAGTTCTGCAAGGGGGGAATCCTCTCGATCGATTCGCAAAGCGCCACCAGGTCTTTCGCGCCGGCGCCGGCCAGGCTGATTCTGCCGTTCAGGCGCTCCAGATCGTGGATGCCGTCCAGGAGGCCGGCAATCTCCCGGCGGCGGACAGAGTCCCGGAGCAGCTCCTCGATTGCGTCCTGGCGCTCCCGGATCTTTTCCGCCGCTACCAGGGGGTAATTGATCCACTGCCGGATTTTTCTCCCCCCCATGGCGGTGGCGGTGCGGTCCATCAGCCCCAGAAGCGACCCCTTGCGCTTGCCGTCGGCCAGCGTCGCAGTCAATTCCAGGTTTCTCCTGGTGGCTTCATCCAGGACCAGGTGCTCGCAGGTTTCATACACGGTGATGTCACTGACATGGGCAGCCTTCCCCCGCTGGGTTTCCTGGAGGTAGTGGAGCACTGCCCCGGCGGCCGGGACCCCTGATTTCAATCCCCGGCAGCCGAGAGCGTCCGGGGAGACGACCCCGAACTGACCGGTGAAAAGTCTCTGCACGTAATCGGCGTCATACACCCAGTCGTCGAGAAACGTGACGATGGCGGAGGCAAAAAGCGCGGCAAGCTCCCCGGCATGGCCGTTGTCGCGGAAAGAAGCCGGGAGAATGATTTCACGGGGGGCCACGCAGGCGGCCTCGGCAAAAGCCGCTTCCCTGCCGTCCAGCTCCGTCACCCGGAACTCGCCGGTGGAGAGGTCGAGGTACGACAGTCCCCAGCGGTCCCCGCTTCCGTTGAACAGGGACAACAGGTAATTGTTTTCCTTCGGCGAAAGACTTTCGGCAGCGATGACCATCCCCGGGGTGATCACTTTGACCACCTCGCGCCTGACGATCCCCTTGGCCGTCTTGGGGTCCTCCACCTGCTCGCAGATGGCGACTTTTTCACCCGCTTCGATGAGTTTCGCAATGTAGGGGGTTGCGGAATGGTAGGGAATGCCGCAGAGAGGGACATCCGTCCCCTCGGCATTCTTGTTGCGGGAGGTGAGCGTAATATCGAGAATACGGGAAGCCTTGACCGCATCGTCGAGGAACATCTCGTAAAAGTCGCCCAGTCTAAAAAAAAGAATTGTATCCGGATAATCGGCTTTAATCTGGAGGTACTGCCGCATCATCGGGGTATGTTCAGACATAAAAACCTTGAGTAGCGTAACGTGTTTGTTAAAACTTCGTACCGCAAAGAACGCAGGGGAAATCTTTTACGGAACTATGACCAAAACAAAGATTGGATATCTGGAGATCTGCCTTCTCTGCAGTAATTCGCCTTTATCTGTGGCTGCATAATTAGTCGTTACGGCCTGTTTTCTGCCAAAAATAACATCTGATAACGTCTGATGAATATAACGCAATCCGCGGGCAAAATAGTAGCATACTATATACCGGAAGAGCACCGGGGGCAACAGGATTTGCTCTCCGGGATTTCAATTTAATTACACTGAACGGTAAAATACGGCGGATGAATCTTGGGAGCTATCCTACCACAAAATTGACGGATGCTCGTGGAAAATATATTAATGCAGCAGGATTGGTGGACAAAAACATCGATCCCCTGGCCTCGATAGAGTCTCTGTGAACAGCAGAACCTGAGACACTGACTGTTGCATATCTATGAGCAACGGTATATTGAGCACATCAAAACTCATTTGGTGACGCGGTCTGTCATGCATCAAGACACCCGACTCGAAAAGCATCTGATTCCGGTTTGGTGCAAACGGGATATTACCAACAATCGGCGTCGGGACGCTATACTAATAATTGAAACGATTGCCGTAAAGACACCCGGTGCGGCACGGTCACCCGCAACGTGATCTACAATCCCAAATACAGCGGCGGAGACGACTAAAACATTTACAAGGTATGTATTGACTTCGTCTGCTCAAATATGGTATTAATAAAACATACTCTAGAAAATTGCTGTGGTACACGATAATACTCAACCATTCGCGAGGATGGGGCGGAAAGCCCACAGGGTCTCTTGAGACAGCCGGGTTGCCGAAATATCACATGATATTTGGCCCCGGTTTTTTTGTATCCAGATTTCGTCCAGATTTCAACAAAAGGAGGTGGTTGCAGCGGCAGCAGTCAGACGCCTGAAAGGGCGTCGGCACATACCGGCCCGCGGTGGTTGCGCAGCCCGGTATGAAAATTGGCTGGTGATACACGATACTACTCAACCATCCGCGAGGATGGGGCGGAAAGCCTACAGGGTCTCACCGAGACAGCCGGGTTGCCGAAATATCACACGATATTCGGCCCCGGCTTTTTTTTGTGGCTGAAGTGGAGAGGAGATAGCGGTAACTATACATGACGGAATCAGAATTCATGAAGAACCATGTACGGACACGACGATGTTTCAGTACATTCACACTAAAAGGAGAAATCATGAAGAGTACCAATAGAATTGTAGTGCTGTATCTGTTCGCATTGGCGCTGGGAGTAGGTCAGTTCTGGGCTTCGACGGCGCTGGCGCAATCGACGTTTTTCAACGACAGGGGCTGTGTCGACTGCCATGCGGCCCCGACAGTCGCCACCTGTAACGGGTGTCATCACCATGGGAATTCAAACTTAAAAGCGGTCACCAACAAGACTTCCTATGCACCGGGCGAGACCGTGACGGCAACCCTCAGCGGCGGCAGCAGAACCGGCTGGATCAGGGCCGTTCTGTATGACCAGAACAACGCGCAAATTGCCAGATCGAACGGCAACGACAGCGGCATGGGGAGTTCGACCACGTTCCCGGCGACCCTGACCGCTCCGGCGCCGTCGACGCCCGGCACCTATACCTGGAAGATGGCCTACTTCGGCAACCTGGATGGCACCGGGACCGGGGATGTCCATGGCGAGAAGAC
>JBGPCQ010000106.1:0-10807 GCA_041481895.1 Geobacteraceae bacterium | reverse complement strand
CCTTCAACCACTCGGCCATCCCTCCGTACGTCAGCTAATCCTCTCGGCTCCTCCCATGTAAGGACGGAGTACTTCGGGAATGGCTACCTTTCCGTCGGCCTGCTGGAAATTTTCAAGAATTGCCACCACGGTCCGCCCCACGGCCAGTCCGGAACCGTTCAGGGTGTGCACGAATTCCGGCTTTGCCCGGTCATCCTCGCGGAAACGTATGGACGCCCGGCGGGCCTGAAAATCCTCAAAATTGCTGCAGGAGGAAATCTCCCGGTATGTATCCTGTGCGGGGAGCCAGACCTCCAGGTCATAGGTCTTTGCCGCCGAGAACCCGAGGTCGGCGGTACAGAGCTCAACCACCCGATAGGGAAGGCCGAGGAGCTGGAGCACTCTTTCCGCATCGGCCGTCAGGTTTTCCAGTTCCCGATACGACTCGGACGGTCGGACGAACTTGACCAGCTCGACCTTGTTGAACTGGTGCTGGCGAACCAGGCCCCGGGTGTCCTTGCCGTACGATCCGGCTTCCTTCCTGAAACAGGGGGTGTAAGCTGTATAACAGATTGGAAGGTCCGCCCCCCGGAGAATTTCCCCGCGGTGGATATTGGTCACCGGGACCTCGGCAGTGGGGATCAGAAAATAGTCAAGCCCGTCGATACGGAAGAGATCATCCTCGAATTTCGGGAGCTGACCTGTGCCGATCATGCTCTCCCTGTTTACCATAAAGGGAGGAAGCATTTCAACATATTTGTGCAGCTCGGTATGAAGATCGAGCATGAAATTGATAAGCGCGCGCTCCAGCCGGGCACCGGCACCCTTGTACAGGGTAAAGCGGGCGCCGGTCAGCTTGGCGCCTCTCTCGAAGTCAAGAATGCCGAGCGACTCGCCGATTTCCCAGTGCGGCTTCGGGGTAAACGGGAATGCCGCCGGCTCCCCCCATTTCCGCACCACCACGTTGTCCGCCTCCGATGCGCCGACCGGCACGGAGGCAGAGGGGATATTCGGCACGGTCAGGAGGAATCCCGCCAGGGCTTCCTCCACCTCTTTCAGATCCTCATCGAGCGACTTGATCCGCTGGGAAACCTCACGCATCTCCGCAATGCGGTCCTGAGCCTGGCTTTTGTCCTTCACCCTGCTGATCTCTTCGGAAACCTTGTTGCGGAGCGCTTTCAGCTCCTCACCGCTCTGGAGAAGCCCGCGCCGCTTTTCGTCCAGCGCCCTGAAACCGCTCAGATCGACCGCCCCCCCCCTGGTCTTGAGACGGTCTTCAGCTGTCTCCAAATTTTCCCTCAGGTATTTTATGTCAAGCATACAAAAAAACCTTTACATTCCGGTAAGCAAAGTTATATTTTTTAGCATTTGGTCGGAGACAAGTCAACTGTTAATTGTCTTGCGGGGCCGGTATGACCTTTACGCACAAACTGTTCATCGCTATTCTGACGGCCTCTCTCTCCATTCACCCGGCACTGGCGCAGGAAATTGTCGTCAATGCCGTGGGCGACATCATGCTGGCCGGCTCCGGGGCTGCGACCTTTCAGCGTCGCGGCTACGATTATGCTTTTGCCGCAACGGCAGACGAACTGCGCAAGGGAGATATTGCCGTCGGCAACCTGGAAGCCCCCATTGCGCTGGGCGGCACCGAGTTCATGTTCAAGAAGTTCCGCTTCCGGGCAGACCCTCTGTCTGCTCCTGCCCTGAAAAGGGCCGGTTTTTCAGTCCTTACCCTCGCCAACAACCACATGATGGACTTCGGGGAGCCGGCCCTCCTGGAGACCCTCCACAATCTCGACAGCAACGGCATCCTCTCCGTCGGCGCCGGACAATCCCTCTCTGCGGCCCGGGAAAAAACCGTGCTCCAGGTAAAGGGGGTAAAAGTCGCCTTTCTCGCCTATTCCGTAACGCTTCCGGTGGAATTTTTCGCCGCGGCGGACCGCGCCGGCACCGCCCCCGGTTATCCCCGCTACTGCAGGGAAGATATCACCCAGGCGAAAGCATCGGCCGACTACGTTGTCGTTTCTTTTCACTGGGGTATCGAAGGGGCGGACACGCCTCACTACTCCCAGGTCACTACCGCCCGGTCCGCCATCGATGCCGGGGCGGACATCGTTCTGGGGCACCACCCCCACGTTCTCCAGGGAATCGAACGGTACAAGAAGGGGATCATCTTCTACAGCCTGGGGAATTTCGCCTTCGGCAGCTTAAGCCCGGCGGCCGACCGGAGCGTCATCGCCCGGATAACTCTGGATAAGGGGATCAAGGCGGTTGAACTCGTGCCGCTCAATGTGCTCAACAGCGAAGTCCGTTTCCAGCCGAAGCCCCTCAAGGGGAAACGGGGGAAGGCTGTCATCGAGCATCTCAACCTGATATCACGGGAAATGGGGACCGTCATCAGCGCCGACGGCAGCCGTTATCTGGTCAGGATCGGGATGGACAGCGAACAGTTCGTCCGGAAAGGGGAGGAGAGTTATGTACAGGCTGTTCGTGGCAATTGATCTGCCGGAGGAGGTGAAGAACGAGGTTGCCGCCATCGGCAGGGACCTGCCGGGGGCGCGCCGGGTCCCCACGGAGCAGCTCCACCTGACCCTCCGGTTCATCGGCGATCTGGACGACGAGACCTGCACCGCTGTGAGAAAGGCCCTCGCCGGGGTTAAAGGGGAATCCTTCCCCCTGACGCTCAGAGGGGTCGGCCATTTCCCCCCCGGAAAGCATCCGCGGGTGCTCTGGGTCGGATTCGAAGAGAGCATGCCGCTCATGGAGCTGCAGCAGCAGGTGGAGCTTGCGCTGATGGAGGCCGGAATCCCCCCCGATGAGCGGAAATTCTCTCCCCACCTCACCCTCGCCCGGCTGAAGGAGACGCCGCCCGGCCGGATTACCGCCCTGGAGGAGCGCTTCAAGGATTTCGGCGCCGCGCCGTTTGTTGTTACGGAATTCTATCTCTACTCCAGCGTCCTGACACGCAGCGGGGCGATCCATACTCGGGAAGGGACGTATTGCTTACCCTGAATACCCTCACACAATAAATACGCAAAAGGCGCGGAGCTTCGGCTCCGCGCCTTTTTTGGTGAACTGAAATCCTGGTTGATTACTTTCGGGTAGCAAGCCGGGCTACCCTGACGACCACCTGCTTGTCGGCCTGGGCGGGGATTTCCCGGTAATGTTTCAGAAGGGTTTTTTCGTCGGAAGATTGGTAAGCCCGCTCCGCGCGGGCTTTTCTCTTGACCGAATTAAGTGGGCAACTTTGTCAATTCTACTCCCCGCTTTCCCCGAACCGCTTGCGCGCCCATGCCGGATTTTTCCGACAATCGAGCACGGCATGGATCAAAACCAAATCCCCATCGATCTTGTAGTAAATGGCGAACGGAAAACGCTTCGCCAGCAGGCGATGATACGTTCTGAAGAAAGCAGGGTGAATACCGGCGTAGAGTAGCAGCGAATCAACATCGGCAAAGAGCGAGTCCAGAAAGTAGTGCCCCAAACCGGCTTCCTGTGCCTCATAGAAGCGGTACCCATCAGCCAGGTCCTGCGTTGCGGCGTCAAGAATTCTGATCTTCACTCGCACTGTTCCCTGATGCGCTTCTTGGCAAGATCCCAATCGATGAATTCCGCTTCGCCCGCGCGAACCCTCTCTTCACGCTGCTCAAGCAGTGCGCCATGCCAGGGCGGTGATTGAATCTTCCCGGCATGACGGCACAGGTCCTCCCAGAGCGACTCCATGGCCTGGATCTTGTCCTTGCTGGCCAATTTGCTCAAAGCCTCATAGGAAGCCGCCGGTTCGTTGACCCGGTCCCGGCACGCCGCGAGATCGGCCTCGTCCTCGGCAAGGGATTCCTTGACCGCCTTGTTGACCAGTTCGGAAATCGACCGGGACGTGGCCGCTGCCTTCATTCGGAGCGCCCGGTGCAGGTCGTCGTCCAGGTAGACCGTCGCCCTCTTGACTGCTGTTTTCATAGAGCACCTCCATCTCAATTCATAGCACTATAACGTCATAACGTCAAGACGTTATCGCCTTCAGCTCCGGACAAAAAAAAGGAGGAACGCCGGAACGCTCCCCCTTATTGCGTCTGATCGTCACAGCGGCGGGCGCTTTGCGATCATTCAGTTGGCACCTTGATTACCGGCTGCTTCTGCAGCCACTTGTAGTAAAAATTCTGTCCGTAGAGCAGCCCGATGCAGCTGGCAATGCCGATCTTTTTCCACCCCATAAGCCGGGCTAGTGTCCCGTGCGGTTAGTTCGCCGCACTAATTTCGAGGGATTTTGGTTCCTGGCAAGGCGCGGCGACGCAGGCCTAGCTGGGCTTAAGCCGAGGAGCCGCAACACAGCCAGGGGCCAAAAGCGCCGGAATTTGAAGGAACGAATTAACCGCACGGGACACTAGGGCCACCGTGTCCTCGACCCGTGTCCAGCAGACGTTCATAGTCATCGTCTTGTGAAATACCTTCACCATTTTATTCGGCTTTCACATGATCATCGGCTTTTTCCAATGAAGAGGCAGTCAGATGCTCGTGCAGGATTCTCCGCACCTCCTCTATGGTAAACGGGTTCCCCTGACAGGAATGTTCGCTGCGGACGATAAATTCCGATGCTACCCCCTCCTGGTGGGCACTCGTGTACTCGACAACTCCGTCGTTCCCCTTTACCGGGTCGCCGTCACCTTTGACCGAGATGATGGAGTGGGCCGTGACGCCCGGCGCCACCGGCATCCCGGCGAGGGTCTGCATTACCGGGTTTTCCGGCGACATGCTGTCCACGCTGGTAAAAAACTTGGTGCGAAGCTCGATTGGCAGTTTCGACTGCGCAAAAAGAGTGACGTACACACTCGGGTCTCTCGTCAGGATATCCTTCGGCAGGGTTACCAGACGCCGGACCAGATTGCGCACCCAGGGCTTTGCCCGGAAGCTGCCGCGAAAGGGGGTGGAAATATAGACTACACGGGTGACGAAGGGGAGCCGCTCGATGAAGAAGTATTTGCGTAACTCTTCCTTGACCGTCGGCCCTGCCTTCAACTCTTCCAGGGTAAGGTCGGAGATTGATTTCCAGAGCCTGTCGCCGGTATTCACCACGCTCATCTTGGTCAGCAGTCCCCCCTGGCTATGGCCGATCACCACCATCTGCCGGAGGGCGGGGTCCTTTCCCTCCGGGTCGAACTGGGCCACCTTGGCGGTGAGCGCGTCGCGCAAAGCGGCGGCAGACTTCGCGACCGGCTCGCTGCTGTCGTACATGAAGAACCAGAACAGGCAGCGCTTGCGCAGGACCGGGTCGGAACGGAGCGTGTTCCACATCTCCGCCCACCAGACAGGGCTGCTCGCCGTGCCATGGACGAAGACCACCGGGATGCGCCCCGGCTGGTAGGGCTGAACCAATGTCAGTGCCTGCAAATCATCCTTCTTCAGCTTCATGGCGGAGAGGAATTTCCTGATGCCGAGGTCCCAGATTTGGGCATCATTGAGTTTGTAGGCGAGCGGCGCGGTTGTATCGGTTTCCAGCGGCACGGTGCGGCCGTTGACCGTCACCTCGGTTTCCTCATAGGCGGAATAGAACTCCAGCGTGGCGGATACAGAACCGCCGCCGGATTCCCCGGTCTCTTCCGGCAGGCGCAGAAAGACGGTGATCGGGAGCCCCGGTCCATTGGGCATCTCCGGGGTTTTTTTATGGAGCGCCACCAGCGGCAGGCCAAGTCCCGGCGTCCGGTTGCGGAGAGTCAGGCCGCGCACCGTAAAGTCGTCTGCCGGCAGGAAGGAGACGAAATTGGCCAGCGGCCAGCGCAGCTTTGCCGTATTGAGAGAGATCGCCAGCTGGCCGAAGGGGAGCTTGCGGACGCCATCCTTGAACTCCAGGCGACCATCGACTCCGGTGGCAAGGCCTTTGCCCAACGCCCGGTTGTACAGGTCGCAGGCCACCCGGAAACGCCGGTCGTAGGCCCCGGGAGGCTGATTGTCCATGGTGCCGAACAGGTAGTAGTAGGCGTAGATGGCCGACATCAGGTAGTAGTCGGCAGCATGCCCGTCAGCCTCATTACCCCCCTGAGCAGGCTGTTTCTCCAGCTGCTCGCCATGGTTAAAGCTCAGCTCGGCCAGGGCGAAGCGGAGATCGCGCCGGGGGTCCTTGAACAGCTTTTCATGAAGAGTGGCGATGGCCGCGGCAGGATCCTCCTCGTACCGTCCCATCAGGTCGAAGCGATGCAGGACGACCCTCGTGTCGGAACTGAGCGTGTCCCCGGCAAGGGTATTAGCAGTGATCTCCCGGTAGGAATCTTCCAGATTCGCCTTGTTGACACCGACCGGAGTGGCGCAACCGGCAAGGGCCAGGAGCAAAATCATGCCGGGAAGAAAGCGAATACATCTCATGGCGTGTTGCCCTCCATTTTATCCGGAATGCCAGAGCCGGGAAGCCCTGCGCGAATCCGCTGCGAGAAAGCCGGGTCCGTATCCGCCGCCTGCGCCCTGGGGTTGATGTAACTCCGTTTTTTCAGTTCCGCGAACGGCAGGCTCGTATCAAGCAACTTCCTTTCGTAGAGCATCTCGTCGATGTAGCCGTTGACGATCATCCGCCAGTCGAGCCGTGCATTGGGGTTGTAAAGTTTGGTATGCTGGCGGATGCTTGTGGTGCAGTTGCTTGTCAGGGCGTTGTACCACTCGGGCCGCTCCTTGAGACGATTAACCTCCCCCAGGTAATGGAGGAAAACCTTGCGGGCAATCTCCGGGCTGGCATTCAGCCGGTAGAGGTAGACATCCTCCTTGCGGTAGTTGGTGCGCAGGCGCACCACGTCACGCTCGTCAGCCACGACGTAGATTATCTCGTACTGGCGGAAGAACCCCTTGACGGTGGAGTAGTCTTCTCCCTTTTCCTTGCGGGTCTCGATGGAGAAGCAGACATTCCCCTGACCTTCGAAGTCGAAGCTGACCATGGTATGGGCGATACTTGGCGATCCCCAGTAGATCAGAAAGAAGTCGACACGCTTCAATTTGGCCAGATCAAAGGTCTTGTCGTAATGCCGGACGGTGAAGTCGGTCTCGGTCCGGTAGTCGCAGTTGCGGATGTTGTGGATAGTGACCTTGTCCCCCGTAATTTCGGCCCAGGAAAGGACCGCCAGGTCGGGCTGCCAGTCCCTGTCGTTGGATGGCGGAATGGTGAACCACCAGGCCACCAGCAGGGCGAACAGGGCCAGAAATATCGCTGTGCCCCGCCGGCGTGGGCGGACGAACAGGAGTATGCCCAAGGACGTCACGCCGAACAGTGCCGCCGCAACCGGGCGTGTACCGGGAGAGAGGTTGGAGTAATAGATGGCCAGGATGCTCCACCCCGCCATCGCCAGCAGGCAGAGCCATAACAAGACTGTGCCGATTCCCTTGAGCCATCGTGTCATGAGATATGCTCCCTCCCCTCCGCTTCATTGCCGGTTTTCACTTCCAGAGGCGAAGTGGAGACTATCCTCATACCCCCTGCCGTATACCCCTCAGGCAGGTATGCGTCCGGTATGGCGGTCTTGTTGCCGTCCCTGATCTGGGCATAATGGGGAGACATGATCTCGACCCCGGCCTCGTTGAACTTGTCCTGGATATTCTGGTGCAGATCGGAGTATGTTTTTACCATCAGATGCGGCTGGTCGGTATGGGCATTCAACTCGTACGTCACATAGAAATCGTTGAGCGCCGCCTGTAAAACGAAAGGGGGGGGAGTCCCGAGAACATGCTCTGTCGCGCCGGCCGCCGCGATCAGCAGTTCGTGGACCTTCCGCCACGGGGCATCGTAGCCGATAGTAACGCTCGAATGAAGGATCAGGGTCCCCTTCCGGGCAGTTGCGCTATAGTTCGAAATGTGGCTGCCGATGACCATTGAATTGGGAATGGTGACCATGACGTTCTTCGGAGTTTTTATCCGGGTGACAAGGAGTGATTTGGCTTCCACATCGCCGAAGTTTTCGCCGATCCTGATCCGGTCACCGATTTTGAATGCATTCGTGTACGTCAGGATGAGACCGGCCACGATATTGGCGACTGCCGATGTCGAACCGAGGGAAAAGAGAACGCCGAGAAATATGGAAATACCCTTGAATGCCTCTGATTTTGAACCGGGCAGGTAGGGAAAAGCGACAACCGCGGCAAAGGCGATAAGCAGGAAATAGACGATCTTGCAGGTGTGTCCGGCCCAGTCCGGATCGAAACCGGTGAGGACGATGGTCCCCTTGCCGATTTCGGCGAAAAAAAGCTGAACGAATTTCATGACATAGCGGGTTATCAGTATGATTACGGCAACATAGAAGAGGTTGGGCAGGTAGCCGCCGAGCGCTTGCCCGATCGATTTGAACGGGGTCATGATGTAGCCGAAAACCGTCGCCGCAACCCCTCTGGTCATGGGGAAAAAACTGAACATAAGGTGGATGTAGAAATAGAAGAGGGCGAGGAGGAGGATTACTCTGACCCCTTTGGCACAGGAAATGAGTAACGCTATGAGCCAGTCTTCTTTTATCAGCTCGTGAGACTTGATACTCAGTGAACGTATTCTGGTGCCGCGCCATGATTCTATCTGTCCAAGAACCTTTCTAAAGCCCCATTTGCTGATGACGAGCAGTACGATGAGAACTATTGTTGCGGCAATTACATACAGGATCGCCAGGAGAAGGTGCTCCCTGCTGTGCTCCCTTACATACACCTGCAGCGCGGCACGGATGCTGGCAGCATATTCCTTTGCCGTTTCCTGCCTGGTTTTCCCTTCGCTCCCGGCATCCTGGTCAGTAACGACCATGATCAACTTGTCGCCCATAACGATGTCCGTCGCTGTCTCAGCTTCAACGACCATAACGGTGTCACCGTTTAACATCGGGTCCTTAACGAGTTTGCCGAGTCTATCCGAAATCGCCACAGCCCGGTCTGCCGGAGTATACGAAAACACTTTTGCCCTGATGACAAAGAGGGTCTTCCCGTCAAAAACAACGGGCGCTTCCTGCTGTGCAGCAGATGATGCAACAACAGGCGTGCCGCCTCCTTGTTGAGGAGCGGCCCAGACGACTCCGCCCATAAGCAGAAACCAGATGACTGCATTGATTAATCCCTTGTGCATTGACTCTCCTCTGGCCTCTTTATTGTACAAGTTCCTTATAAAACATAACGGCATCATTTGACTGTTGCAAGCAGACGATAGAAATGCTGTCGTACGGCATCATCATTCAGCATCCCCACTCACGAGTTAACCTTGTTGCCCAACGGCCCGCTGCTCCTCATACTTCGCCACCGCCTCGCGCAGGTTGAAGAACATCCGCTCATGTCCCAGGGCCTGTGCCAATCCGGAACGCTTGATCACCTTGAGCGCCTCGGGATTCAGCGCCGCCAGCCAGAGGACAATCCCTGCCTCGCGCAGCTTGTTCTCGAAATGCTCAAGCGCCAGGAGTGCGGTGTATTCGAAGTCCGGGATCGCGCTGCACTCCACTACCAAGACCTGCGGCCCGGCTTCGTGGATCAGCGCCCAGAGCCGCTCGCTCACCCGGGGAGCGCTGGCAAAGTTCATGCGCCCCTCGGTACGGACGATCAGCAGCCCGGGAATCGTCTCGTCACCGGGATGTTCCCCGATCAGCGGACGGAATACCGTGGTGCCCGGCTTGCGCCCCACGGCATAGACCGGCGGGTGGTTAGCCTGATACATCAAGGTCAATATCGAGATTGCGATCGCCACCAGGATGCCCTCCAGAGTCCCGAGCAGGACCACTCCGGCGCACGCGACCAGTGCCCAGCAGAACTCCGTCCGGCGCACCTGTAAAATGGCTTGAAAAGGGCGCGGGCTGAGCAATGATATAGTTGTCACCACTACGACGGCAGCCAGCGTGGCCTGCGGCAGGAGGCTGATCAGCGGCGAAAGAAACAGCATCGTTGCCGCCACCGTGGTCACGGTAACCAGTGCGGCGACCTGGGTGCGTGCCCCTGCCTTGGAACTGACCGCTGTCTGTGACGTCCCGCCACCCGCCGGTAATGCATGGAAAATACTGCCGACAAGATTGGCAGCGCCCAGTGCAAACAGTTCCTGGTCGGCCTGCGGCCGCGGCTCATCATGACGGGCGAAGGCACGGCCCGCTGCCACCGATTCGGTAAATGACATGAGGGCTATCCCCAGCGCACCGGGCCAGAGCAGCCGCACCAGCGACAGGTCAGGCATTGCCGGCGCCGGTATGCCCGGCGGAATGTAGCCGACGAGCGACAGGCCGGCCTCTTTCAGATCGAGCAGTGCGACGGCGGCAATTCCCAGTGCAACAGCCACCAGCGACGCAGGAGCGCGTGGCAGAAAATGTCCCATGCCAAACAGGAGCACGAGCATGACGGCCGCCAGCACCACGGTTGGTCGGCTCGACTCGGGAATATGCTCCAAAACTGAGAAAATATCGCGGAAAAAACCGCTCTTGTCGATATGGATGCCAAGCAGTTTGGGCAGTTGGCCAACCGCAATCACCAGGCCAATTCCCGCCTTAAAGCCGATCAATACCGGCTCGGATATGAAGTTGGCGAGAAAACCGAGCCTGAGCACTCCCGCCAGGACCAGGAACAGCCCGGTCAATAGCGCCAGTGTTGCTGCCGCAGCCGTCACGCCTGCCGTGCTCTGTCCCGCTGCAACCAGGGCCAGCTGACTGGCGGTGAGCATGGCGATCGTCGATGTCGAGCTGACGCTTAACGGGCGCGACGTGCCGAGAAGCGCATAGACGAGCATCGGCATGAAAGCGACATAAAGCCCTATCTGCACGGGAAGGCCGGCAATGGTGGCATAGGCCATCGCCTGGGGAATGACCACCGCCGCGGTCGTAAGACCTGCAACTACGTCAAGGCGCAACCATTCTTT
>JBGPCQ010000105.1:0-10820 GCA_041481895.1 Geobacteraceae bacterium | reverse complement strand
TTCGTGTCCACCATGGCATCCCAGTCGTCGAGGTTCGCCTCATGGGCCGGACCGAGCCCCAGGGCGAGCCCCGCACTGTTGACCAGGATGTCCACCTCCCTGAATCCGGGCGGCAATCCGTCAACAGCCTGTCGAACCGCTTCCCGCTTCCGCACGTCGAGCGCAACGGCATGCACCTCCGTGGTTTTCGCCAGTTCGTCCGCGAGCTCCATGAGCCGCCCCTCGCGGCGCGCCGCGAGAATGAGCCGGGCCCCCTCGCCGGCGAACTTCCGCGCGCACCCGGCGCCGAACCCCGACGACGCGCCGGTAATGAAAACCGTTCGTTTCATGATTTTCTCCCTTATTACAGCGGCGATTTAATAGATCAATGCAGGAGCGCCGCCCTCGGCGCGATAATCGCGGCGAGGCGCCGCTCCTACGTAAATGAAAGATTATCCTGTTTATTTGCCGGAGTAATACGTTTCAATTGCCTCTCTACTATGCCGTCCTTTTTTTCCGTTTGCAACAGGGAATGTAAAATCCTGGTATACTGTTATGAGCGCGGAAGATTAGCGCGCGGAAGGCTGGAAGGAACGTCAAAGGATTTTACTTCCGCGCTTCCAGCCTTCCGATCTTCCGCACTGAAAGGAGGAAACGATGAAAGCGATACGGGTCCATGAATTCGGTGCGCCTGAAGTGATGCGTCTGGAAGAGGTTGCAGACCCTCTCCCCGGTCCCGGGCAAGCGGTTGTAAAACTAGCCGCCGTCGGAGTAAATCCGGTCGATACCTACATCAGGTCCGGCCAGTACCGGCCCGACCTGAAACTCCCGTACACCCCCGGCATCGACGGCGCGGGCATCATCAGCGCAATCGGGCCGGACGTACATCATCGCCGGGTCGGCGACCGTGTCTATGTCGCCTGGTCCATTTCCGGCACCTATGCGGAACAGGTCCTCTGCAAGGAGTTCCAGACCCACCACCTTCCCGAAGGGATATCCTTTGCCCAAGGGGCGGCGATCGGTGTCCCCTACGGCGCCGCCTATCGCGCCCTGTTCCAACGGGGGCACGCCCTGCCGGGCGAAACGGTACTCGTCCACGGGGCCAGCGGGGGAGTAGGGATTGCGGCCCTCCAGCTTGCCCGGGCGGCCGGGCTGAGAGTCATCGGCACCGCCGGCTCGGAGCAGGGGCAGAAACTCGTGCTCGCTCAAGGGGCGCATCACGCGCTGAACCACCATGATCCCGGCTACCTGGACCATCTGCAGGAGATGACCTGCGGCCAGGGGGTTGACATCATCCTCGAAATGCTCGCCAACGTCAACCTCGGGCACGATCTCAAGATATTAGCCAAGGGGGGCCGGGTGGTGGTGATAGGGAGCCGCGGCACGGTGGAGATCGATCCGCGGGACACCATGGGGCAGGAAACCGCCATCCTCGGCATGACCCTCTATAATGCAACCGAGAAGGAGCTGGCCGTCATGCATGCCGCCTTTGCCGCAGGGCTTGCCAACGGCACCCTGCGGCCGGAGGTGAGCCGGGAGCTCCCCCTGGCAGAGGCCCCGACAGCCCACCATGCGGTTCTCGAAGCGAGCACATTCGGCAAGATCGTCCTCACCCCCTGAGCCGACAGAAGAAACGACATAAAGGAACTATTATGAATGAACGTCTCACCGAACTGGAACTCCGCTCAATGCACCAGGAACGGGCCATACAGGAACTGTTCGACACGGTGTTCGCGCAGCAGCAGGCAATCGACCGGCTCGACAGGGAAATGGGACAAATCCGGGAACAGATGAACCTCGTGCTCCCCTCCCTCGTCGAACAGCCGGAAGATGAAGAGCCGCCGCCCCATTACTGAATGGATGAATGGAGAGGATCGCTTTCCTGGTGACGGCTATTTCGCGGCGCCCCACAGCTCCCGCAGGCGCGCGTCCCGGCCGCAATTCAGGCGGTAAAGCTTGTAGCGGACCGGATTCTTCTTGTAGTAGCCCTGGTGATATTCCTCGGCCAGGTAGAATATGCCGGCAGGAACGATCCCGGTGACGATCTTCCAGCCGCGCGCCTTTTCCAGCGCGGCCTTCGACGCCTCGGCCAGCCGCCGCTGGGCCTCGTCATGATGGAAAATAGCAGTGCGGTACTGGTTTCCCCCATCGCAGAACTGGCGGTTTGCCGTCAAGGGGTCGACGTTGTGCCAGTAAACGTCCAGTAGCCTGACATAGCTGACCCGCGCCGGATCGTAGAGCACCTCCACCGACTCGGCATGACCCGTAACGCCGGACGAGACCTCCTCGTAAGTCGGGTTTTTCTTCTGCCCGCCGCTATAGCCCGCGGTGGTGGAGACGACCCCTTCAAGGTGATCGAACGGCGGCTGCATGCACCAGAAGCAGCCCCCCGCAAAGGTGGCCTTTTCCAGCCGTTTCCCGGCAGCGGTTCTATCCGGCCGGTCCGCTGCCAGGGCCGCGGTCGCCAGCATAATGCCCGCCGCACAGAGAAGATATCTCATTCCCCTAATCATCGCCCGTCCTCCTCTGTTCCGCCTTGTTGAAATAATCTAGTCAAGCCCACGAACCGCCCGCTCCCTTTGGTCGCTCACGCTTGCGCGCCATAGCGCTTCAGCGCGCAGGCACGACGCAAAGGACGCAAGGGAAACGCAAGGAACTTTTCAGGAGTTAAACCCTTTTCGTTTCAAGTTTTCTTCGCGGTCCTTGCGTTTTTTGCGGTTACAAAGGTTCTTGGTCTGGCTGAAGATCAGCACTAATCGGCTTCTGTTTTATGTAAAGGGGCTGCAGGTATGGGCTTCAGCTGCTGCCCCGCGCCTTCCACCGAACCAGGGAGAGCCAGGCGACAATGAAGAGGTTAACAACAAATACCGTTACTTTGACCAGGGTCACGGAGACGGTCAATTCATAGAGTTCGATGGGAAGGTAAATGCTGCCGGTGAGGATAGCGAACCATTCCGCCCAGACCCGTTGGCGCCATAACCCGTAGGCTTCGGCGAAGCGGACCGACGCATAGAGCATCGCGGCCAGCGCCAGCGCCCAGAGACGGGCATCGGTGGCCGTTGCCGCCGCATCGAGAAAAATGCGAGGGAAATGCCTGGCAGGATTGATATGGAGATAACGGACGATCTCCTCCGCTATCCCCTGGACGTCGCGGTGGATGAGCGCCAGCATGCCGAGCCCGGCGATGACCACGATGCCCCCCTTGGCCGCCTCGAACACGGCCACCGCCCGGACCCCGACTGGACCAAACTCCCTGCGCCTGCTCCCCTTCTTCCGTTTCATCCGCTCTCCTCCCCTTCTTTAAGAAGTACCACCTCCGGACCTTTCGTGCAACAGCTTCCCTATGTTTTCCCTGAGAACCGGGGGTCGCATTCTCCCGGCGCAGCCCCGTTGCCAAAGAACGCGAAGACGGTATACTTGAATATCACGACCGTCCATCATACTCGGTAAAGGATGATTCATGCCGCGCGACATACCTGTAGGAAATGGCACCCTTCTGGTCTGCTTTGACCAGCATTACTCCATCCGTGACCTCTACTTCCCCCACGTGGGGCAGGAAAACCATCTCGGGGGGCGTCACTGCCGCTTCGGGGTCTGGGTAGCCGGCAGTTTTTCCTGGGTGGGGGAAGGGTGGGAAACAGACCTCCGCTACGAACCCGACACCCTCGTCACCCGGGTCAGCCTCTACCAGCGGGAGCTGGGAGTAATCCTGGTCTGCCGGGATGCCGTCGATTTCCACGAGAACATCTATCTCCGGGAGATCGAGGTCCAGAACATGCTCCCCGAAGAGCGGGAAATCCGCCTCTTCTTCGGCCAGGACTTCGCCATTTCCGGGAACAGTGTAGGGGACACGGCCGCCTTCGACCCCGATACCGGCGGGGTGGTGCACTACAAGGGGCCCCGCTACTTCCTGGCCAACGGCTCTGCCGCGGGAACGGACGGCGCGGCCCAGTATGCAGTGGGACAGAAGGAGCTCGGCGGCAGGGAGGGAACCTTCCGCGACGCTGAGGACGGTGTTCTCTCGGGCAATCCAATTGCCCAGGGATCGGTGGACTCGGTCATTGCCCTGACCTTGACCGTGGCCGGCATGGGGCGCGGGACCGCAAACTACTGGCTGGCGGTTGGAAAGAACCGGCAGGAGGTCCGGGAACTCGATGCCCTCGTGAAGCACAAGCGCCCCGAAAACCTGATCCGGCGTACCGCCGATTACTGGAACCTTTGGGTACGCAAGGAAACCCCACCCCTCGAGCAGTTGCCGGCCAAGGTAGCGGAGCTCTACCGCCGCAGCCTCCTGGTCCTGAGAACCCAGATCGACGTGGATGGAGGGATTCTGGCGGGCAACGATTCGGACGTGATCCTCTTCAACCGGGACACCTATTCGTATATCTGGGCCCGGGACGGAACCCTGGTGGCAAATGCCCTCGACCAGGCGGGGTACCCGGAGGTTTCCCAGAATTTTTACCGCTTCATCGCCCGCCTCATCGAGCCCGAGGGTTATCTCCTGCACAAGTACAACCCGGACGGCACCCCCGCCTCCTCCTGGCACCCGTGGTTCGCCGAAGGAAAGTCGCAGCTCCCCATCCAGCTGGACGAGACCGCCCTCGTCGTCTGGGCCCTCTGGCACCATTTCGTGCTCTACCGGGACATCGAGTTCATCAAGCCCCTCTACCGGCCCCTCATCAAGAGGTCCGCGGATTTCCTCTGCTCCTACCGGGACCCGGCAACCGGACTTCCCGCCGCCTCCTACGATCTCTGGGAGGAGCGGCGCGGCATGGCCTCCTACACCGTCGGGGCGGTTTTCGGCGGGCTGACCGCCGCCTCGCTTTTCTGTACGGTGTTCGGCGAAAACGAACGGGCCGACACCTACCGGCAGGCAGCCGCGGAAATCCGCGACGCGGCCAGCCGTCATCTCTGGCGGGAGGAACTCGGCCGTTTCTGCCGCATGCTCTCCTACGACGAACAGGGGGAGCTGGTCGTCGACGGAACCTGCGATGCGAGCCTCTGGGGGCTGTTTGTGTTCGGCCTCTACAATGCCGACGACCCACGCATCACGGACACCATCACCGCTCTGAAGGAGAAGCTCTGGATCAGGACCCCGGTCGGCGGCATGGCCCGCTACGAAGACGACCAGTACCAGCGGGTCAGCCAGGATCTTCCGGGCAACCCCTGGTTTATCGCCACCCTCTGGCTGGTCGACTACCTGGTAATGAAGGCTGCCTGCGAGGAGGACTTGGCGGAAGCGGTCGAACTCCTCTCCTGGGCCGCCGACCACGCCCTCCCCTCCGGAGTGCTGGCGGAGCAGGTCCACCCCTTCACGGGGAAGTCTATTTTCGTCTCCCCCCTCACCTGGAGCCACGGGACTTTCATCGCGTCGACCCAGCGCATCATCCGGCACATGCAAAGGATCAAGATCTGCCCGGAATGCGAACTGCCGCTGACCGCCGAAAGCCGCCGGGAAGACTGGATCGAAAAGCTGTTCAGCCAGGCATGCGGCGCCATTCACGGTATCTGCCAGGTATAGGGGCCTGTCGGACCTAGGGTAAATCTGCTGCAATTTTCGCTTCGATTTCCTAAGTCCGACAGGCTCCTAGAGCCCCCGGAAAACAACAGGAAAGGGAACCCATGCGCTATTTCTGTATCGCGAAGGACTACGGCATCGACGCATTGCAGCTGAAGGAAAAGCCCCTCCCCCAACCGGGACTGGGGCAGGTTCTGGTACGCATGCGGGCGGCCTCGCTCAACTACCGCGATCTGCTCATGGTCGGCGGTGCGTATGCGCGCAACCTGCCGCTGCCGCTCATCCCCCTCTCCGACGGCGCCGGCGACGTGGTGGAGACCGGGGCGGGGGTGACCCGCTGGCAGACGGGCGACCGGGTGGCCGGGACCTTCTTCCAGGACTGGGATGCCGGGAGGATCACCGGCGAGGCACCAAAATCGGCCCTCGGCGGGGCCGTCGACGGTGTCCTGGCGGAGTATGCCCTTTTCCGTGAGCGGGGATTGGTGGCCCTGCCGCACCATCTCTCCTTCGAGGAAGGAGCCACCCTCCCCTGCGCGGCGCTCACTGCCTGGCATTGCCTGGCCAGCGGCGGGATCTGCTGCGGCGACACGGTCCTGACCCTGGGAACGGGCGGGGTCTCCATCTTCGCTCTCCAGTTCGCCCGCGCCGCCGGCGCCCGGGTCATCGCCACTACCGGCAGCGCAGCCAAGGAGGCGCATCTCAAGGAGTTGGGCGCCAGTGAGGTGATTAACTACAGGAACGAGCCTGTATGGGAAAAGCGGGTGCTGGAACTGACCGGGGGTGCCGGCGTTGATATCGTGGTCGAGGTCGGCGGCGCCGGTACCCTGGCGCAATCGATGAAGGCATGCCGCGTGGGGGGGCAGATCAGCCTCATCGGGGTGCTGGCCGGCCAGCAGGGGGAGGTCAGCCCTCTTCCGGCAGTGATGAAGAATATCCGGATCCAGGGCCTGTATGTCGGCTCCCGCGAGATGTTCGAAGCGATGAACCGCGCCATCGACCTGCACGGCCTCCGCCCGGTGATCGATCGAACCTTCCCCTTCGCGGAGGCGCGGGAGGCCTGCCGCTACCTGCAGAGCGGCGCCCATTTCGGCAAGGTGGTGATCGCCATCCGCGAGGATTAGCAACCGGAGAAACTACAGAAGGGGGGATTGTCCCGCCTTTCCCGGCGATAAAATTACCCGCCTCCGGCTCTCTCTACCCCTGCTACTCGATAATCCGGCACTCCCGGAAGAAACCGGCGAGAATGCGCCAGAACTCCCGCCAATCGGGGGGGCAATCGTTATGGGCGCACGGTAACTCGATAAAACGGGCATTTCGGGCGACCCGCGCCAGCTCCTCGCCGTGAGCGAAAGGGATGATGTCGTCGAAACGACCGTGCAGGATAAGAACCGGCCCCTGATAAACCGCTAGCGCCGACCGGTTGTCATAAACATCCCGGACCAGGAAACCGGGCACCAGGAAGCGCCTGGCCAGGGGTCGGGTCGAGGTAAATGGCGACTGGAGAACGAGGGCGGCCAGCGGACGGAGCCGGGAGAGCGCACAGGCAGGCCCGCCCCCGAGTGACCTGCCGAAGGCGATTACCCGTGTCGGGTCGACGTCGGCGAGCTTCACCATGGCATCGTAGGCCGCTGCCGCCACTGCCGTGATGCTCTCTTCGGAGGTCTGCCCCGCTGAGCGGCCGTAACCCGGGTATTCGACGAGCAGAATACCCATCCCCATTGTGCGGAACCCTTCCATCTGTTCCGGCAGGAAATCGATGATCTCCCCGTTGCCGTGAAAGAAGAGCACTGCCGGTTTCCGCCCCTGGGCTTCCCCCTTTCCCGGCAGAAACCATGCCTCAGTAGTGCCGTAACGGGTCTCCAGCCATAGCGGATGAACGCCGGCTGACGGTCCGGGAGGATTGGCCGGCGCACGGATACCCCGGCCGGGATAGGTGACATAGCGCTGGGCAAAAAACAGGAGCGCCGCGTACGCCCCGTACACCAGGGCAAAGGCGGAAATGAATTTCACGAGACTGGTTCCCATACTCATTAATCATACCGAAGAATCGGCACAAAAAAAGGAGTGTCGTGAAATAAACCGGGCGGGGTCGAGCCCGCCTCTCCCCGCATCATCACGGAAAGGGTATTGACATGACGTTCCTGTTCTGGCTCGGGCTGCTGACCCTGGTCATTTACTCCCTGCTGGGGCTCGACCTGGTGCTCGGCAACCGCACCGTCCGCTTCCTGCGCGACATCCTGCCGGAGCTGCCGCCCCACCCCCCCCGGGTTTCGGTCATCGTCGCGGCACGCAACGAGGAGCGGAATATCCGCACAGCGCTCTCTTCGCTCCTGGGCCTCGACTATCCGGACTACGAGCTCATCGTGGTGGATGACCGCTCCACCGACCGCACCGGGGTCATCCTCAAGGAAATGATGTCAGCCGCAGCGCGTCTCAGGGTGGTGCACGTAGCCGAGCTGCCGCCCGGTTGGCTCGGCAAGAACCACGCCCTCTGGCTCGGCAGCAAACGGGCGACCGGGGAATTGCTCCTCTTCACCGACGCCGACATCGTCATGGCGCCGTCCACCCTGTCACGGGCCGTCGCTTACCTGTTGGCGAACGGCATCGATCACCTGGCGGTTACCCCTGAAACCCACATGCCAAGCATTTTCCTCGACATGTTCGGGGCTTCGTTCATCCTCTTCTTCTCCATCTTCGCCCGCCCCTGGAAGGCCAGGGACCCGAAAAGCTCCTGCCATATCGGTATCGGCGCCTTCAATCTGGTACAGGCCGACGCCTATTGCCAGGCAGGCGGGCATGAGGCCATCCGGATGCGCCCCGATGATGATATGAAGCTCGGCAAAATCGTCAAGTTCGAGGGCTTCCGCCAGGACATTCTCTTCGGAGCAGGGTTTTTGAGCGTGGAGTGGTATGCCACGATCCGCGACCTGGTCCGGGGGCTGGAAAAGAATGCCTTCGCCGGTGCCGACTACCGCATAACGCTGGTATGCCTCGGGATCGTGTTCCATTGCCTCGCCAGCTTCTTTCCCTTTATCGCCCTGTTTGTGACCCGCGGCCCGGCGCGCACGGTCTATGCTGCGGTGGCATTTCTCATCATCATCGTCTTCCTGGACAGCGCCCGCTACCACAACGCCAAAGGCTGGTACGTCATCGGCTTTCCCTTGACCGCCCTCCTCTTCGCCTGGATTCTGTTCCGGACCATGGTGCTTAACCTCGTCCAAGGCGGAATAACCTGGCGCGGCACTTTCTATCCTCTCGCGGAGCTGAAAAAGAACAGGGTGTGAAATGCTTACCGGCAGGGCCTCTGTCACGCAAATACGGGGATTTTGCCTGGAATGCATCGACAAGAAAATCTGCTTGCTTTTCTTGCCATAATTTGTGGTATACTAACATCAGGGTAGCTACCTGTGTGGTTAATTCACTGCCAAGGAGGTAGAGCCGGAATCGAGGAAGTAAATCCCGAGGAAAAGCTTAGGCAGTACCTGATCCGGCGGAATTGATCGCCGGAATGACCCTGCTGACAGGGTGCACAGAAGACAGGAAACAGGAAGGCCCGCCGGAAATGGCGGGCCTTTCATATTCTGGCAGGACCGGACCCCGCACAATATATGAGTATACCCCTGTAAAATATTTTTTGTAAGACTGTAAATTTCTATTGACTGCGATATACTATTATCAGGGTAGCTACCTGTAACAGACTCTCGGAAAAGGAGGACATACTATCGAAACTACTCCACCGGGCAGGATAATAACATGACTGAAGTACCACTCCGACGGTAACAACCGCCGGAAAGACCCTTACAATGGGAAACAGAGAAGTTAACCGCAAGGCCCACCGAACACCGGTGGGCCTTTCATTTTACTGATTATTTTTGCGACAACCGGTGCACGCACTCGACCATAAAGATCGCATTCTCCGGCGGCACCGTCGGCAGGATGCCGTGACCGAGGTTGAAGATGAGCCCCGGCCTTCCGGCGTTCTCGTCGAGGACCCGTTTCACTTCCCGCTCGATGATCTCCTTAGGTGCGAAGAGGACGGTCGGGTCAAGGTTCCCCTGCACAGCCATGTCGCCGAGGATGTCCCTCGCCTTGCCAAGGTTCACATGCCAGTCAAGACCCATGACATCGCCACCAGCCTGTTTGACGATATCGAGCATGGTACCCGCCCCCTTGACGAAGTGGATGACCGGCACGCTGGTCCTGTTCAGCCCGTTGATAAGGCGTTGGGTGTACGGGAGGACGTAGCGCTCGTAGTCGGCCGGGGAGAGCATGCCGCCCCAGGTATCGAAGATCTGGATCGCCTGGGCGCCCGCCTTGATCTGGGCGTTCAGGTACTCCATGTCCATGGTGGTGATTTTTTCCATGAGAGCCGCGTAGACCTCCGGCTCTGCGTACATCATCTTTTTCAGTGCCGCGAAGTCCTTGGAACCCTTCCCCTCGACCATGTAGCAGGCGAGCGTGAAAGGTGCGCCGCCGAAGCCGATGAGCGGCACTTTCGTCGCCAGCTCACGGCGGAGGATCTTGAGCGTCTCCAGGACATACGGGACGTCCTGCTCCATCCGGGGGATGCGAAGGGCCTCCACGTCTGCCATGGTGCGGATCGGGTGCTCGAAGACCGGGCCGGGCACGAAGTCGAGCTTCATCCCCATCGGCTCCACGGGGGTGAGGATATCGGAGAAGAGTATGGCCGCGTCGACCCCCAGGATATCCACCGGCTGGATGGTCACTTCGGCGGCGAGCCCAGGGGTTTTGCAGAGTTCGAGAAAGGTGCACTTCGAGCGCACCCGCATGTAATCGGGGAGATAGCGCCCCGCCTGGCGCATCAGCCAGACCGGCGTCCGGTCGACCGGCTTGCCCCAGCAGGCATCGAGAAAACGTGTATTCATGAAAATCCCTCCTCAGGATAATTTTTCGATTTTGATTGAAACCCTGAAACGTGATATTTTCGTCAGGTTGGTGCACCCGCAGAAGCTCCCGCGGAGGCGTAGCAGCGCTACGCCGCACAAGAGGAGATTCGAGGACGGCGCCAAGATGGCGGAAATAGCGCGTTCCTTACGCCTTCTTCTGAAGGCGTATAGGGACGTAATTACAGAACGGCTCTTCTGCCATATAGTCCCCGGACACCGCATCCGCCCGCGCCCGGCAGCCGCCGCAGACGTTGATATATTCGCACTCGCCGCACTTCCCCTTGTAGGCCTTGAAGTTGCGCAGGTCGTTGAATATCTCGGAGTTCTCCCAGATATCCCGGAACGGCGTGGTCTTCACGTTGCCGGCGGAGCGGTGGAAATAGGAGCAGGGTTTAACGTTGCCGAAACAGTCGATC
>JBGPCQ010000104.1:0-10846 GCA_041481895.1 Geobacteraceae bacterium | reverse complement strand
GTGAACAGGTAAAGGTTGAATCCCGCGACATTTTCCCGTGTGTACTTTCCACTATGCCGAAGAAGAGGTTGTATCTCCTCATTCATGGCGGCCACCAGGCCTATGGTTTTTTCTGACATGAGGTAGCCTCGCTTGATCCTGAACTTTCTGAAATGTACCAGAGCATACGCTCAAGGGCAACAGAAAAGCCGGGAACCGGCATCGAGATTCCCCCGGAATAGAGACGTGATCTCCCCCGATAATTGATTTTTGTCTTGACAAAAAGAGATGCCCTCATCTATATTCAATCCTTTACAAGCGGGAGAATTGCGCGTTTTTTCAGGCTCAACGCGACACTTGGCTAAAATACTGAAGTTACGCCAGAGTTTAATGTTCGAAAGTCTTTCAGATAAGCTTGATCTTGTATTTAAAAAGCTCCGCGGCCAGGGTGTAATGACCGAGGAGAATGTCAAGGATGCCCTGCGCGAAGTGCGCCTGGTTCTCCTTGAGGCTGATGTCAACTTCAAGGTTGTCAAGGATTTCGTAGAAAAAGTCCGGGTGCGGGCAATCGGCTCCCAGGTGCTCCAGAGTCTTACTCCCGGCCAGCAGGTGATCAGGATCGTCCATGACGAACTGGTTGCCCTGATGGGGGGCGGAGAAGACAACAGCCTCGACCTTGCGGCCAAGCCTCCGGTGTCGATCATGCTGGTCGGGCTCCAGGGCTCCGGCAAGACTACCACCTGCGGCAAACTGGCCAGGTTTCTCAAAGGGCAGAGGAGAAGACCGCTTCTGGTTCCCGCCGACGTGTACCGGCCGGCGGCCATCGAACAGCTTAAGACCCTGGGGCGGCAGCTTTCCCTTGAAGTCTTCGATTCCCGGGCCGATCAGGACCCGGTTGATATCTGCCGCGAAGCTTTGAAGTACGCCGAGCTTTCCGGCTTTGACACGGTCCTGTTCGATACGGCGGGTCGCCATCAGATTGATGACTACCTGATGAACGAGCTCGTCCGGATCAAGGATGAGGTACAGCCCCGTGAGATCCTGTTCGTGGCGGATGCCATGACCGGTCAGGAGGCTGTCAACGTCGCGGGGGGATTCAACGAGCGGCTCGACATCACCGGCGTGGTGCTGACCAAGCTCGACGGCGACGCCAAGGGGGGCGCGGCCCTTTCAATAAGGGCTGTCACCGGCAAGCCGGTCAAGTTCGCGGGAATCGGGGAAAAGCTGGACGCTCTCGAGGTGTTCCATCCTGATCGCCTCGTATCGCGCATCCTTGGGATGGGCGATGTTCTGACGCTTGTCGAAAAGGCCCAGTCGCTCTTCGACGACAAAGAATCGGCCAGGCTCCAGCAGAAGCTGAAGAAGAGCGAGTTCGACCTGGAGGATTTCCGCAACCAGCTGCGGCAGCTCAAGAAGATGGGCTCCATCGAGTCGATCATGGGAATGATTCCCGGCATGGGCAAGATGATGAAGCAGATGCAGGGCGCCGGGCCTTCCGAGAAAGAACTCAATCGGATCGAGGCGATCATCAGTTCCATGACCGCCAAAGAGCGGGCCGACCATACCATCCTGACCGGCAGCCGTCGCCTGCGTATCGCCAAGGGGAGCGGCACCTCGGTGCAGGAAGTGAACCAGCTCCTCAAGCGTTTCACCGAGGCGCTGAAGGTGGTCAAACAGCTGCAGAAGATGGGGCCGAAGGGGCTTATGAGGGGAATGGGCAAAGGGATGTTTCCCTCCTGAGATGAAACGGTCTTTTTCCGCAATATCTGCGTTAATCTTCGGGTTTCCTTGTGCGGCGTAGCATTGCTACGCCGCACAAGGAAACCCTTGATCGCCTTGATCTTGCGAAAAAATCCTCGTTTCTGAAAGTGATTCGTTTGATTGTTTAAGGCAAGAACTGACGTATACTGATAAACCACATAGGACCGGCCCCAAGGGCCGCGAAAACCCGGGAGGAACACATGGCTGTAAAGATCAGGCTGGCTCGTGCCGGCGCCAAGAAGAAGCCCTTTTACCAGATCATAATCGCCGATGAGCGCTGTAAAAGGGATGGTCGCTTTATTGAAAACGTCGGAACGTATGACCCGAACCAGAACCCTGCCGCTCTCAAGTTGGAGGAAAGCAAGACCCTTGAGTGGTTAGGCCGTGGCGCCCAGCCTACCGACACCGTCAAGCAGATCCTCAAGAAGGCCGGAGTTTGGGAGAAATTTGTATCCAAGGCAGCGTAACTTTCTCTACACAACGCCATATTTGAGCGCTACCTGTGCTGGCGCGTCGTCGGCGTCCTCGACGTACTGCCGGAACGCCTTCGGAGCCTCCTCCTTACCGCCTTGGTATCATCTCAAATCTGACGTTGTACAATGGCTGACGTGTAGCGTTTTCCCGGTCCGCCGGACATCCTGCATCTACAGAGGTTACCGACATGAAACAGCTTGTAGAAACCATCGCCAAGGCACTCGTTGATGATCCGACTCAAGTCAGGGCAACCGAGGAAATGGAAGAGGATACCACGGTCATCAAGCTGACAGTGGCGAAAGAGGACATGGGAAGGATCATCGGCAAGGAAGGTCGGACCGCCAAGGCCATCCGTACCCTGCTCAACGCTGTTTCAACCAAGGATAACAAAAAGGCCGTCCTGAAGATAGTCGAATAATGGTGCGGGGGAGTGAAACGGTCCTCCTGGGCAAGGTCGTCGCGACCCACGGGCTCAGGGGACAATTGCGCGTTGTCCTGTTCTCCGGCGACTTTTCAAGCGTTGCCGGACTCGATTCCGTGATCTTGAAGGGCGCCGACAGCAGCATGGACACCTTTGCCGTGACGGGAATCTCCCGTCATGGGAAAAAGGTGCTCCTCACGCTCAAGGATTTCGACAGCATAAATCAGGCGCTCAGCCTCGTCGGGCGCGAACTGTGTGTGAGGCGGGAACAGTTGCCCGAACTCTCCGATGGGGAGTACTACTGGTGCGACCTTCTCGGGTTGCAGGTGGTGACGGACCAGGGTGAGGCTCTCGGCATACTTAAAGAAATCATCGCCACGGGCAGCAACGATGTGTATGTGGTGAAATCGGGGAAGAGGGAATATCTCATCCCCGCACTGGAAGAGGTTGTCCTGGAAATAAACCTGGACGACGGGATTATGAAGGTCAGCCCCATGGAAGGGCTGTTCGATCTATGAAATTCGATATCCTCACGCTCTTTCCCGGCATGTTCGACGGCCCGTTCGGGGAGAGTATCATCAGGCGCGCAGTTGAAGGCGGGCTGATAGATATCCGCCTCCACGCCATCCGTGATTATGCCTTTGACAAACACAGGACCACGGATGATTATCCCTATGGCGGCGGGGCCGGCATGGTCATGAAGCCTGAGCCGCTGGCGGCCTGCATCGAGAGGGCAGCGGCCGCTCGCCCGACAGCCCGGGTGATTCTGACCACCCCCCAGGGCAAACCCTTCAACCAGGCGCTGGCAGAGGAGCTTGCCCGGGAGGACGAACTCCTCATTATCTGCGGCCGTTACGAAGGGGTCGATGAGCGGGTCAGGGAACTCTTTGTCGATGATGAAATTTCCTTGGGCGATTTTGTCCTGACCGGCGGTGAGATTGCGGCAATGGCGATCGTGGACGCAGTTTCCCGCCTCATCCCCGGGGTCCTGGGGAGCGACGAGTCGGCGGCGGGAGATTCCTTCAGCGACGGCTTGCTTGAGTATCCCCAGTATACGAGACCTCCCGAATTCAGGGGGCTCGGGATACCGGAAGTGCTCCTGTCGGGCAATCATCAGGAGATAGCCCGGTGGCGCCGACGCATGTCCCTTCTGAAAACGTGGCACATGCGCCCTGATCTCCTCGCAGCCGCCCCTCTGAATGAGGAAGACAGAAAGTACCTGCAGGAACTGGAAAAGGCGGGCAAGAATTGACGGGCATTGCACAGGCCGGTTCCAATGTGAGCATCGCCCTCATCCATTACCCGGTTTTTAACAAAAACCGGCAGGTGGTCGCCACCGCCATTACCAACCTCGACCTCCACGACATTGCGCGGGCAGCCAAGACGTTCGGCCTTTTCCGCTATTTTATCGTGACGCCGGTTGCGGAGCAGCGTGAGCTGGCGGAACGTATCGGCAGCCACTGGCGGGAAGGGTGGGGGGCGACGTACAACCCCAAGCGGAAAGCGGCCCTGGAGTTGATAAGGGTGGTCGATTCGATGGAGGTTGCCCTTGGAGAGATCGAGCAAGAGTACGGCAAGCCGGCAAAGATAGTGGCGACCGGAGCCCTCGGGCGTCCCGGAAGCGTTTCCTGCGCAGAGCTTGCTGAACTGATCAGGGACGCCTCCCAGCCCTACCTTTTGCTGTTAGGCACGGGATGGGGACTGGCGGACGAGGTTTTTGAACAGGCAGACTTCGTGCTGGCTCCAATCAGGGGCGCAGGCGATTATAACCATCTCTCGGTCAGATCGGCGGCGGCGATAATTCTTGACCGGTTATTGGGGCAGACCTAAGATAAACGAGTTCAAGGTTCCGGGTTTACTAGCAAGAACATAGAACGTAGAACTTAAAAAACAGGCTTCGGCTGAACATAAAGGAGGAATAAAGAGATGAACAGAATTGATTTTATCGAAATGGAGCAGATGAAGAAGAATGTCGTACCGTTCAAAGCGGGGGATACCGTCAAGGTCCACGTAAAGATCGTGGAAGGTGATAAAAGCCGTATACAGGCGTTCCAGGGGGTTGTGATCAGCCGCCAGAACGGTGGAGTCCGCCAGTCATTTACCGTCCGCAAAATTTCCAACGGGGTCGGGGTTGAAAGGGTTTTCCCGCTCCATTCACCGTCTCTGGATACGATCGAGGTGGTCACCCGCGGCCATGTCAGGCGCGCCAAGCTCTACTACCTGCGGAAACTGCGCGGCAAGGCATCGCGGATCAAGGAAAGGAAATACATTCCCCAGTAGCAACCTCCAAAGCCCCGGAATGTCCGGGGCTTTTTTTATGTTTATTGCCAGGAAAAGGCTTTCCCCGCCAGGACACGGAGGCACCAATAAAATCTTCTTAACGGCAAATTTGTTTTCTTTGCGTCCTGGTGTCTTGGTGGTAAAATCAGCTTTCTAAGTTTTTTGCTGAAATTCTTTGGTGAAGGTTCTGTATTTTACTCTGCGAGGGGGAACTGTGGATCTGTTCGGCGATGAACGGAAACCGACACTGCTCGAATTCGAGGAGATTGCCCTACGCCGGGGCTATTGCCGGGTGGCCGGAATCGACGAGGCGGGTCGCGGAGCGCTGGCCGGGCCGGTTGTTGCAGCTGCCGTTGTCCTGCCTCCGGGTTTGGCCATCCCCGGGGTCAACGATTCGAAAATGCTCACCCCTGCACGAAGGGATGAACTGTTCATCGTCATCATGGAATGTGCCCTGGCGGTCGGGATCGGCTACGGCGGTCATCTCCTCATCGACCGGATCAATATCCTGCAGGCCACCCTGGAAGCCATGAAGGGCGCGGTGCAAAAGCTCTCCCCCCCTCCCGGCTTTCTCCTCATCGACGGTATCTCAAAAGTCCCGCTTCCCATCCCCCAGCAAACCATCAAAAAGGGGGACAGCGCCAGCCTCTCCATAGCCGCCTCCTCCATTATCGCGAAAGTGACGCGCGACCGTCTCATGACGGACTACGAGGATCAGTTCCCCGGTTACGGCTTCTCAGCGCATAAGGGTTACGGATGCGCATCACACATGGCCGCCATTGCGCGGATCGGGCCGTGCGAGATACACCGGAAGACCTTCCGCGGCGTAAAGGAACATGTGAAGGAAGGACTGTAGGGGCGGAGTGCATACGCCCTTGTGGTCCGGAGCGTTATATGGTTGACGATGCAACGGTAAACAACATAACCTTGGGCGAACGGGGCGAGGCGATCGCCGTTGCCTACCTGAAGGGGCAGAAGTTCACCATTGTTGAGCGGAATTTCCGCTGCAAGTGCGGTGAGGTCGATATCATTGCGCGTGACGGCAAAGCTTTCGTCTTCATCGAGGTGAAGGCCCGCCGTACCTTGGCCTTCGGCCCTCCCCAGCTTGCCGTCACCCCCTTCAAGCAGCGCCAGATCTCCAAGGCTGCCCTCACCTGGCTGGCCAAGAAGAGGCTCCACGAGGCGAGCGCCCGTTTCGACGTTGTTGCCATACTCCTGCGCGAACATCAGGTTCCTGCGATCGAGCATATCAGGAATGCCTTCGATCTGGCCTATTAAAGGCCGGGATCATTTCGGTGGGGGGGAGAAACAGGCCAGGGGGATTTTCCAGGCTTGAAACGGTGCAAATATTTGCAAAGCCCCTCTCCTTGTGCTAATTTTGTGTAATATCACTCGCGTTCGCGGAGAAGACCATGGATTTTACCGTTGCCCTTGCCCAGGTCAAGCCGAAGCTCGGTTGTGTGGCCGACAATCTCGGCATGATCGAAGCCGCCGTGGAAAAGGGAATCGGGGAGGGGGCCGGACTGGTGCTCTTTCCCGAACTTGCCCTGACCGGCTATTTTCTCAAGGACCTTGTCCCGGATGTGGCGCTCTCCCTCGACTCCCCGGAGATCAGGAGGCTCATTGAACTTTCCCGCCGCATCTCCATCGCAGTCGGGTTTGTGGAAGCCTCCGCCGACTACCGCTTTTTCAATTCCGCCCTCTACCTGGAGGACGGCGCGATCCG
This sequence comes from Geobacteraceae bacterium, assembly GCA_041481895.1. Taxonomy (GTDB): domain Bacteria; phylum Desulfobacterota; class Desulfuromonadia; order Geobacterales; family Geobacteraceae; genus JAMPXD01. The sequence continues at coordinate 4,205 of JBGPCQ010000104.1, read as the reverse complement.
GCACCTCCACCGCAAGGTATATCTCCCGACCTACGGCATGTTCGACGAGCAGCGCTATCTTGCCCGGGGCGAACGCTTCCGCGCCTTCGACACGCGCTTCGGCCGGATGGGGATACTGATCTGCGAGGATATGTGGCACCTGTCGGCTCCCTATATTCTCGCCATGGATGGGGCCATGACCATCCTCTGTCTCTCCAGCAGCCCCGGCCGGGGGATCACGGAGGACGAGAGCCTCGGTTCCACTTCCGCCTGGCAGAAGCTGACGGCCGCTACTGCCATGTTTTTCAACTGCCGGGTCCTCTACTGCAACCGGGTTGGCTACGAGGATGGGGTGAATTTCTGGGGGGGATCGGAAGCGGTGACCCCTGCGGGAACTGTTGCGATTCGGGGAAAAATTCTGGAAGAAGATTTTGTGCTGGCGCGGCTTGAAGAGGGTCCGCTGCGTCGCGAGCGGATATTTTCCCCGATGATGCGGGATGAGAACCTGTCCGTCACCATGAAGGAGTTGCGCCGGATAGAGAAGGAGAGGGACTGCTGATGTCGGACCTGATGGTGAATACGCGGCTGTTGCGGCAGATACTGGTCGGCTTTGTCCGGGAAGAGGTGAGAAAAGTGGGGCTCTCCCGGGTGGTGCTCGGATTGTCCGGCGGGATAGACTCAGCCCTCGCTGCGTATCTGGCTGCCGAGGCGCTGGGGCCGGAAAACGTCCATGCCTGCATCATGCCGTACCGTACCAGCAACCCCGAAAGCGAGGCCCATGCCCGGCTTGTCGCCGAGCGGCTCTCGATCAACCTTGAAGTCATTGAAATCACTTCGATGGTCGATGCCTATTTTGACCGCTATCCCGATGCCGACAACATGCGGCGGGGGAACAAGATGGCCAGGGAGCGGATGACCATCCTCTACGATCTTTCGGCGGCCTATGCAGCCCTGGTGCTCGGGACGAGCAACAAGACCGAACTCCTCCTCGGTTACGGGACCCTGTACGGCGACATGGCGAGCGCCCTCAACCCCATCGGCGACATTTACAAAACCCAGGTCTGGCAGCTTGCGGAGGAGATGGAGGTGCCGCGGGTCGTTATCGAGAAGAAACCTTCCGCAGACCTCTGGGCCGGCCAGACTGATGAGCAGGAACTTGGTTTCACGTACCGGGAGGTGGACGAACTCCTCTACCGGATGGTGGACTTGCGCTGCAACCGGGACGAACTCGTGGCGCACGGTTTTGCCCCGGGCTTCATCGATTGTATCTCCGGCAAGGTGCAGAACTCCCACTTCAAGCGGAGGCTGCCGGTCATTGCCAAGGTGTCGAACCGGACCATCGACCGGGATTTCAGATATTCCAGGGATTGGGGGAAATAGAAACGCGCCTTTTCCGCAATCCCGGCGTTGGCCGGCGGGCCTCGTTGTGCGGCGTACCTGGTGTACGCCTCCGCCTCGCCTCTTGGCCGCCTTGGCCTTGCGAAAAATTCGCGTTTCTCAAAATTTAGAATGCCGTCAGGAACTCTCTACATTGTCGCCACCCCCATCGGGAACCTGGAGGACATAACCTTCCGGGCGGTCCGTATCCTCAGGGAGGTCGATCTGATCGCTGCCGAGGACACCCGCCATTCCCGCAAGCTCCTTTCCCATTTCGGCATTTCCAGGCCATTGACATCATATTTCGATCATAACAAGGAGTTCAAGGGGGGGTATATCCTCGCCAAGCTCCATGCAGGGCTATCCGTTGCCCTCATTTCCGATGCCGGAACCCCGTGCATCTCCGATCCCGGCTATCAGCTCGTGCGGGACGCCATCAACGGCGGGGTGCCGGTTGTACCGATACCCGGCCCCTCTGCCGCAATCGCCGCTCTTTCTGCATCCGGTCTCCCCACGGCATCCTTTGCCTTCGAAGGTTTCCTGCCGAGCCGTCAGGGAAAAAGGAGGGAAAAACTGGCCACGCTGAAGGACGAGCAGCGGCTCCTGGTCTTTTACGAATCGCCAAACCGGCTTTTGGCGGCCCTTGCCGACATGGAGGAAATCCTGGAAAACCGGGAGGCGGTGGTTGCCAGGGAACTGACCAAGATTTACGAACAATTTGCCAGGGGTACGCTGTCCCAGATTGCAGCGAAATTCAGCGGAGAAAAGGTCAGGGGCGAAGTAGTGATCCTTGTAGCCCCTGCAGCGGCCCCCGAAAAAACGGACGCTGCAGCACTGTCCGGCTTGTTGCAGATATATCTTTCATCAGGGAAGCTTTCCCTGAAGGATGCGGTGCAGCGGGTGGCAGGCGAAACCGGTCTGCCGCGCGGCGAAGTCTACAGCACTGCGCTGAAGCTGAAAGCCGGGCTGAAAGAAGGATGATGCTTAGGAATTTGTCAATTCAGTTTAACGCATAAAAAGTTCTGGTAGTGGAGGTGGTATGGAGAACCTGAATGTACAGGGCCTGCTGAAAATTATCAGTACCGGCGCCAACCTGATCTATGTGGTGACCGACAATGAGCGGCGCACGGAAGGGATTGCGGCCCAGGCGTCTGCCCGCCTCAAGGGCGCTGACCTCCCCTATGTCTGGAGCTGCACCGAAGGGATGAGCCGCGGCGGGGTTAGTGTGCCCGATACCGTTGACCCTCTGGCTGCCCTGGACTTTGCCATTGCCCAGCCGAGTCCGCTGGTGCTTGTTTTCAAGGATCTCGCCTGGTTTTGGAAAGATGGTCCTTATGTCGTCAGGAAACTGAAAGAGTTCGCCTCACGCTCGAAGTCCAAAGCACTCATTATCCTGGGGCAGGGCGAGGACGTGCCGGAAGGGCTCAGGGAAGACATCGTCATTCTCTACCAGGGGCTCCCCACTGTCGAAGAAATACGTACGTTCCTGGAACAGCTGGTGGAACGCGAGCCGCTCCTGAAAAAGGCCTCCGGAGAAAACCCCGAACTTATCCGCGACCTGGTCCTGGCGGCCCAGGGTCTTGATCTTGTCGATATCGAGCGTGGCGTCCGTGCATTACGTGCTTCCACCGAGGCCCGCGGGGAGGAGATAGTCAAGGCTCTCTTTGAGACCAAAAGGGACATCCTCAGAAAAAGCGGCATCATGGAATTCGTCGTCAATGAGATAACTCCCGACAAGGTAGGGGGGGTGGAGAACCTCAAATACTGGCTGGAGCGTCGCGAAAGGGCATTCGGTGTCGAGAACATCTCTGCCGGGACTAACATGCCGAAAGGTGTGTTGATCATGGGGATTGCGGGGTGCGGCAAATCTCTTTTCGTCAAGGCCATCGCTTCCCAATGGCGGTTGCCGCTGATCCGCCTTGATATGGCTACGCTCTATGCCGGGACATTTGGTTCACCCGAATCGAGTCTGCGCAAGGCATTCAAGACCGCCGAAGCTGTCGCGCCCTGCGTCCTCTGGATCGATGAAATCGAGGCGGGCATTTCCTCTCACGGCTTCAAATCGGAAGGGGGCGCCGCCTCCAGGATTCTCGGCTCCTTTCTGACCTGGATGCAGGAAAAGCGTTCGCCGGTCTTCGTCGCGGCCACCGCGAACGCCATCGAGATGCTCCCTGCCGAGGTGCTCCGCAAGGGGCGTTTTGACGAGATCTTCTATATCGCGCTTCCCGATGTGAAGGCCCGCGAAGAGATTTTCCGCATCCATCTGACCAGGCAGAACATCGATCTGAAGTCATTCGACATCACGCTTCTCGCCGGTTCCACCAAGGGGTTTTCCGGTGCGGAGATCGAGCAGGCGGTCCTTTCATCCGTTTTCGAGGCACTTACCGAACGCCGTCCGATGGTCCAGCAGGACCTCATGGCAGCCATAAGCCGTACGGTTCCCCTCTCCGTGACCATGGCGGAACAGATCAAGAAGATCGAGGCGTGGGCGTTTAAGCGGGCAGTGCCGGCGTCAGGCAAATACAACCCTTGACGGCTTCGCAAAAAGTCCATCTGCGGCGTTGCCTTCGGCGCTCCGCTGCTCACATACTGATGTATGCTCCGCTGCTCGCTTCTCGGCGCCTTGCATCTGGAGCTTTTTGCTTTGCCGTCTGATTTTCGGATATGAAAAAAACTTCATTCTTACATGGCATAACCGGCAATGTGCTCATCCTCGGGCTGGTCAGCCTGTTTACCGATATCTCCAGCGAGATGATCTATCCTCTCCTCCCCCTTTTTCTGACCACGGTGCTGGGCGGGGGGCCGGCCTTTCTCGGGGTGATCGAGGGGGTGGCCGAATCCACTGCATC
>JBGPCQ010000103.1:0-10968 GCA_041481895.1 Geobacteraceae bacterium | reverse complement strand
GTTCGGCAAGAATTAAAAATCAACGCTGTAAAAAAGGTCTTAAATAGGCGCAATAACAGCAGGTTAACAAACAGTCTTTTGTAAGACCCCATCCATTGTCACAGCATAACTGAAAGCCTTGAGAATTTGGGCTTGAATCTCTGTCGGCACCTCAATCAACGTAACTTAAATGCAAGCAAAAAGAATTGAAGGCTTAGATCTAAAGGTAGCAGAACTTGCGCAATCCAGAGTAACGGCGTCCCCTTAGTCACCCTTCCCGCCTTTCTCCAGCTTCATGGGGACGTGTTCTAATAATTGGACCTTGTAAGACGGGTTTAATATGATATAGAAGGAATGTACTGTTAAGCCTCCGTATATGGTCTCCCCCCCTTTTGCAAGGGCTTTTTTCACTGGATGACGAGGGACAGGATTGCTTCCGTATATTCGGCCTCTTGGTGAGGGATTATCCCTCGGGCCTTGATGAATTACGCGCGTATTGTCCTAATCGTGTTATCGGTTTTTTCAACCAACGGGGGCTGCAGGTTTTCAATACGCTGGTCTGACCTGTTTTGTCATCGCTCGTTAAAGAGCCTTCGCAATATTTGGCAGGAGTATCCTTTTTTTGTAGAAAGTTTTTGCCTTCACTTAGCAGGTTGCCTTAAGAGCTGCCTGGTAATGGGCGTTGTGTCTCAGGATTGCCCAACCGATACGGGCCATCTTGTTTGCCATTGCCACTGCGGCTTTATTTATGCCGCGTTCAGCCACTATACGATTGATCCATTGGCTCAATCGATCCTTCTTTTTGTTCGCGTGAATGACCACAGCTCTTGCACCATGGATTAGTAGGGAACGAAGGTAGACGTCTCCTCGCTTACTGATACCGAGCAGGACATTTTTTCCACCAGTGCTGTGTTGACGAGGTACCACTCCGATTGCTGCTGAGACGTCACGACCGCAAGAGTATGCTTGGCCATTGCCAACTGCGCTATAAAATGCACTGGCGGTAATTGGACCATACCCTGGGATTTCTTGTAACCGTTGGCAGGCATCATCTTGTTGACACTGAATCACCAGTTCCTGGGTGTAAAAATCGATATGGCCGTCCAATTCTACAAGCCGTTCATAACTTTTGGCCAGCAGGTGTCTAAAGGTCAGACTTAAGCCGTTTTCTGCGTCTTCAAGGAGGCCATGAATACTTTTACGCAAGATCGTGATACCTTTGCCAAGCACGACACCGTACTCCGCCAACAGACCTCGTACTGAATTGCAGAGGGCAGTTCGATCTCTAAGGCACTGCGATCTCATTCGGTGAATGGCTTGAATATCCTGTTGTTCCGTCGTTTTGAGCGCCACACCGCGTATATGGGGCCGAGTTAGAGCTTCTGCGATCGCACGGGCGTCGTTGAAATCGTTTTTATTGCCGACCAGGTAAGGTTTGACATGTTGCGCTGGGATAAGTTTAACCTCATGGCCGAGCGCTTTCAGTTCTCTTCCCCAGTAATGGGAACTGGCACATGCTTCCATTCCCACCTTGCAAAGTGGCAGTTGAACGAAGAACATTCGAAGTTGATTACGTCGTAACACGCGTTTTTTTACTTCCTTGGAATGTTCATCGAAACACACAGCGTGAAAAACATTTTTTGCCAAGTCAAGGCCAACGGTGGTAATCTTCATGGTGGTCTCCTCTCGCTTCTGGTTGATGGGATTCGCAATCACCATCATGGCACATAGATGCCGAATTTCCAAGCGGGGGGAGACCATCTCATCGTGTTATCACCGGGAGCACACAGACTCAGAATTGATGAGACAGAGGTTACGCCGTGAATTGGAAAAAACTTAACCTCATTGATGGTGACGAGTTGCGCCGCCGGGCGGAAGAGCGGCTCGGAGAGAACGCAGAAACAGTCCACCCTCCCGGAACAGTGGAAGATCCGCTCCGGCTCCTCCACGAATTACAGGTGCATCAGATCGAGCTGGAGATGCAGAACTCGGAGCTCCGCCAGGCCAGGGATGAGGTGGATACGGTGCTGGAGAAGTACACCGACCTCTACGATTTCGCCCCGGTGAGCTACTTTACCCTTGACCGCAAAGGAACTATCCGCAGCGTTAACCTCACCGGCGCCGATCTCCTTGGGGTCGAGCGCTCCCGGTTGAACGGCCGGCGATTTGATCAATTCGTCCCCTCTGAGGACCGTCCCGCCTTCGTCGCCTTCCTTGGAAAGGTCTTTACGAGCCCGGCCAAAGAAGAGTGCGAGGTGGCACTCCTGAAAGAGGGGAATTCCCCGCTCTTCGTGCAGTTCGAGGCAGTGGCCGCCGCATCAGGAGAGGAATGCCGAGTTGCGGTCATCGACATTTCCGTGCGCAGGCAGTTGGAAGCGAAACTCGAAATCCTGCACACCGACCTGGCCGCCCGTGCCGCGGAACTGGATGCCGCGAATATCGAACTGGAGGCATTCAACTACAGCGTTTCCCACGACCTGCGCAGTCCGCTGACGGCCATCAACAGCTACTGCCAGATGGTCCAGGAATTGTGCGGCAACAAACTCGATGAGGATTGCCGGGGATACATCCGGGAAATGTATGAAGGCACCCTCCGCATGAACCGGCTCATTGACACCCTGCTCGATTTTTCACAAATAACGCGCGTCGAAATGCGTCAGGATAAGGTTGATCTGAGCAAAATGGCGGAAGAAGTGGCCATGGGACTGAAAGTGTCGGAGCCGGAGCGCCGGGTCACGTTCAGAATCGCCGCAGGGATAACGGCCGACGGTGATTCAGGCCTGTTGCGGGTGGTCCTTGATAACCTTATCGGCAACGCCTGGAAATACTCCCGCAAGCAAGAGGAGACGGTCATCGAATTCGGCGTGACGGAGGTTAAAGGGAAACCGGCCTGTTTCGTTCGGGACAGCGGGCCGGGCTTTGACATGGCGTTTGCAGACAAGCTGTTCATTCCCTTCCGGCGGCTCCCGGGAACGGATGTCGAGGGACACGGTATCGGCCTCGCCACGGTGGAACGGATCGTCAGGCGCCATGGCGGGCGAGTATGGGCGGAGGGGGAGCCGGGCATGGGGGCGACCTTCTTTTTCACTTTTGACGGCTTCACAATGTGTCATTCCCGCAGTGATAGTAAGCGGAAATCCAGGTTGTAACTGTGGAGGCAACTTTCGGGGCATCGGAATCGACCCGAGTGCGCCCTAGCCCAGTGACAGCACCTACGCTGGCATTGCTGAGAGCATAACCCTTTCAGTAATGTCCTTCGACCAACTCGAAATACGCTTGTGGATGCTTGCAGACAGGGCACATCTTGAGTGCTTCGGTCCCTTCATGGATGTGGCCGCAGTTTCGGCATTGCCAACGGACCTTCTCCTCTTTGGTAAAGAAGGTCCCTGTTTCCAGCTCCTCGAGCAATTTCAGGTAACGTTGCTGGTGAGCATTTTCGATCGTCCCGATGGACTCCAACACAAAGGCGATTTCCGGAAAGCCCTCCTCCCTCGCCTCCCGGGCCATTCGCGGGTACATCTCCGTGCATTCAACGAGTTCACCGGAGGCTGCGGCACGAAGGTTGTCAAGGGTTGAACCGATTCCGTTGAGGTATTTGAGATGAAGCTTGGCATGCTCCTTTTCATTGTCGGCCGTCTCCAGGAAGATGGCGGCAATCTTTTCGTATCCTTCCTTCTTCGCAACCGAAGCGAAGTACGTGTACTTGTTGCGGGCCTGGGATTCTCCGGCAAAGGCATCCCGAAGGTTCTGCTCTGTTTTGGTTCCCTTCAGATCAGTCATTGGTCATTCCCCCTGTGGAAGCTGATGTCAATGTGAAATAGTGGAAATAAACAAGACCCGGTTCACCGAGTCTCTAATGCCAGAAAGCTCTAACTGGACTATTTAAATAATCATCCTGTAGTACAACTTCTTTTCTTACGGAAATCTGCGGCTTTTCCCGCATGTTGGCATTTTAAGCAACAGATTTGTGCTTCAGGCTTGTTGATAGTTGCCTGCGAAGCCAAATGCACGGAAAGATTTTTACCCTGAAGCGTGGTGATGAGAAGTTTGATGGCTTCAAGGTTGCCGCATTTCGGACAATAATACCCTTTTTTCATCTGTTTTCCGTTTGTTAAAAAAGATAATTAGATTCTTAAAGACCTTATGTTATCAGCAGTTGCCGATGAGGTTTCCTTCTATCCAGGCCGTCGTAGTTTCCTTTTACCTGTCTGCGTCTAACCTCTACCCATCCCTCTGAGCAGAGATATGCCGCAATGCCGGTCGTTTTCACCAATTCACCCAGGCTGGAAGATCTGACCGTACCGAATGTGCCGTCAGTATGAATTACCTCTATCCTCATGGCCGTTCCTCCTTGAGATTCGGTTACATCAGGCAGGTTAAAGTTCAGGGTCTCAAGCATATCATTGGGGTACAGGTTTTGAGGCACATGCTCTTTACCGATAAAATTGGAAATCCTGTAGAGGGCGCATTCAGTGAAAATTCCCTTGCAGTATCGTTCTTTCAAGTATTCCGTGGTATGCGGCATCTCTGTTCCCTGTTCGTTAAAGAAGAAGCAGGAGCCGTGAATATCACAATACGCCATGAATCCCTCCCTCTTGTTCAGGTTGCCTGCATTGCCGGCATGTTACAGCCAATCCTGAAACTATTCACAGGAATCAAGCTGGGAGCCTGTCGGACGGGATTCAGAATCAGTTCAGATCGTCAAGCATTTTGCAGGCCTCCTGGATATCTTCCGGAAAAAGGTAATTCGAAACTTTGCAGGGGCCTTTGGATTTGAAAATCATGAATCGCGCGCACATGGAATAATTGCTGTCACAGTATTCTTCTTTAATGTATTCCAGGGTACGAGGTCTGTTTTTCATCAGATTGGAGTAGAAGAAACAGGATGACTGGAATTCGCATGTATCCATATCACCATCCCCGGAGTTTATTTTACGATGTTAAAGTGTACGGATTAAATACTAATAGAGATAGCCCGGTAGTCAAGCAACTATCTGAAAAACATGGAAGCTTACGCCGGCGCTCTCGTCATCCGTGACGAGAAACAGTGCATTCAAGAGATAGTTTGATAAAATCTACTTTTGGATATTCCCGAGCTCTCAATATTGAGCGTCAGGATCGGCTTTTACGGCATGCAGAGTGGTGATGGCGCGAATTGTAGAGGAAAGGGAAAAGAAAAGGGGGCCGGAAAAACCGACCCCCTCATATCTTTTTCAAACCAGTAGTTCCTAATCCGGAGTTTCCGGATGGAAACTATCCAGTCTTGAGGGTGGCCAGGAATGGACATCACGGCTCAGGAAATCAGGGCAAATTTGGAGCCTTCCCGTGACCAGGGGCGCTCCACGGGGCAGATGCCGCAGCAGCATTCGATCTGCGGAACCCGGGCATGAAGGTAGGTGGCAAAGCGGAAAAAATTATCATGGAACCATACTTCGTCTTCCGCACAGCACGATGTCTTTTCCGCTCCGCAGCGGGGACACGCAAAGGTGCTGACGTGGGTAAAATCTATAGTAATATCGAGGCGCTTCTCGTCCTTGGAGAAAATCACATGGGTGATTTGCCAGGGATGAGAGAGGCCGAGGGTTGCGGAAAAAATTTCAGGATGTTCCATAAGGTGCCCCTTTAATTGTACGGGAAAGCCAGAACGGTGCCCTGGATTGATACTGCCAGGTCAGTCGATTTTTTCCGTAGTGATTGAACATGCTTTTACATGAACTGTGCCAAATCATTAAAAAAAGCTGTTGTGCCCGTAAACAGGCCCGCCGCAACGACAGCACGTCCGGCATCCGCGCCCGGGGAGGTGTCGGCGAATTTGCCGGCAATTGCCGGGACCCCGCCAATTCAGGGGATTATGGGGATGTAAAATAATTTGCAGTTGTAAAAATAATTGCACCCCTTTATTATGAGTACCGATACCAGGCTCGAATAACAGGAAAGCTATGCGCCAGACTCCCGCTCCCGGTCAGAGAAAATCTGCAGCAGGCATTTTTACCCGGTTGATGCTGGTGATTTTAACCGCTGAACTGGCTGAGATGTGGTTATTTTCCGGCGTATTCGACCGGTTGGGACCTTTTACCGCCGCCCTGGCGGATGGCGCCCTGCTGGTCCTTATGATTGCCCCGCCAATCTGGCTGCTGGTCATCCGGCCGCTGGACGATGCACGCACAACCGGCGCGCGCGCCCCCCGCTTCGCTCCGGCCGGTCTGTTTATCCGGATACTGGCGGTCGTCGCCGCGACCGATTTTCTGGTCATGCTGTTCCTGCCGTTTCTCCCCCAAGTGGATGCCCAGACCCATTACTTTGCAGATACCTGCTTTACCCTCTTTCTCAGCGCTCCCCTGCTCTGGTGGATTCTGTCACGGGAGAAGCTCAGCAGCATCGATTCCCTGTCCGACCCGTTGCTCAATCCCGTGCAGCTCTATGTCATGCTGCTCGGTTTGGTGTTAACAATCGACGTGGTGGATATGCCGCTCGTCATGTTGTTATCATCCGGTAAAACCGAGTTCATTAAAAAAATAATAGATGCTTTGCTGGCCACCCTGTTTGTTTCCCCGATTCTCTGGTTGCTCGTGATTAGGCCGCTGCGGAGAGTTGCCCTGGTTGAAAAAACCCGTTCTGATACTGTTCAGGCCCAGGTCGTTGACGCAATCGTGGCCATTGATGAACAGGGGGTGATCGAGAATATGAACCCGGCGGCAGAGAGGATTTTCGGCTATTCCGCTGCCGAGATTGCCGGCGCGCCTGCGCAGTGTTTGTTCGCTGAAACAGGTCAAAGCCTGGACGACATGGTGAGGATTGCTTCCACAAACGAACGGGGCAAGGCCGACTCCGCTCGCCATGAAGCATTCGGCAGACGCAAGGACGGTTCAACTTTTACTATCGATCTTTCTTTCAGCCTGGTCCAGTTGGAGGGCCGGCGGCAGTTCCTGATAATCATGCGCGACATCAGCGGCCGCAAAGAGATGGAGCAGGCGCTCCGGGAGAGTGAGGCGAGCTTTCGTTCTTTGAGCGAATCCCTGCAGAGGTCCCTGTCGCTCCTGACAGCTACCCTTGAATCGACTGTCGACGGCATCCTGGTGGTCGACGCCACGCGCCGGATACAGACCTTCAACCAGAAGTTCCTCGACATGTGGCGAATCCCCCGCCATGTTGCCGAGAACAGCGACAGTCATCAACTCCTGGCGTGCATCTGGGAACAACTGGAGGACCCGGAAGCTTTTATGGCCAGGGTGCACGAGCTCTACGGCAAGCCTGAGGCTACGGCGCTGGATTTGATCAGGCTCAAGGACGGCAGGGTGATCGAGCGCTATTCGCAGCCGCAGATGATGGGGAAGGAGAGAATTGGCAGGGTCTGGAGCTTCCGGGACATTACCGCCAGGATGAAGACGGAGGAGGCGCTCAAGGAAAGCGAGGAGCGCTACAACATCGCTGTCAACGGCGCCGACGAAGGGATCTGGGACTGGAACATCCTGACCGGCGAGGTATTCTATACTCCGCGCCTCAAGAGCCTTCTCGGTTTCACGGATGAAGACCTGGAAAAAGTTTACTCCGGGACCTTCGAAGCCCTCCTCCATCCTGACGACCACGACAGGGTTGTAGAAGCGGTCCGCAACCATCTGAACGAGCGGATTCCGTACGACATTGAAGGCAGGCTGCGCACCGGGCCCGGCGAATACCGCTGGTTCAGAGCCCGTGGCCAGGCGCTGTGGGACGAGTCCGGCAAGGCCGTACGCATGGCCGGCTCCATCGGCGACATTACCGAGCGCAAAGAGGCGGAAAAGGCTCTCCTGGAGAGCGAGACACGTTTCCGGCAGATTTTTGAACAGTCCGAAGATGCGATTATATTCTTTAAACCGAACGCCTGCGCCATAATCGATGTCAATGAAACCGCGGAAAATCTGTATGGCTATACCAAAGCGGAACTGAGGGGGGGAGGGCTGGAACGCCTCTGCAAGCCGAAGGATTTCGCCACATTAAGCAGGGTAATCTGCGACATGTCGCATGAGGGCATATCGTCACTGGACAGGATCGTCAATCTGCGCAAAGACGGGTCGGAATTCATCGTCTCCGTACGCGGCAAGGTGATCATCCTGCTCGGCGTACCCATCATCTTCTGCACGATCCGGGACATTTCCGAGCGGGTCCGCATGGAGGATGAATCGCGGGATATCCAGGCCAAGCTGATCCAGGCCAACAAGATGACCTCCCTCGGCCTCCTCGTCGCCGGAGTCGCTCACGAGATCAACAACCCGAACAATTTCATCATGGCCAACTCCCAGCTTCTGGAGAGGGTCTGGCAGGATGCTTTGAAGGTTTTGCGGGAATATTACCGGGAAAACGGCGATTTCCAGGTCGGGGGAATCCCCTTTTCAGTGATGAACGAAGATTCGTCGCGGTTATTTACGGGCATCCTCGACGGTTCCCGGAGAATCAATGAAATCGTCAGCAATCTGAAAGGATTCGCCCGCCAGGACCGGAACATTACAGAGCATGGGGTGGACGTCAACCGGGTCGTGACTGTTGCCGTTACCATACTCCATCATCAGCTCATCAAGCATACGGATAACTTCCACCTCGATCTGACCGAAGACATCCCCCGGGTCGACGGGAGCAGCCAGCAGCTCGAACAGGTCGTAATCAACCTGCTGATGAATGCCTGTCAGGCTCTCCCTCACAAGCAGCGCGGCATCTGGGTGACGACCGGTTACGATCCCGGCGCCGAACAGGTTACCATTACCGTTCGGGACGAGGGGCTCGGCATGCCGGGCCAGGTGAGCAGCAGGATGCTAGAGCCTTTTTTCACCACCAGGCTCGACCGTGGCGGCACCGGGCTCGGCCTGTTCATTTCCCAGTCGATCGTCAAGGAGCATGACGGGACTTTGGAGTTCACGTCCGAACCGGGCAAGGGGACGACGTTTATCGTGAAAATACCGGCGGGGAAACCTGCCAGCCAGGAGCTTTCTACATGAAAAATGAGCAGATCCCCTCTATGCAGGTGCTGCTGGTCGATGACGAGGCGCATATCCTCAAAACATCGGCGTTGATACTCAACAGCAGCGGAATTACCGAGGTCGAGACCATCAACGACAGCCGCGAGGTTCTTCCGTTTCTCGCCAACCGGAAGGTGTCGGTAATCGTGCTCGACCTGCATATGCCGCACGTGTCGGGACTGGAACTGCTGGCAAAACTGAACCGGGATTTCCCCCAGATTCCGGTGATTCTCATGACGGCGATCGATGATATCGAGACCGCCGTTTCCTGCATGAAGGCGGGCGCTTTCGATTACCTGGTAAAACCGGTGGAGGCGGGACGGATGGCTGCTTCCGTGCGGAAGGCCCTGGAACTCCGTGACCTCTCCAGTGAGCTGTCATCTCTCAAGCAGCACTTGTTGACCGACAGCCTCGATTACCCCGCGGCCTTCGACGCGATCGTTACCGGCAACAAGAAAATGCGGGCTATCTTCCAGTACGTGGAAGTGGTTGCCGGATCGCGGCAGCCGATCATGATAACCGGTGAAACCGGGGTGGGGAAGGAGCTTGTCGCCCGGGCAATCCATGAGCTGAGCGGCTGCAAGGGCGAATTCGTGGCGGTCAACGTGGCAGGGCTGGACGACAACATGTTTTCCGATACCCTGTTCGGCCACAAAAAGGGCGCCTTCACCGGGGCGGACCTGGCCCGGGAAGGACTGATCGCCCGCGCTGCACAGGGGACCCTGTTCCTCGACGAAATCGGCGACCTCAATGAATCGTCGCAGATAAAGCTTTTGCGGCTGCTGCAGGAAAGGGAATATTACCCTGCCGGCTCCGATATTGCCCGGAAAAGCGATGCCCGCATAGTCCTGGCTACCAACCGGGACCTGCAGAAGCAGATTGCTGCAGGAAAGTTCCGCAACGACCTTTACTACCGCCTCTGTACCCACCAGATCACTATTCCGCCCCTCCGCGAGCGGCTCGACGACATCCCGCTGCTGCTCGACCACCTACTTGCCGCGGCGGCAGACTCCCTCGACAAGAAAAAACCGACCCCTCCTCCCGAGCTGGCCGTTCTGCTGTCGCTCTACATGTTCCCGGGCAATGTCAGGGAACTGGAAGCGATGGTGTTCGACGCAGTGACCCGCCACGGTTCGGGAGTCCTGTCAATGGAGAGTTTCCGGGGGGTGATTGGCGAAGACCGGCCGGTTGACAAGTCTTCAGAAGCATCCCCCCAGCCTGTCGGCGAATGCTCACTTGCCGGCATCTTCGGGCATTTCCCCACGATCGAGGAAATCGAAAGCTACATGATCGGCGAGGCGATGAGGATGGCCAAGGGGAATCAGGGAATCGCCGCCAATCTTCTGGGAATGGGGCGGCAGACCCTCAATAAGCGACTTAAGTCGAAGGATTAGAATATAAAGTTTATCTGTGCACGAGGTGGACCATGCCGATAACTAATGCCGGGCGTGTGCTGATCGTGGATGACGAACCCGATATCCTCAAGGCGTGCGCCGCAACTCTCAAGATGAATGGCCTGCGGGATGTCGTGTCCGAGTCCGACAGCCGCCGGGTAATGGAGCAGATGGATTCCGGGAGGGTCGATCTGGTGATACTCGACCTTTTCATGCCGCATGTCAGCGGCATGGATCTCCTGCTGCAGTTGCGTGAGCGATTTCCCCATGTACCGGTAGTTGTGGTGTCCGAATCCTCCGAGTTGGAACGGGCTGTGGAGTGCATAAAGATGGGGGCTTTCGACTACCTGGTCAAGCCGGTGGAGAACGAGCGTCTGCTGGGGGCCTTGCGCAAGGCCTTTGACGGGCAGGCGCTTACCGACCATGCCCATGACCAGGATGACCGTTTGAGGGAGGACGGCAGCTTGGACAATCCCGGTGCATTTGCCGAGATCGTTACCCGAAGCCGTAAGATGCTCTCCCTCTTACAGTACCTGGAGGTGGTGGCCCGCTCCTCCAAGCCGGTCCTGATCACCGGTGAGTCGGGCACGGGGAAGGAACTGATC
>JBGPCQ010000102.1:0-11114 GCA_041481895.1 Geobacteraceae bacterium | reverse complement strand
GTGTTCCAGCTTTGGTCTATATAGCTGATGTAGACGTTGTCGCCATCCACCTCCAGAGACGCATAGATACCGCCATAATCTATTATGCTTTTGTGCCACGTGGTCCCGTTGTCATCGCTTCTCGCCAGCATCAGATATGGTGATCCGTTCTGGGTATAGCTGGCGTAAAGGGCTCCGGCGGTTGCCTTGACGGCATATACGAAGACCCCCTGCGGGTCAACCATGACCTGAACGGCGGCAGCAACCTTGGGGATGCCGGAGGCGTGGAGGAGACCGTTGGGAACAACATCGGTAACGTCGGCGGTATGCTCGGCGGTATATTCGGCTGTATACTCGGCGGTAAAGCAGGTGGTGTCATCGCCGGCAACGTTGCTGGTTGAGGCGCCGTTGAGGAAGCTCCCGGCAGTGTTTCCGCCACTATTATCTCCTCCGCAACCGGCAATCATCAGTACGAGCAGAGCCAGAACAGCCAGATGCATCAATTTGCCGGGATGGTGACTGTTTGTAGATGACGTTGACATGTTATTACCTGGCCTTTCTTGTTGTGGAGCTTTGTTTCAACTGCAGTGCCTGTTCTTCCGGGGTAACTCTCGTACTTCCATTGTCAATGTGTCGGTACAATGCGGTATACTTTTAATCAGGTTGACTTATTACATTACAACATCAATGCCAAGATGTTGTTTTTGGGTATGCCGTGCTAACTAACTTAAATTACATATAAATTTATGATCGATACGTTGTGCGGATGGCATGGCCACGCAAGGTTGTGTGCATATAGTGAACAAATAATTGTTCATAAATAGTATGCTTCGGCATGATATCGTGCTATTCTTTCACGAGATGATCACCCTGTATGGGAAAGAGGAATCCAATGGCAAACAAGCTCCTTATTCTTGATGACGAAACGAGTGCTCTCGACCTGCTTGGTAATTTCTTTGCGGATAGCGACTTTGAGCTGCTCCTGGAGAAGGATAGTGATGCTGCCCTGGAGCGTGCCAGGGTCGAACGTCCCAACGTGGCCCTGGTGGATATAAGCCTGCCAAAAAAATCAGGACTTGAAGTTCTGCGCGAGTTGAAAGAAATAGACCCGCGTATCTGCGTGATCATAATGACCGGCCACCTCACCACCCAGAATGTGATCGAGGCGATGAAACACGGGGCATTCGATTACCTTACCAAGCCTTTGAACCTGAAGCAGCTTGAAGCACTCGTTAACAAGGCGTTTCAGACCAACTCTCTTACCCGCGGAATCCGCTTAATTGGTGGACCTGCCCATGCAAAAATAGTTGAGGTTGAAACCGATGCCATGATTGGTTCTTCCCCGGAAATGATTGAAATATGGAAGATGATCGGAAAAATCTCCGAATCAGACGCAACCGTTCTTATCCAGGGTGATAGCGGAACCGGCAAGGAGCTTTTGGCCCGGGCGGTCTACACTAATTCCCGGCGTAAAAATAAGCCTTTCTTCGCGGTGAATTGCGCAGCTCTTCCGGAAAACCTTCTCGAAAGCGAGCTGTTCGGCCATGAGAAAGGGGCTTTTACCGATGCGGTCAGGCTCCATATCGGCAGGTTTGAACAGTGCAACGGCGGCACGATTTTTCTTGATGAAATTGCCGAAATGTGCCAGAAAAATCAGGCCAAACTTTTGCGCGTCCTTGAAAACCAGGAGTTCGAGCGTGTTGGCGGCAATGAGACGATAAAAGTAGATGTGAGAATCATTGCCGCGACAAACCGGAGCCTGATCACCGCAGTAAAGGAAAAACGGTTCAGGCTGGATCTCTTCTACCGGCTCAAGGTGGTGACCATTCATCTCCCTCCCCTGAGGGAACGTCTGGAAGATATCCCCCTGCTCGTCAGCCATTTCGTCAAAAGATTTTCCCGTGATAATAACAAGCCCTTACTGAAAGTAGCCGCCACCGCTATGAAGGTCCTCCTCGCGTATCCCTGGCCGGGCAATATCCGCGAACTGAAAAATGTGATCAATTCCGCCGTCGTGTTCAGCAAGGGGGATACCCTGTTTCCCGAGGATTTTGAGCCGCTGCTGTACGGCAGCAATGCCCTTGATGAAGTAGCGCGGGAAAGCTCGACCTGGGATTGTTATGCGATGTTGAAACCCCTGTTCAATGACATCTCCCTCAATCACGAAGGCTCGGCATATGAAGGGATAATTTCCAGGGTGGAGGAGTCACTAATCCGCCTGACCGTGGAGAAATACAGAAATAACCAGGTGCATGCGGCAAAATTTCTGGGGATAAGCAGAAACATGCTCAGGGAGAGGCTTAAAAAGTATGATTTGTGTTGAGGATGCGCCGTCTTTTTCGGGAATAAGGAGGGGCGAATGTATGCAGTGATTCTTGCCGGAGGTTCCGGCACCCGCTTCTGGCCCTTGTCCAGAAAGAAAACACCCAAGCAGCTCATGTCGGTTTTCGGCGGCATGTCGATGCTCCAGAGGACTGTCGAACGGATCATTCCGATGAAACCGAAGCGGATTCTGGTGGTCACCAATGCGCTCCAGGCAGAGGAGTCCGCCCGTCAGCTCAGGGGCTACCAGAAGGAGTGCAGGATAGACATCATCGAAGAGCCGGTCGGCCGCAATACGGCTCCGGCGATCGGTCTGGCAGCGTCCATAATTGCCCGGCATGACCCGGACGCACTGATGCTGGTTCTTCCTGCCGACCACTTTATCGTGAGGGAGGATGAGTTCAGAAAGACCGTGCTGAGGGGGCGGGAGGCCGCCCTGAACGGCTACCTCGTGACAATGGGTATTGTACCGAGCCGACCGGAGACCGGTTACGGCTATATCGAAGCGGAGAAGGAGCTGCGAGGCTCCGGACCCTATCCGGTACGACGTTTCGTAGAAAAACCGAACATGGAAAAGGCCATGGAGTTTATTACGTCGGGGAATTTCTACTGGAACAGCGGCATGTTCATTTGGCGGGCGGATGTCATCCTCGACAGCATTATGTCGTTTATGCCGGAACTCGCCGGGGCGCTTGCCCGGCTCACATTTTCGGACGACATCTGGGAACTGGAGGACCTGAAACCGCAGATCGAGGATATCTACCGGGATGTCCGGGGAGAATCGGTCGATTTCGGGGTAATGGAGAAAGCGGATAACGTCATGGTGATTCCTGCCGATTTCGGCTGGAGCGACGTGGGGAGCTGGAGCGCGCTCCCGGAAGTGTTAGCGCCCGACCGGAATGGGAATGTCGCAATTGATGTCAGGGAGGAACTGGTGCTGGACACCGCCGGCTGTCTCATCCATGGTGGGGGGAAACTGGTCGCCCTGATCGGGGTGACGGACCTAATCGTGGTGGATACCCCCGACTCCCTTCTCATCTGCCACCGGGGAAGGGCGCAGGACGTGAAGAAAATCGTGGAGGAACTGGAGAAGAGGGGGCTCGGAGACTACCTGTAAGAAATTTTCGGGCTATTAATATCGACAATCTGGAAATGACAACTACACGGAGGAACGGGATGGTTACCACAAAGAGACGCGAACCACGGGTGAACAAATTATTCCTGACGTCATATGTCAACCGGGAGGGAGAGGAGCAGAAAACGCCGGTATTGCTCGGGAGGACGTTCGATATCAGCACTGTCGGGGTTGGCATGGAAGTCTACCAGGAAGTTGCCGCCGGCTCGACGATGGATCTGGAGATCGATCTGCAGGACTTCCTGCTTGAAATCAAAGGCAAAGTGGTCCATGTCCGCCCGGCTGAGTCGGGTTGCTTTCAAATCGGGATAGAATTCGATGAACCCCAGGAGCAGCTGGCGGGATTTCAGCAGTGAAACAGTCAGGCTTTTCAGTTCATTGTGGCACCGGACACTAGCGGTTCGGCTCGATAAGTACTTTCAGGACGCCGCTTGATTGCGCGGCAGCAGTGAATGCTGTGCCGATCTCTTCAATGGAATACCGGTGGGTAATCATGTCCGAGACCTTAACCGATCCGCAACGAAGCAGTTCCAATGCCTGGCGGTTGTCAACCGGCGCTGCTCCGTAACAGGTTTTAAAACTGATGCCATTGCGCCAGAAGGGATTGAAATCTACCGCGATGGTTTCTCCTGGTTGTGCAACAGCAAAAAAGAGAATGGTCCCGCCGCGGTCAACGCTGCTCAGCGCCGCTTCTGCCGCGCTGGTCGCTCCGGTGCAGATGACAACCTTATCCACAAGCCGTCCGTTGTTCTGGACAATGAATTCCGGAACGTTCTCCTGAGACTGAACCACAAAGTCCGCGCCGGCCTTTTTTGCCATTTCCAGTCGATAGGCGCTGATGTCGGAAACAATCACGACACCGGCGCCAAGGGCCTTGGCGAGCTTTACAAACAGAATGCCCGCAAGACCGCTGCCGTAAATCATCACCGAGTCACCGGGTGTCAAGCCGATTGTGCGCATGGCTCGAACCACGGTTGCCAACGGTTCGATAAAGGTCCCGGTCTCAAAGGAGACGTTATCAGGCAGTTTAAGAATTCCGGTCTGAACACTTCTCCCCGTAACCTTCAGTAATTGCGAAAACCCGCCGGGCGCAAAATTGTTCTTTTCCTGAAATACCTGACAGGCCGTAGTGTGCCCTGAAAGACAATAAACGCATTCATCACAGGGAACATGGTGGGTTGCAAAAACACGATCACCCGCTTTGAATTGTGCGACGTTTTTGCCGACCTCAACAATCTCTCCGGCAAGTTCGTGACCAAGGACCAGAGGCGCACGCTTGATTCGGTACCACTCCATGAGGTCCGAGCCGCAGATTCCGCTTGCCATGACCTTGATTAACACGTCGTTCTCGCCGACAACAGGGACATCCTGCTCTTCAACACGAACATCACTATTCTTGTAATACATTCCTACTTTCATGAATTCTTAAGCTCCAGGTAGAGCTGATGGGCGTGCCCTGCCGGCATATTTTCATGAACAACCTTGCGAACAGCCTGAATCATGGCAATCGGCGCATCCGACTGGAAGATGTTTCGACCCATGTCCACGCCGGCTGCACCGGCATCAATTGCGTTGCGGGCCATTTTAAGAGCGTCGATTTCAGTGAGTTTTTTGCCGCCGGCAATTATCACCGGCACAGGGCATGCGGCAGTCACCGCGTCAAAATCGTCTACATAATAGGTCTTTACAAATGCTGCGCCAAGCTCGGCTATGATGCGGGTTGCAAGACCGATATAGCGGGCGTCGCGGGTGAGTTCCTGACCGACGGCAGTTACACCGAGAACCGGGATTCCATAACGGTTGCATTTATCGACCAGGTTGGTCATGTTGATGATTGTCTGGGTTTCACAGGCGCCGCCGACAAATACCTGGACCGCAACGGCACTGACATTCATCCGCAGGGCATCTTCAACATTCACGGCGATCTGCTCGTTTGAGAGGTCCTTCAGGATGGACGGGCCACCCGATGCACGCATGACCACCGAATTGTTCGATTCCGGGTTTATGGTTGAACGGAGGATGCCGCGTGTGCACATGAGCGCATCGGCATAGGGGACCAGCGGCTTGATGGTCATGTCAATCCGCTCCAGGCCGGTGGTCGGCCCCTGGAAATAGCCATGGTCAAAAGCGAGCATTACGGTCCTGCCGCTTACAGGATTGAAAATCCGGGCAAGACGGTTTTTCATCCCCCAGTCATAGTTGTTGGAACCCTTGAGAAAAAAATTGTCGTTCTTCTGGGGAGTGTCGAGAAAGTATTCCTTGATCTTGGTCGATTGGTCCATTTCCGGCATGGGGATCTGCTCCTTTTGGAAGATTTCACTTGTCTGCGGTGGGAGTATAGCACCCGGCCCCGGTCAGCGTCAATAGGTCATGGGAAGCTCGATCAAGCCGGTGAACGGTGCAAAGGCGCAGCGGCGGCGTGGCCTTTCGCGCCGACCGGCTGCCGCCGTTTGGTTGGGATCTCATTATGCACTTTTTTCGCTATTGACATGTATAAACAAATTGTTTACGCTTAACCTATGATTGTATCGTTCGCAAACAAGGAAACGGAAAAACTCTTTGCGACGGGGAAGTCCAAAAAGCTCCCTACAGAAATCATTACTCGCGCGATCATGCGTCTGACGCAGCTGGACAACGCACGCGAGATTTCGGATTTGTCAATGCCGCCATCAAACCGCCTTGAAGCCCTTTCCGGCAACAGGGCAGGACAGTGGAGTATCAGGATTAATGCCCAGTGGCGTATATGTTTTGGTTTTATCAACGGCGAAGCAACAGATGTTGAAATAACCGACTACCATTAAGGAGAAATCTCATGGCGATAAAAAATGGTCTTCCCCCCATCCATCCCGGCGTATTCCTGAAAGAAATACTTGATGAATTTGGAATCTCACAGAATGTCTTTGCTCAGGCTATTGGCGTTTCGTCTATGCGAGTTTCGCATGTTATCAAGGGCACTCGTCCTGTCACTGCCGAGCTGGCATTGCTTTTCGGCAAGGCATTCGGCCAGACACCGAGCTACTGGATGAACCTACAAACTAGCTATGATCTGAAAACTGCTGAAAAAGCACTGGTGCAGAAGGTGCGTCAAGTGCAGCCACTTTCGCAGGCTGCGTAGAATTGCTCACTGGTTAAATACGTTTGCTTCGCAGACTGGTAGTCCCACGTACCGCATAATAACCGAAATAAAGGCCCATTATTGCAAGTGAAACGGAACAGAATTTATCCCACAAGCTGTCATAGATAAATACAAGCGATACTCCAGCTATTACCTCTACAAAGCACAGGAACCCCGCTGCAATTCTAAATGCCAAACGTGACATACTCATGACCCCGTTCGTAGCCGCGCAGCGGCGACGAACGGGAGCGGGGCGCACTGGCGGAGCGAAGTCCAAGTGCCGCCCATTGTTCGGCATTTTCTCTATTTGGTTCGAAAGTTCCTATGCGAGATCAATCCAGCAATTAAGAATCCTACCCCAAATATCACCGGTGCAAGACACCACGGCGATAGAGTCGTACTCACAAATCCAGTGAAACTCAAGCCTCGACTATTGCACATAACGGTTTTGCGGATGACCTGAGAGCGAAGCGAAACTGGTCTATTCGCATGTTCGCTGTTGGTTCTATGGCCCCCCTTGCAGATATTGGGGACGGCGGCGACTGGAAGTGTAGTTCTAAACGGCAGTTACTGTGGTATCTATCCTGACGTGCAGGTTTTTTTTTATGGTGGCAAAGATTGCCGATAGATTCTCCATCGTAGGATTGCCAGAAGTGGAAAGCATGCGATGAAGACTTTTGCTCGGCTTGTGGACTTCTTCCGCCAGGCGTTCAAATCCAACAGTTGCATTTATCAGATCACGTAAGATCAGTTTGGCGGTTGTTGAGTCGCCATCCAGCATTAAATCGACTGCTTCATGAAGCAGTGCCTTGGCAAAATCAGGGTCGCAATCAACCCGTTTTTTTACCGTTTCTTTGAAGTCTCTTGTAAGAGCCATTGTTGCCTCCAGTTAATCCCTTAAATCTATTTCTTCTTCTGCTTGGCTTTACGTTCTTTGTATTCTACCCATATAGCTTCTGCCCGGTCGATGTCTTTTTGCTGTCCCTTCTTTGTACCTCCGCCGAGAAGAATGATCAGTCTCTCACCGTCACGGCCGATATAGACTCGATAGCCCGGCCTCCAATCCAGACGGTATTCTCCAATCCCCCGGAACCATTTTACGTTGGAAAGATTGCCCTGTTCCATTTTGAGTTTGACAGTCGTAATTTTTGCCGCAGCGACGGTGTCCAGCCCCATGAACCACTCTTCGTAAGGGCTTGTGCCGTCTTCGCGGAGATATTCTACAACCTTATAGCTCATGGGACAATAGTACCTTATATGTTACCATGGTTCAATGATTATTTTTGATGATGCTTATTGTGTACTCAGCGAACGTCATAAGCCTGACCGGCCGTGGTTTTGGGCCGGTCTTGGCGCTGGTTGTCAGTCCGGCTGTGGCCTAATATCCGTCTTTGGTAATTTGTGCAACTGCCACTTTTGGTGATTTTGCTTGGATGGTTTTCAGAAATTCATAGCCTTGCTTCTGCATCTTCTTCTCTCGCCACTTGTTACCCATAATGCCCGGAATAAACATAGCTGCCGGGATGAAGATCAACATCATCGTGTCAAGAAAGTCTGAATTTGCCTTCTGTGCAACTTTATCTAAGTTGGACAAGAGGATGCATGCAATCAGATAAACGCTCGCCTGTACCCAAAGTGACTTGATAAGCATCCAGAAAAAGTTGAAGAAGAACGCGGGCCAAGAGAAACCAACTTTTACCGCTTCAACAATTTCCAGCTTGGGGTGCTTGTATAGATTGAAGCTTCTCATTTACATTTCCTTTTCCTTACTGACAACGGTTGTGAGGCGCACCAGCGGCGCGGGGATTTATTCCAGAATCGGGCGAAGCAGGTAAAACATTTGCTTCGCCCCTACGATCGGGCGATATGAAAGGTCATCCATGGATGGAACTAAAAAAGCCCGCTGTCGCGGGCTTTTTTTATACGATTATCGAAGGAGTAAACGGTACGCTATCTGCCTTTTCCGGTCAGCTTCACCAGCGCCTCCATGTACTTTTCGCCGGTCTTCCGGACGATCTCGGCCGGCAGGGGAGGCGCGGGAGCGGTCTTGTTCCAGTCGAGGGTCTCCAGGTAATCGCGCAGGAACTGCTTGTCGAAGGAAGGCTGGGGGCCGCCCGGCTTGTACCCGTCCCTGGGCCAGAAGCGGCTGGAGTCGGGGGTCATGCATTCGTCGATGATGATCAGCTCCCCGCCATACATCCCGTATTCGAATTTCGTGTCGGCAATGATGATACCCTTGACGTCGGCGATGTCACGCGCCTTTGAGTAGATGCTGAGAGTGACATTGCGCACCTTTTCGGAAAGCTCTTTGCCGCACAGTTCCACCATTCGTTCGAAGGAGATGTTTTCATCGTGGGTGCCGAGTTCCGCCTTGGTGGAAGGGGTAAAGATCGGCTCCGGGAGCTTGGACGATTCCACGAGGCCGGCAGGGAGCATGATGCCGCTGGTGGCGCCGGTAGCCTTGTAATCCTTCCATCCGGAGCCGGAAAGATAGCCGCGCACAATGCATTCAACCGGGAGGGGCTGCGCTTTTTTCACGAGCATGGAGCGCCCGGCGAGAACATCGGCGTATTTTTGGCATTCTGCGGGGAATTCCCTGACGTCTGTGGCAATGATGTGGTTGGGGATAATATCTTCCATGAGCCTGAACCAGAAGATGGATATCTGGTTGAGAACATACCCCTTGTCAGGGATACCTTCATTCATGATGACATCGAAGGCGGAGATCCGGTCGGTCGTGACAATGAGGAGCGTCTCGCCCAGGTCGTAAATATCGCGGACCTTGCCGCGTGCGGCCAGTTTCAGGTCGGGAAAGTCCGTCTGCAGAACCAGTTGGGACATGCCATATCCTCCATGATTTAAGTCTCAGAACAGTGTCAATATGGAAACGTGGATTTTTCGCGAGATCAAGGCTGTCGAGGGGTTGCGCGGAGGCATGGCAGCGCCATGCCGCACAAGCAGACCCGAAGACTTACGCAGATATCGCGGAAAAGCCGCGTTTCCTTTATTCAGCGAGAAGTGACGGGTTGATCTCGATCTTCGCCTTCGCCTTCAGCTCCTTCAGCCACGTGTCGAGCGCTTCCTGCTGCTTTTTGGGGAGCAGGGCCTGCTTGATCTGGTCCTTTTCCTTCGGGAATCCATCCTTGTTCAGTTCCACCCGGTTCTTGAGTTTTATGACGCACCAGCGGTCACCGATCTGGAAGGCTTTTTTGGCGACAGGTGCGGTAGGAGACAGGTTGAAGGCCGCTTCCATGATCTCGGCGGAAGTCCCGATTCTGGGGATATCCCCTTTAGCTGCATACCCGAAGCTCCCGGTCTCCTGAAGCTTCAGGGCGGGGCTCCCCTTGGCGATCTCGACAAGGGCTTGCTCCGCCTTCTGCCTGGCCAGTTCCCTGGCCTTATCTGTAGTCGCGCCCTGTTCAACCTGGCTCCGGACCTGGGCAAGCGGAGGAACTGCTGCGGGCTTCCTCTCTTTAATCTTAAGGATGTAAATCCCTTTTTTAGTCTCCACGGGACCACCCAGTTCGCCTTGCTTAAGGGCGAATGCGCGCTTGACGACCTCGGCTTCAGTTGCGAGCGAGGCCGGCGGAGCAGCGGCAGTAAAAACCGGAGTGTCAGCGACCTTTATTCCCAGAGATGCTGCAGCAGCCGCGAGGTCTCCCGATTTATTCTTGTTAATGGCGTCGGCAGCCATCTCATAGGCCTGCCGTGCTGCCTTGAAGGAGAGGGCGTCCGTCTTTACCCGTTCAGCTACATCAGCATAGGGAAGGATGCCCCCCTTGCCCTGATAGCGGTCAATATTTTTCTGGTAGAAGGTCTGCGCCTCATTGTCGGTCAAGGTCAGTTTCACGGCGACAGCGGCCGGGTCAATGATGCAGAAGGAAAGGCTGATCTGCTCGGGGGTCTTGAATTTGTCCTGGTGGGACTGGAGATAGGCATTCAGGTCCTGCTCGGACAGCTTGACGTCATTCCTGACGTCAGCCGGGGCGAACGAGGCACATGACAACTCGATTTTATCATGCTGCTTTTTAAAGGATTGGAGCGCTTCCTCGTCGCTGACGGCGGTGCCGTCCTGAACTTTCTTGCGTGCCTTCTGGATCAGCAGATCCTGCTCCTGGTCCTCCTCGTACTTGGAAGGTGACATGCGGTTTGCCTTGAGGACCTGCTGGTACTGCTGGAAATCAAAGGCGCCGTTTCTTTGGAAAGCCGGAGTCGCCTCGATGGCCTTCCGGATGTCGTCCTTGGATATCTTGATGCCCATGCGGGCTGCTTCGGCCCGGATGAGTACCGTATCTACGAGGTTGTCGAGAGCAAGCTTCTTCACGCCGAACTGTTTTTCCGTTTCGGGCGTGATGCCTTTGCCGATTAACTGCTCATACATGGACCGGAGCCGATAGTAGCTCTTCTGGTACTCTTCAAAGGATATTTTTTTTCCGTTTACCTTGGCTGCGTAGTCTTTGCCACCGGGTCCACTGTCGCCCCTTCCCCAGACGAGGAAGATGGTGCCGACAAATGAGAGGACGATCACGACGAACACTATTTTGATGACGATTGACTGCTTAT
>JBGPCQ010000101.1:0-11115 GCA_041481895.1 Geobacteraceae bacterium | reverse complement strand
CTCGAAGGAATACTATACACTCTTGAAGCAGCATCTCGCTCCCGGAGGGGTGGTCATCCAGTGGATGCCGACGGACCTCCCTCAGTCGCAATATACCCTTGCGATGAGGACGTTTCTCGATGCTTTTCCCCACGTCATCCTGTGGTACTTTCCGCCGGTCGGCAGGTTCACCATGTCCAACACCGTCCTCGTCGGCTCCAACGAGCGTATTGATATCGATCCTGACTGGATGCGGCAGACGATGGAGAAAGATCCCGGGGCTTTCCAGGGGATTCGTAAGTACGGCCTGACGTCAGCCGATTCCGTGCTGGCGCACTTCATAGCCAGGGAGGAAACGCTTCGCCGCTTTATGCCGCAAGGCCGGGTAAACAGCTTTGAGCACCCCTACTATGAATTCTATTCTCCTCGGGAATATGCCGTCCCCACCCAGGAGAGGGAGCGGGCAAACTACTCGCTCCTGATATCATGCCGTGGCAGCGAGGACTTCGACAGATACGTGCTGAAGGGTTCATCAACTCCCGATGGCGCCCGTCTGCGCGATGCATTCCTGGCCGAGGGGATCTTCCTCTGGGGGTACTTACTTCAGCTGCAAGGTGGAACGACTCAGGAAATCCTTCACTATTACGAGCGCGCAATCGCGGCCGCTCCGTGGGAGAGGAATCTTCGCAACCAGATTGTCTCTTTCCTTAACAGCAAAGTCCGGGCATACTTCAGTCAGGGCTACTATGCAGACGCAGCGGCTCTATTGCGTCATGCAGTTGAGATTTACCCGGAAAGCGCGGAGGCACACTACGACTACGCCTTAATGCTCCTCTATATGAATGATCCGGAAGGAGGCAGGGAACTTGAGCAGGCCTTGACGCTGAACCCGCTACTTGTCAGCGCATTGCGGAACCTGGGAGTCCTCGCCGCTTCACGCGGGGAAATGGACAAGGCCACAGAACAATGGAAGAAGGCGCTCGCCATCAATCCTGACGATGTCGGGACTCTTGTCTATCTTGGCAGTTACCTCGCCGGGCAGAAAACGACTGCCGAAGGGATGGAATACCTGCGGAGGGCACGTAGACTGGCCCCCGAGAATCCCAAAGTGGTCGATGCGTATGATCTGGGTGTCCACCTTATGCATGGCAGATAATTTTTTCACCGGGAAAAATCCACCCTGTTTTCTCCCGATCCTCGGCTCACAAACGAACGAAAGGCCGACCCTTCCGTAACGAGGGCGGCCTTTTTTCATCTGCCTCAGTCTCACCACTTCTCAATAAATTCTCCCGCTGGCAAGTAGAAAGCCCTCCTTCCACACTGCGTGCCTGTAAGCCATTTAGCCACTAAATATCGGCATTTCACATATAATACTTTATTAATTAATACAAATACGTACTTTCAGGTGGTTCAACATATCAAGAAATATGGGGAAATAATTGATTATTATTTAATAACGGGTCATGGCATTAAATATGCTTGTTTAATAAGCATTAATATGCAGTTCGCTATCTGTTCAGGAGCGATTTCATGAATTCGATCATTCTAACCGTAGCAGTAATCGTCACAACTCTTTTTGTGGGTATTGCCCTTTACGAAGGTGGACGAAGCGGTCGCCAGAAGATGGAGAACGTGAATGGCCCCCCGAGGATGACGAGTCTTCTTGTTCCCTCTGGTAACGACGTGCTTCCAAAGGGTGCAGGGAAGAATGCCCGGGTTTTGCGGCCCAGCTTGATAAGTCTGGATCCGCCGGTCGCAGCAGTGCCTCATTCCTTCTAGCTCGTAGCGACGATTGCTGCGCTGGGCAATTTCCCCGCCGTTCGGAATTCAGCCGGTTGGACAGGGCACGAGCGAATTTTACCTGGATTCGATCATCCCAAGGAACTCCTCCTCGGTGAGCACCTTTACCCCCAGCTCCCGCGCCTTATCCAGCTTGCTCCCCGCTTCTTCCCCGGCCACCACGAAGTCGGTTTTCCGCGACACCGAACCTGCCGCATGCCCTCCTGCATTCTCCACCAGCTGTTTCGCTTCGTCCCGGGTGAACCGGGTAAGGGCTCCGGTAAAGACGAACGTTATCCCGGTAAACCGGCCGCCGACTTTTTTTACTTCCACGGTCGGCCGGACCCCTGCCTGGAACATCCGTTCGATCACCTCGATGTTTTTCGGGTTATTGAAGAACGTGGTGATGCTACGGGCTACCTGGGGGCCAATCTCACGAATGGAAAGAAGCTCCTCTTCGCAGGACTTTTGCAGGTTTTCGATGCTGCCGAAGGCGCTGGCAAGAAGCCTGGCGGTATGCTCTCCCACGTGGCGGATGCCGAGTGCGAAGATGAACCGTGACAGCTCACGCTTTTTGCTGTTCTCGATGGCGGTGAGAAGATTGTCCGCCAGCTTGTCCCCCATCCGCTCGAACTGCATGAAGTCGCTCTTTCCCAGGCAGTAGATGTCGGCAACGTCCCGAACCAGCTTCAGGCCGAGGAGCTGCTCGATGTAGCGGTCCCCCAGCCCGTCGATGTCCATGGCGTGGCGGGAAGCAAAGTGGATGAGCGACTCGCGGATCTGGGCCGGGCAGGAGAGTCCGAGGCAGCGGACCGCCACCTCGTCGGTGATTTTTACCACTTCCGAGCCGCACTCAGGACAGGCCGCGGGGAGGGGGAGGGGCTTTTCCCCGCCGGTGCGCTTCTCGGTAAGGACCCGCACCACGGCCGGTATCACGTCGCCGGCCCGCTCCACGATAACGGTATCGCCGATCCGGATATCCTTCCGTTCCATCTCCTCCCAGTTGTGGAGGGTTGCCCGGGAGACCATGACACCCGATACCTCGACCGGCCTGAGGTGGGCGGTCGGGGTGATGACGCCGGTCCTCCCCACCTGGGGCACGATATCTTCTACGACGGTTTCCGCCTGGCGCGGCGGGAACTTCCAGGCCACGGCCCATCTCGGGCTCCGGCTTTTTTCGCCCAGCTCACGCTGGAGGGCGAACGAGTCGACCTTGACCACCACCCCGTCGATCTCGTAGGGGAGCGTTTCACGCCTTCCCGCCATCTCGCGGTAGTAGCCGCAGACCTCAGCAATGCCGCAGCATCTCCTGATAAGCGGGTTGACGGGGAGTCCCCATTGTTTCACGGCAGTCAAGAACTCGCTTTGGGAAGCGAATTTGTACCCTGCCGCTTCCCCCGGCGCGTAGCAGAAAATAGAGAGGGGACGTTTCGCGGTGATCTTTGAGTCGAGCTGCCGAATGGCGCCTGCCGCGGCGTTGCGCGGGTTGGCAAAAGGCGGTTCGCCCGCTTCCTCCCGTTCGCTGTTGAGTCTCTGGAAAGCGGCCAGCCCCAGGTAGACTTCGCCCCGCACTTCCAGGAGTTGGGGAGGGGCGGGGACCATGAGGCGGAGGGGAATACCCTTGACGGTCTTCAGGTTCCGGGTCACATCCTCACCGGTGACGCCGTCGCCGCGGGTGGAGCCGATGGTGAAGGCGCCATTCTCGTAGACGAGCTCCACGGCGAGTCCGTCCATTTTCGGCTCGCAGACGTAGTCGATCTCCTTCCCGGCCGGGAGGCCGAGAAAACGCTTCACCCGATCGTCGAACTCGGCGGCATCCTCCGGGTTAAAGGCGTTTTCCAGGGAGAGCATCGGGATGCGGTGGGTAACCTGGACGAATTTATCCAGCGGTGCCCCGCCGACCCGCTGTGTCGGCGAGTCGGAGGTGATAAGGTCGGGAAATATCGTTTCCAGTTCCAGCAACTCCCGGAAGAGGCGGTCATACTCGCTGTCCGTTATCACCGGACTGTCATCCAGGTAATAGAGCCGGTTGTGCCGCTCAATCTCCTGGCGGAGCTCGTTTATCCGGCGCTGTGCCGTGGTTTTCTCCATCGGGATACTCCTTGGGGGCGGATATACCCTGCTTATAGCACAGCACGGTATGCATTGCAATCTGGCACGATTTTAGCCTCCTTGCATTGCCGACTTCATTCTGTTATGAACATGGAACCGGGTCTCTGTGCCCGGTCTTTTTGTTTATCAGCGAGGTTGCCCATGCTCGATCTCAATACCATGAATCCCCGCCAGCTGGAGGCGGTCCGGTGCACCGAGGGGCCGCTTCTGGTGCTGGCCGGGGCCGGCTCCGGCAAGACCCGGGTGATCACCTACCGCATTGCCTACCTCCTCCTCCACCGGCAGGTGCCGGCGGAGAACATCCTGGCGGTCACTTTCACGAACAAGGCGGCCCGCGAGATGCAGGAGCGGATGGCCGCACTGGTGGGGGCCAAACGCTGCGAAGGGGCGATCCTCTCCACCTTCCACTCCCTCGGGGTGCGGATCCTCCGCCAGGAAATCGGCCTTTTGGGCTACAAGCGGAACTTCGCCATCTATGCCACCTCCGACCAGCTCGGGCTCCTGCGCCAGGTGCTGCGGGAGACGGCCTCCGCCGACGGCCGCAAGGTCGATGCCGAGGCGGTCCTCTGGAAGATCTCCGCGGCCAAGAACGCCCTGCTCGGGCCGGGTGCGCTGCCGGTTCCCGCCGGCGACGACTGGGCGGCTGTCGCCGCTGACGTCTATCCCCGCTACCAGTCCCTGCTCAAGGCGTGCAACGCCGTCGATTTCGATGACATCATCATGCTCGCCGTGCAGCTCCTGCAAAAACATCCGGAGGTAGTGGCCCGCTGGCAGGAGCGGTTCCGCTACATCATGGTCGACGAGTATCAGGACACCAACCCCTCCCAGTACCTCTTTATCAGCCTTCTGGCTGCGAAATACAAGAACCTCTGCGTGGTCGGGGACGACGACCAGTCGATCTACGGCTGGCGCGGCGCCGACGTGGAGAAAATCCTCGCCTTCGAACATGATTATCCCGGCAGCCGGGTCGTCAAGCTGGAGCAGAACTACCGCTCCACGGGAAATATCCTGGCCGCCGCCAACAGCGTCATCCGCAACAACCCGAAGCGGAAGGAGAAGACCCTCTGGACCAATGCCGGCAATGGCCGCCCCATCGGCCTGGTGGCGGCCCGCGACGACGAGGAGGAGGCGTCCGGGGTGGTGGAGCGGATCCAGCTGGAGTGCTTCAAGCATAACCTCTCCTTTGGCGATTTCGCCATCCTCTACCGTACCAACGCGCAGAGCCGCCCCTTCGAAGAGCAGCTCCGCTTTGCGGGGATCCCCTACGTGCTGATCGGCGGGATGCAGTTTTACGAGCGCAAGGAGGTCAAGGACGCCCTCTGCTACCTCCGGGCGATCAATAACCCCGACGACGAGCAGGCGCTTTTGCGGATTGTCAACTTCCCCCGGAGGGGGATCGGCGACGGCACACTGGTGCGGCTCAACCAGTGGTCGCAGGAGCAGGGGGCGGGGCTGTTTGAGGCGTTCGGCCGGGTGGCTGAGATCGAGGGGATCACGGCGGCGCCGCGGGACCGGGTGTTGGCGTTCCATGAATTGCTGAGCGGGGAGATCGCCCGTTTCCGGCGCAGAGGCCTGCTGGCGGAGCGGATGGGGGAGCTGTTCAAGCGGGTGGGGATCGAGGATGAGCTGTTCCGGACCAGCGACGATCCGAAAGCCGCGCGCCGACGGGCGGAGAACGTGGAGCAGATCATCAACTCCCTGGCGGGGTACGAGGCGCGGACCGGAAGCCCTTCCCTCTCCGGTTTCCTGGAAAAGGTCTCGCTCATGGACGAAGAGCGCTTCTCCGGCCGGGACCGGAAGGAGCATGGTCAGGACGCGGTCACCCTGATGTCGCTCCACTCCAGTAAGGGACTGGAGTTCCCCTTCGTCTTCCTGGTCGGACTCGAAGAGGAGATCCTGCCGCACAAGCGCTCGATCTACGAGGACTTTTCCGTCGACGAGGAGCGCCGTCTCTGCTACGTGGGGATCACCCGCGCCCGCCGGCACCTGACGATTACGCACTGCCTCTCCCGCAAGAAATACGGCAAACTGGAAGAACGGTTTCCCTCCCGTTTTCTCGCGGAGATACCCCCGGAGTTCCTCAATCGGGAAGGGGGGGGAGAGGAGGCTACACCGGAGGAAGCGGACCGGCTGGCGGGGGATGCCTTTGCCAAGATGAAGAGTATGTTCGGGTAGGGGCGGGTAAAAATGTGAATTGATTCATGTAGGGGTACCCTTCACGGGTACCCGTTTCAGGATTTGGATACCCGCAAGGGGTATCCCTACATAGGCAGTATACAAAGGCAACCGCAAGGATTGCCCTGCGTTTCACGAATAGAAAAGGCCGTGTCACCACGGCCTTTTCTTATTGCATAGCACTATTCAGCCGCAGGCTGTTCCCCCGCCGGCTTCTTCCGCCGGGGCCGGCGGCGTTTTTTCTTCGCCTCACCCTCACTCTCACCCGCTGCCGCGGGCGGGACGGACGCTGCAGGCTTGGGGGCGGGCGCTGCCGCCCGGTGCGGCTTCGCCTTCGGCTTGTCGCCGGGCCGGCCCCCGCGGGAGGGTTTCCCGGACGGCCGCGGTTCCCGCGGCTTCTGTTTGGTCCGTATATAGTCGTGGACGAACATGTCATCTTCCGCCCATACGGTGGGGATCTTCTCTTTGATGTACTCCTCGATCGCCTCGACGTAGAAGGCGCCGTCTTCGTCGGCGAGGGAGATCGCCTTTCCTTCGGCGCCGGCCCGGGCGGTGCGGCCGATGCGGTGGACGTAGTCCTCGCAGTCCTGGGGGAGGTCGTAGTTGATGACGTGGGAGACCCCATCGATATGCAGGCCGCGGGAGGCGACGTCGGTAGCGATCAGTATCGGCAGTTTGCCGCTCTTGAAGTCTTCCATGATGCGGAGCCGCTTTTTCTGCTCCACGTCGCCGGAGATCACCCGGCACGGAAAATTATTGGCGTTCAGGCGGTCGTGGAGAAATTCCGCCTCCCGCTTGGTGTTGACGAATATCATGGTCCGTTCCATCCCCTCTTTTCTGAGGAGCCCCAAAAGCAGCGGAAACTTCTCTTTGCGCGCGGCGTGGTAGAGGACCTGCTCAACCAGTTCCGCGGTCATCTGCTCAGGGGT
Organism: Geobacteraceae bacterium; assembly: GCA_041481895.1. GTDB lineage: Bacteria > Desulfobacterota > Desulfuromonadia > Geobacterales > Geobacteraceae > JAMPXD01. Next base: position 4,141 of record JBGPCQ010000101.1, on the reverse strand, counting down.
CACCGAAACCTTTTCGGGAACGTTCATGAATTCGTAGGCGAGCTCCATAACCCTCCGGTTGAGGGTGGCGGAGAACATCATGTTCTGGCGCTCATCATAGGGGGGGAGGCGGCGGAGGATGAAGCGGAGGTCGGCGATGAACCCCAGGTCGAACATCCGGTCGGCTTCGTCGATGACCAGCGCCTCGATGCTTTTCAAGGTGTAGATCTTCTGTTTCAGGTAGTCGATGAGGCGGCCGGGAGTGCCGATGACGATGTCCACCCCCTCCTTGAGGGCGTCCCGCTGGAGCATGTAGTCGACGCCGCCGTAGATGGCCTGGATGGTGAAGCCGCAGTGGCGGCCTAAGAGCTGGGCGTCCTTTTCGATCTGCACCACGAGTTCCCGGGTGGGGGCAAGAATGAGCGCCCGCGGATTTTTCTCCCTGGTTTCCCTGGGGCTCTTCAGGAGCCGGGTAAAGAGCGTGATGAGGAAGGCGGCGGTCTTGCCGGTGCCGGTCTGGGCCTGGCCGGCCACATCCTTGCCCATAAGCGCCAGGGGGAGGGCCTTTTCCTGGATGGGGGTGCACTCGGTAAACCCTGCATCGGCGATCCCCTGCAGCACCGGATCGAGCAGGGGGAGTTCGGTGAATTTCATGTATCCTTCTTTCTTTTTATAGTTATTTCAACTGGATAGAATAGCACAACAGAAACCGGAAGGCAAGCGTGGAAGGGGGGAAGTAAAAGCTTTGGTTTATTTTTGAAAAAGTTGAAAAGCTTTTTTGCCTCGCGATTCCCTCACGATTACTCGGATTTAGAGTCAAAAAACTTCTAGAATTGAGAGTAATCTTGAAGTAATCTTGAAGCTGAAACCGCCTTTTATCTTGATTTTGTATTTGCGCTGTACCAGGTAATAGCTTTCAATTTAAATACAAAAGATCCAAAGCTTTTGACTTTCCTTCCAGCCTTCCGCGCTTTCGCCTTCCTCACTGCATTTGTCCCTTTTCCCGCGGCATTACCTGTGCTATTGTACGCCAACCAGCAGATTCCGAGGAGCAGATGACCCAATCCTTCATCCATATCGATTCCCCCAATTTTATCCGGGTCGGGCAGCTGACAAGCCCCGCCGACTGGCCCGCCATTTTCGGCAATGACCGGCCGCTGGCGCTGGAGATCGGCTGCGGAATCGGCGATTTTATCGTCAGGACCGCCGCCGACCTTCCCGACCGGAATTTCATTGCCATCGACTTTTATAACAAGGGATGCTGGAAGACCTGCCGCCGCATCGATCGGGAAGAATTGACGAATGTACGGGTGGCGCGGGACGAGGCGCGGATGTTCATCACGGAGCGTATCCCGAAAGGGTCGCTCGCGGCCGTTTACATCAACTGCCCCGACCCCTGGCCGAAGAAGAAGCACCGCAAAAGGCGGCTCGTGAACCGGCAGTTCATGGAGTTCCTTGCCGACTACCTGTCAGCGGGAGCGGACGTCTATTTCGCCACCGATTTTGACGACTACGGCATTGATGTGGCCGGAATGATGCCGGGCCTGCCCGGTTTTGCCAACATGCTTGCCCCCGATCTCTACCGCCACGAGCTGGAGGGGTACCACCTTTCCAAGTATATGAATAAGTTCATGGCGGAGGGGAAGAAAATATATTTCATCCACTACCGGAAAATCTGAAGGATAACCACCAAGGCACCAAGGCATAAAAAAAGTCAAAACCGTTTTAAGGTTTTAAACCAAAAAAAATCTTTCGCATTTAAATTGAAAGCTTTTACCTGGTACAGCGCACATACAAAATCAAGATAAAAGGCGGTTTTAGCTTCACGATTACTTCTAGATTACGCTCAATTTTAGAAATTTTTTGGTTCTAAATCCGAGGAATCATGAGGTAATCTTGAGGCAAAAAAGCTTTTCAACTTTTTCAAGAATGAACAAAAAATATTTCAGGTTTTCCTGGTGCCTTAGTGTCTTAGTGGTGAAAATGGTTTTGATTTGGTGAGGTTTCTCATGCATCGTTATCTGACATCCGACCTCCCCGGCACCGGAGGGGTGATCAAGGAGTCCCCGGAGGACTTCATGGTCGAGGAGGTCCCGCTCTATCTTCCGTGCGGGGAGGGGGAGCATACCTACGCCGTCATCGAGAAGCGTGGGTTGACCACCCTCGAGGCGCTCCGGAGGATCGCCCGGGCGCTCGGGGTCTCCGACCGCGATATCGGCTACGCGGGGATGAAGGACGCGGTTGGGATAACCCGGCAGACCATTTCCATTCCGCGGGTGCCGCCGGAGCAGGTGTCGGCGCTGGAACTGCCGGGCATCAGGGTGCTGTCGGCGGCGCTCCACAGGAACAAGCTGCGGCTGGGGCACCTGGCCGGGAACCGATTCCGGATCAGGGTGCGCGGGGTCAGGGAAGGCGCCCTGGAAAAAGCCGGGGCTGTGCTGGCGGTGCTCGGGAGGAGAGGGGTCCCCAACTATTTCGGCGCCCAGCGCTACGGAGTGCAGGGGAACTCGCACCTGGTCGGACGCGCCCTCGTGCAGCGGGACTGCCGGGCGGCCATCGACCGGATCATCGGCGACCCGGCCGCGGTGCGGGACGACCGGTGGCGTGAGGCGATAGAGGCCTACCGGCGGGGGGAGATCGAGGCAAGCATCAGGCTGTTCCCCGGCCATTGCCGGACTGAGCGCGACATCCTCCAGCGCCTTGCCGGGCGTCCCGATGCCTGCGAAAAGGCGTTGTATGCCGTCCATCCGCGACTGAAAAAGCTCTATCTCTCCGCGTTCCAATCGTCCCTGTTTGACCAGGTGCTGGAAGAGAGACTTGACGGTTTTGACCGGGTCATGGCAGGTGACCTGGCCTGGAAGCATGACAACGGTGCCTGTTTTCTCGTCACCGATGCGGCTGCCGAGGCGGCCCGCGCGGAGGCCTTCGAGATATCGGCCACCGGTCCCCTGTTCGGCTACCGGATGAGTTTCCCCGAGGGGGAACCGCGTCTCAGGGAAGAAGCGCTCCTGGAAGAGGAAGGACTCACCCCGGCGGATTTCGACCTGCCGGGCGGATTGGGGATGGAAGGGGCGCGCCGGCCGCTCCGGGCGCCCCTCGGGGAGCCCCATGCAGAGATTGATGCGGAGGGGCTTACCGTTTCCTTCTCGCTCCCCCGGGGCGCCTATGCCACCACGGTGCTGCGGGAAATTATGAAGGATGAATTATGAATTATGAAGGCTGAACTCTGAAGGAATCAAAGGTAGAAGGTTGAAATTTCATAATTCATACTTCATAATTCATCCTTAGCTTGCTACGAGGAGGTTCATCATGGACCGGAAACATGACATCTATACGGTAAATCTGTTCAGGCCTAAAAAGGGATACATGACTGAGGAGGTGGTCATCATCTTCACCTCGCTGTTCGGCTGGGGGGTGATGACCTTCGGTTTCCAGTTTTTTGTCGGCCTCTTGAACGGTTCTTCCCGCCGGGGAAACCTGCTGTCCGGCTTCCATATATTCAACCTCCCCTTTCACTTCTGGTTTACCGCCCAGTTCCTCCCTCTCTGGTTCGTTTTTCTCTGCTTCATTTTCAATGTCTACATCGACCGGCTGACGGAGCGCCACAGCCGCAGGAGGGACAGGACCTATGAATAACGAACCGGCACAATTCTGGCCCCTGGTCATGGTTGTGGGGGTGCTCACCTCGTTTATCCTGGTCGGCCTCTTCAACAAGTCGAGGGACACCACCGACTACGGCTTCGGGGGGCGCTACACCGGCAGGATAGGGGGGGGCGCGGCAATCGCCAGCAACTGGATGAGCGCTGCGAGTTTCCTCGGCATTGCCGGGCTCTTCTACCTGAAAGGGTACATGGCCCTTGCCTACGTGATCGGCTGGACCGGCGGCTACGTGCTCCTCCTGGTCCTCCTGGCGGGGCAGCTCCGCCGCTTCGGCAAGCACACCGCCCCCGATTTCGTCGGGGAGCGCTATGATTCGCCCGCGGCCCGTCTCGTTGCGGCCCTCATCTCCATCGCCATCTCGGTCATCTACTGTATCGCCCAGTTCAAGGGGATCGGGATGATCTTTGCCTGGCTCTTTTCGACCGACTATACCAGGGGGGTCGTCATGGGGGGCGCGGCGGTAATCGCCTACGTCGTTTTTTCAGGTTTCCTGGGGGTCTCG
>JBGPCQ010000100.1:0-11118 GCA_041481895.1 Geobacteraceae bacterium | reverse complement strand
TACGACATGTACGGCATCCGCTTTGCCGGCCACCCGAACCTGCGCCGCATCCTCATGCCGCACGACTGGGAAGGGCACCCGCTGCGCAAGGAGCACCCGTTCCGCGCCACCGAAATGCCCCCCTATACCGTCGCTGATGCACGCCGGCACCAGCCGCTTCCCGCTTCCGACTTTTTCGACAAGGTTGATGACGAGACACTGATCCTCAACCTCGGCCCCCAGCATCCCGGCACCCACGGCATTATCCGGGTCATCCTCAAGCTCGACGGGGAGGAGATCGTCGATGTTGATACGGACATCGGCTATCACCACCGGGGGGCGGAGAAGATGGGGGAACGCCAGTCGTGGCACCAGTTCCTCCCCTACACCGACCGGATCGACTACCTGGCCGGGGTGCAGAACAACCTCGCCTACGTTAATTCCGTCGAACGCTTGTGCGGCATCACGGTCCCGGACCGGGCGGTTTCCACCAGGGTGATGCTCGCCGAACTGTTCCGGATCGCCAGCCATCTCGTCTGGCTCGGCACCTTTGCCGCCGACATTGGAGCGATGACCCCGGTCTTTTACACCTTCACCGACCGGGAGAAGATTTTCGACATCGTCGAGATGATCACCGGCGGCAGGATGCATCCGGCCTGGTTCCGGATCGGCGGGGTGGCCGAGGATCTCCCTGAAGGGTGGCAGGTACCGGTGGAGGAGTTTCTGCGCTGGTTCCCGCCGCGGCTCAAGGAGTACGAGGACCTCCTGAACGGCAACCCGATCTTTACTGCCCGCCTCAAAGGGGTGGGGGTGATCTCCCGCGAAGAGGCGATCGAATGGGGCATATCGGGACCCAACCTGCGTGCCTGCGGCTTCGCCTGGGACCTGCGTAAAAAGATCCCCTATGCGGGGTACGACCGGTTCGATTTCGAGGTAGCGACGGCCGAAGGTGGGGACTGCTGGGCCCGCTACCGGGTACGGATCGAGGAGATGCGCCAGTCGCTCCGGATCGTCGCACAGGCCATGCGGGAGATGCCCGGCGGGCGCTGGATCACGGACGATTACCGTTTCGTCCTGCCGCAGAAAAAGGACACGCTGCACGATATCGAGTCTCTGATCCACCATTTCATCAACTCGACGCGCGGCATGGCGCCGCCGCCAGGGGAGTGCTACTCAGCCATCGAGGCGCCGAAAGGGGAGAATGGCTACTTTGTCGTTTCCGACGGCCTCAACGTCCCCTACCGGATGCGGATCAGGACCCCGAGCTTCCCCCACGTCCAGGTCCTGCCGCTCCTGAGCAAGGGGTGGCTGGTGGCGGATTTCCTGGCGATACTCGGATCGATTGACTTCGTACTGGCGGACCTGGACCGGTGAGAACGCTTTTCATAGCGAGATCGGCGATTCAGATTACCATTAACGGATTACGCGCAATTGCACAAAAGTAATACCGGCTATTAACCGGGGAAAGAACAGGATGAGCCGCAGTATGGTAGACGCAGACCTTGAAAAAATTGTCACTCTCTGCCTGTCCATGGACGAACAGGCCGTACACGTTTACAGCAGCTTTGCCGCTGACGCGCCGGACAGGGACCTTGCCGCGTTCTGGTCGAGAATGGCGGCGGAAGAAAAAAGTCACGTCAAGAACTGGCAGGGAGTGCTGAAAGCTGTCCGCGCGGGGAAATTCCCCCCCATTTTTGACGACGCCGAGAAAATAGTGCTGGAGCTGGAAGCGCGTTGCCGGAAAATTCAGGCACTAGCCGGACGCATTGAAGGCGGGGCGAGTCTCCCGGAGCAATTCTGCCTCGCCTACCGGTTGGAGTTTTACGTTCTTCATCCTGTCCTTGAGCGACTCTGGCGTTTTTACGGGATTCTGGAGGGCACGGCAGTTTCTCCGGAAATAGGGTACGACCTGCATATCGGGAATTTCATCAGCGCCATGCGCCGCTTCGGCGTGACCTCGCAGGAGCTTGAGCTGCTTGGTGAATCTGTTCAGTATATATGGGATCAGGTGAGGGCGCTTGGCCGGGAGACGGACGAGGATGAACTGACGAAAGTGCTGAACCGGCGCGGCCTGTTCAATGCCATGCGGGCGCTGGCAAACTTCGCACATAGAAACCGTTTCGCCTGCGGGATGTTGTTTATCGACCTGGACAAGTTCAAGGAGATCAATGACCGCTTCGGCCATCAGGCGGGTGATCGGGCGCTGTGCGAAGTCGCCCGGATTATCAGGGCCACGGTCCGTTCCAGCGATGTGGTCGGACGCTATGGCGGCGATGAATTCCTGGTCTTTCTTCCCCAGGTGGAAACCGGGAAACTGGCCGATCTTGCGGAGAAGATCCGGCTGGCCGTGATGACAGGTTTTGACAGGGAATTGCCGGTCAAGGTAAGTATCGGCGCCGCGAGCGCGGTTTTCGAGCATGAAATGGAAGAAGACCTGGCGCAACTCATCAGGATGGCAGACGAGATGCTGCTCGCAGCAAAAACCGCAGGCCGCAACAGGGTGATGAGTTCCGCGTAGCATCGTCACTGCATCCCGGTTCCGGATGGTATCCGGGTAGATCCGTTTAATCCGTAGTCATCCGCGTTCCCTGAAAGGTTTTGATTGAATGATCCCCACCCCGCTGAAAAACGAGCTTGCAGCCCGGATCGCTTCGGCCATCACCTCACGCGAGGCGGCAGTTGAAGTGATGAAAGAGCTGCAGCGCCATTATGGCTGGCTGACCGACGAGGCGGTCGGGGAAGCGGCGGAGCTGCTCGGAATGACGCCGCTCCAGGTGGAGGAGCTGGCCACGTTCTATGAGATGATCTACCGCCGGCCGGTGGGCAGGCGGGTGATCCACGTCTGCGATTCCATCTCCTGCTGGAGCGTGGGGTGTGAGCAGGTTATGGAGCACCTGCAGGAGAAGCTCGGCATCGGGCCGGGAGAAACGACGCCGGACGGGATGTTCACCCTCATTCCCTGCTGCTGCCTGGGGAACTGCGGCGAGGGGCCGACCATGATGGTTGGCGATACCCTTTATGGGCGCCTGACGCGGGCCGGGGTGGACGAGATACTTGAGGCGGAGCGGAAGGCTGTGGAATAGGATGCGGAACAAGGCGGAAAAGACGGGTTAGTTTTTCGTAGGGGCAGGCCCCTGTACCTGCCCTGGAATTGGAATGACATCGGAAATCGGGCAGCCACAGGGGGCCGCCCCTACAAAACAAAAGGAGAATCTGTAATGAAAAGAAGATTGATTATGTTTTTCTGCACTATGGCCCTAGCGACCTTTGCCACAGGCTCCTTCGCGGACACGAAGAAGGGGGCGAAGATCGACGGGGCTAAGGAGTTCAAGGAGCACTGCGCCGAGTGCCACGCAAACGGCGGCAATATGATCAAACCGGACAAGACCTTGAGCAAGAAGGACCGGGAGGCGAGCGGGGTGAAGACGGCCAAGGACATCATCGGGAAGATGCGCAACCCCGGTCCCGGCATGACCAAATTCGACAAGAAAACCGTTTCCGACAAGGAAGCCAAGGCGATTGCCGATTACATCATCAAGACGTTCAAGTAATCGTTTTCATCCGGAAACGGTCTTTTTCCGCCCTGGCTGTGTCAATCTGCAGGCTTGCTTGTGCGGCGTACCGATGTACGCCTCCGCGCAATCCCTTGATTCCCTTGCCAGGACAAAAAAATCCTCGTTTCCGAATTGAAAACCAATAGTTTCACATCCGGAGTTTCCGGATGGAAACTAAGCAACAACCCGTCAGTTCGCTGCCGGCACTAAAACCAAAACGAGGAGGAAGTAAATGAAACGTAACGCCACAGTTATTATGACGCTGGCAGCATCCATTCTGGTAGCAGTGACGGCATTGGCCGGAGGGGGGGATATCTTCAAGGCCAAGTGCGCCGCATGCCATCCGGACGGCGGCAACATCATGAAGAAGGACAAAACCCTGTCCAGGAAAGACCTGGAGGCGAATAAGCTGAAGACCGCCAAGGACCTGGTCAAGTACCTGCGCAATCCCGGCCCAGGTATGCCCAAATTCGACGCTAAAAGCCTGCCGGACAAGGACGCCAAGGAAGTGGCGGAATACGTTATGAAGACGTTCAAGTAATAATCATGGTCAGGATCAAGCGCATCTACGACCCGCCGGCGCCGGGAGATGGCCGGCGGATCCTGGTCGACCGGCTCTGGCCAAGGGGGATTGCAAAGGAGGATGCCCGGCTCGACGAATGGCTGAAGGAGATCGCCCCCAGCGACGAGCTCAGGAAGTGGTTCGGCCACGATCCCGCCAGGTGGGAGGAGTTCCGGAAGCGCTATGGGGCGGAGCTTGAACGCCATGGCGATCTCATGGAAAACCTTCGCGCCGCAGCAGAGAAGGGGGCCGTAACCCTCCTGTTCGCGGCAAAGGATGCGGAGCGCAACAACGCGGTGGTTCTGAAAGAAATGATTGATTAACCACAGAGGACACAGAGAACGCAGAGAAAAGCAAAATCCTGTTCAGCGTAAAAAAGGCAAAAAATGACCTGATGAGTACTAATCTATCGCCAGAAGTTACCCCCCTTTGAAAAAGGGGACCCAACGGCGGGCCTGAAGGGCGAGGGGGGATTTCCTCGCGGCAATCAAAGGCAAATCCTCCTAAATCCCCCTTTGCCAAAGGGGGACTTGATCTTGCCGAAGATTAGGTTTTCTCTGTGACCCCTGTGTCCTCTGTGGTAAAAAAAGGTTTTCATGGAACTGGTCCTCTTCCGACATAACAAGCCCGGCAGGCCGGTAACCTTCGACGAATACCGCGCCGAAGGGGGCTTTATCGCTCTGGCGAAGGCGCTCAGGGAGCTGTCCCCCGCCGATGTGCAGCAGCTCGTCATCGACTCCAACCTGCGCGGCCGCGGCGGGGCGGGATTCCCGACGGGCAAGAAGTGGTCCTTCGTGCCGCGCGACCTGCCGGGGCACCGCTGGCTTATCTGCAACAGTGACGAGATGGAGCCGGGGACCTACAAGGACCGGGTCCTCTTGGAAAACAACCCCTATTCACTTGTCGAGGGGATGGTGCTGGCCTCCTATGCCATAGGCTGCCGGCATGCCTTCATTTTCATCCGGCGGGGTTATGAAACCGCTGCGGTAAACCTGCGAAAGGCGCTGGCCGAAGTTCGGAGCGTGGGTCTCCTGGGGGGAAATATCCTCGGCAGCGGCTTTTCCTGCGACATCGATCTCCATGTTTCCGCCGGCCGCTACATCTGCGGCGAGGAGACCGCCCTGATGAACGCCCTGGAGGGGAAGCGGGCCAACCCCCGGAGCAAGCCCCCTTTCCCCGCGGTGAAAGGGCTCTGGGGCGGTCCGACGGTGGTGAACAACGTGGAGACCCTTGCCAATATCCCCGCTATCATTGCCTTTGGTCCCGACTGGTTCCGGGGGCTGGCGCGGATCCCGGAGGCGGCCGGGACCAAGCTCTTCTGCACCAGCGGCCATCTGGTGAATACCGCCTGTTTCGAACTCCCGCTCGGGATAACCCTTGGCGAGATCATTGATGGCCCCTGCGGCGGAATGCGACCGGGGAGCCGCTTCAAGGCGTGCATACCCGGCGGCGCGTCGACGCCGTTCTTTACCAGCGAACATCTGGCCGTCCCCCTGGACTTCGACACCGTGGCGAAAGCCGGTTCACGCCTCGGCACCGGCGGCATTGTGGTGTTCGACGAGCGGACCTGCATGGTGGCGGCGACCCTCAACATGATTGCCTTCTACGCCCGGGAATCGTGCGGCTGGTGCACACCGTGCCGGGAGGGGCTCCCCTTCGTGCAGGATGTCCTGACGCGGATCGAGCGGGGCGAGGGGGAGAAGGAGGATATCGACATCCTCCGGGAGCACGTGAAGTACCTGAATTACGCATTCTGCGCCCTGGCCCCCGGTGCGATGGGGCCGGTGGAGGGGCTGTTGCGGCATTTCGAGGATGAGGTGCGGGAGCATATCATTAAAAAGAAATGCCCGTTTAAAAGCTGAAAAGGTTATATGCCTAAACTAATCATCGACAACATCGAAGTGGAAGTCCCCGAAGGGACAAACGTGCTGGCGGCGGCGCGGAAGATCGGGATCGTCATCCCCCATTTCTGCTACCACCCGGCCTTAGGCTCCGTGGGAGCATGCCGTCTCTGCGCCATGCGGTTTATCGACGGGCCGGTAAAGGGGATCCAGATGTCGTGCATGGTCACGGCCCAGGACGGGATGGTAGTCTCAACGACTGACCCGGAGGCGGCGCGGATGCGGAGCCTCGTCATCGAGTGGCTCATGACCAACCATCCCCACGACTGCCCGGTCTGCGACGAGGGGGGGGAATGCCTCCTCCAGGACTACACCGTGGCGGGCGGGCACGGCATCCGGAGGTACGGCGGGAAGAAGCGGACCTTCATTCCCCAGTACCTGGGAGAGTTCGTCGAGCACGAGATGAACCGCTGTATCGAGTGCTACCGCTGCGTCCGCTTCTACCAAGAGTACGCCGGCGGCGGCGACTTCGGTGTGATGGGGAGTGCGCGGCGGGTATACTTCGGCAGGTACCGGGACGGGGCGCTCGAATCGCCCTACTCGGGTAACCTGGTGGACATCTGCCCCACGGGGGTCTTTACCGACAAGACTGCCCGCTTCCGGGCCCGCTACTGGGACTACGAGATGGCCCCCTCGGTCTGCCCCCGCTGCTCCCTCGGCTGCACCACCATCCCCGCGGCCCGCTACCGGGAACTGCTGAAGACCATGGCGCGCGTTAACCCCGCGGTAAACGGCTGGTTCATCTGCGACCGGGGGAGGTTCGGAAACAGCGCAGTCAACGATCCCGCCCGGCCCCGGAGACCACTGGTCGACGGGCGGGAAGTCCCCTGGGACGAGGCGCTCGATGCCCTCATCATCCGCCTGGGAGAGGTCCTGGAGCTGTATGGTCCGGGAAGCATTGCCCTGGTCGGCTCACCCCGCCTCTCCCTGGAGGGGAACGCCATCCTGGGTCAACTTGCGGAGCTCTGCGAAACTGATGCGCTCTGTTTCTTTATCGATGGTGAGGAAAGGGCGAGGACCGCGGCTGCGGTTTCCCTGCTGAACAATGACAACGCCGCTTCTCTGGCCGATGTGCGGGAAGCGGGCTGCGTTGCCATTGTTGACTGCGATCTCCGGGAAGAGGGACCGATGATGCTTCTCGCGGTGCGCCAGGCGTGGCGCAAGGGGGCGCCGGTCTTTCTGGTGGGTGCACATTCGCCGCTGGACCAGGCTAAGGCCGTCTCCATAGAGGCTGTACAACTCAGCTTCCTGGAAGAGGTGCCTCTGGGGATATTCGAGAGACCCGTGGTCATCAGCGGCACGAAAAACAACTCTCCGGCCGCCATCGGGCAGCTTGCCGAGGCCGGGGCAAAAATCGCCTGCCTCCTCTCCGGTCCCAATGCTTTCGGGGCAGCGCTCCTGACTCACGAGCACGAATCGCTCTCTCTTGCGGAAGCGGTTTCCGCGGGAAAGGTGAAAGGGGTCATCTCCGTCGAGGCGGACATCCCGTCGGAACTGCTGGGAGAGGTTTCTTTCGTCGCTGCTCTCGACTGGCTCCCGACCGCAGCGGTGAATCGGGCTGATATCGTGCTGCCGACCGCTGCATGGGTTGAAATGGACGGGACCTTCATCAATAACGAAGGACGGGCGCAAAGGTTCAGGAAAGTGATGGCTCCCGGCCTGCCGATCAAGGGGCTCGCCCCGGCGCTCCATCCTCCCAGAATTCATGGGGAACTGCCGCCCGGCGGCGATCTCCACCCGGCGTGGCAGGTAATTGCGGACATCATCGAAAGGCTCGGCGGGGACCGGGTCGAAGAGCCTCTCACCGGCAGATGGGAGAAGCTGCGGGACCTCGATCCGGAAGGTGAAGGGGTGCGGGTCATATGAACACGCAAACCCTCGACATGCTCCTGTTCCTCGCCAAGCTCGGCCTGGTCTTCTTCGTCATTCTGACCCTGGCGGCATACCTCGTCTTCGCCGAGCGGCGCATCCTTGCCTGGATCCAGGACCGCAAGGGGCCGAACCGGGTGGGTCCGTTCGGCCTGCTGCAGCCGGTGGCCGACCTGATCAAGATGCTGGCCAAGGAGGACGTCCGGCCTGCGGAGGCCGACAAATGGCTGTTCTCCCTTGCTCCGGCCATGGCGGCGGTCCCGGCCATCATGATCTTCGCCGTGATCCCCTTCGGAGCTCCGCTTATCGTCATGGGACGGGAGGTTTCGCTCCAGGTAGCGGACGTGAACGTGGGGCTCCTCTTCTTCATGGCGCTTTCATCCATCGCCGTCTACGGCGTGGCGCTCGGGGGGTGGGCTTCCAACTCCAAGTACGCGCTCCTGGGGAGCATCAGGGGGCTGGCCCAGCTCATCTCCTACGAACTCTCCATGGGGCTGTCGCTGGTGCCGACCGTGATGCTGGCCCGTTCATTCCGCCTCTCGGACATCGTGCATGCCCAGGCGGACTGCTGGTTCGTCGTGTATCAGCCGTTTGCTTTCGTCATTTTCCTGATCAGCATCGCGGCCGAGTGCAAACGGGTCCCGTTCGACATTCCCGAGGCGGAGGGGGAACTTGTGGCCGGCTTCCATACGGAGTACTCGGGAATGCGATTTGGCCTCTTCTTCGTCGGGGAATACATCAACATCATCGTGCTCGGGGGGCTGGCGGCAACTTTTTTTCTCGGCGGATGGCATGGCCCGTTGCTTCCGGCGCCGGTATGGTTTATGATGAAGGTACTGGTCTTCGCGTTCCTTTTTATCTGGATGCGGGGGACCCTTCCGCGGCTCAGGTATGACCAGTTGATGCATTTCGGATGGAAAGTATTGACTCCTCTGGCATTGCTCAATATACTAGTGACCGGCTGGTGGCTTACACTTAGATAGCTTCGAGATAAACGCGCATCGCATAACCGTTTCATGCATCTTACTGACATCTTTCAGGAAAGGAGTATGGGCCAATGGAAACAGTGACAGGGACAGGAAGCATGATCGAAAAGGGGGAACGGATGATGCAAAACGTAAATACCAAGGACAGGCATGGCCACACCCCACTTATGGAAGCGGCTAAAGAAGGCAACGTCGAAACGGTCAAGGACCTGGTAAAACGCGGGGCCGACCTGGAAGCGAAGAGTGAAAAAGGGAAGACGGTTCTTCACTATGCGGCAGCAAACGGTCATGTGGATGTCGTCAATATCCTCCTGGAGCATGGCTCCGTTGTGGATGCCCGCGACAGGGACTGGCGCACTCCCCTTATGCTGGCGGCCATCTATGGCTGCAACCACACCATTCAATCCCTCGTCAACAGAGGCGCTGATGTCAATGCCAGGACACTGGCGGGCAACACTGCCATGATTTACGCTGAAAACAACAACCATCCCCTTGCCCTGGCCCTGCTGAAAAAGGCGCAACGAATGAAAGAAGCGACAGCCTGACTGTCCGGGAGGGCAGGCATTGCGCCTGCCCTCTTTTTTTGACAACGTCATCTTTGAGCGCTCACTTTGTTATTTCATCGTAAACCTCCTTAACGTACTATCCGTACGCTTCCGGGGTTTACTCCTCGCTGCCTTGTGATCATCTCAAATCTGACGTTGTTATCTACGGCTCAACGGCGCTTATTTTTCCGGACAGCATTGCCTCCTCCCCGCCTTCTGCTATCATTTACAGAGCACATATCCCCAAGAGCGCGCCGCCATGACTGTTACGAGCGACATTCGAGCATTATTGACCGGCTTCCGGACCACCTGGAAGCATATCTTCCGCCGCCCGGTGACCATCCAGTACCCGGAGGAGAAACGGATTCCCTACCCGCGCTACCGGGCCCGGATCGTCCTGACCCGTGACCCGGACGGCGGTGAGCGGTGCGTGGCCTGCTATCTCTGCTCGGCTGCCTGTCCGGTCGACTGTATCTCCATGGAGGCGGCGGAGGGGGAGAACGGCCGCCGCTATGCCGCGTGGTTCCGGATCAACTTCTCCCGCTGCATCTTCTGCGGGCTCTGCGCCGAGGCATGCCCAACCATGGCAATCCAGATGACCCCCGACTACGAAATATGTTCTCGGAACATCATGAACCTGATCTACGAAAAGGAGGATCTCCTCATCGACGGTTGCGGCAAGGACCCGTCATATAATTTCTACCGGCATGCCGGGATCGGGGTTGTCAACCCGCGGGGGGGGAACCCGGATGAAGAGGCGTCGGTGGATGTGCGCAGTTTAATGCCTTAAATGCAGGCGCGAGGCGCGAGGCTCTGGGCACTAGGAAAGTAAAATCAGAACCAGACCCCAGTGCCCAGCGCCTAGTGCTTAGTGCCTAGTGCCCCTAGCCTAGCGCCTGGAGCTTCCATGGAAGCGATCATTTTCTACATCCTTGCCGCCGTCACCGTCATCGCCACGGTGTTCGCCATCACCGAAAAGCATACGGTGCATGCCATCGTCTACCTCGTCACCTCCTTCTTCTCCCTGGCGGTGATCTTCTATCTCCTCGGTGCGCCGCTCGTGGCGGTTTTCGAGGTCATCATCTATGCGGGCGCCATTATGGTGCTCTTTCTTTTCGTCATCATGATGCTCGACCTGGGGCACCCGGAAAAAGCGGTGCGCCCGGGGAGAAGAGACTGGTGGCCTGCCGTGGTCCTCGGCGCAGTGACACTGGGCGCCGTCCTGGTCCTTTGTGCCGCCCATCCCCCGGCATTTCCCGTCGGGGTCTCGTTCGGCATCAGGGATTTTGCTTTTGTCCTGTTCCGGAAGTACGGCATAGCCGTCGAGATTATCTCCATGCAGTTGCTGTTTGCACTGGTAGGTGCATTATATCTGGGAAAACGTCGATGATCGTTCCGTTAGTACATGTCCTCATCCTGGCCGTCATCCTCTTTATCCTGGGCCTGGTTTGCGTCCTGGTCTGGCGATCCAACCTGATCATGATCCTGATCGGGATCGAGATCATGCTCAATGCGGCCATGCTCGTCTTCGTCGGCGGGGCGGCCCGGTGGGGGACGGCCGACGGGCAGGTGTTCGCCCTGATGATCATGGCCCTCACCTCCGCGGAGGTGTCGCTGGCCCTGGCGCTGGTGGTCTATCTGCATCGACGGAAGAAGACGGTCAATGCGGACGATTTCAGTGAGTTGAAAGGTTAGGAATGCGCCTTTTCCGCAATATCTGCG